>CAJLLL010000030.1 GCA_905207485.1 uncultured Phascolarctobacterium sp.
AAAAAGGCTTCTAGCCGCAGAGCAAACCACCCGCTATGCGGGTGGTTCTGATTATCAGAAATTATTCGGCAACAAACGGCACAACGTCTTTAACAGCTTCGGCAAGAGTAATTTCTTTATCGCCGTTGTCGATATCGATTAATTTATATTTATCGTTGCCCATGCCGAGTTCTTTCATGTAAGTAAGCTGGCGCAATCCATGGCGCGTTTCCATTCGTTCAACAAGAGCATGGCGGTCGCTTTCCTTCATAGCATAAATGAGGTCAACGCTTGCCTGGTCAATTGCAAGGATATCAAGAGATGCCAAAATACCGACATTAGGTGTTACAACCGGTGCCGCCGCTGTTCCTTCGCAGTCACACGATACGGACATATTGCGCATTACATTTATAAAAGCAATATTTTTGCCAAAATGGTCGACAACTGATTTTGCTGATTCAGTCATTCTTTCCATAAATTCTTCATCGGAAATATCCCACATATCGGAAGAACCTGGTGTAGTATGAATGGCTTTTTTACCGATGCGCCCATCTGCACAGCCGATGCCGATATTTTTATCGCTTCCGCCAAAACCGCCTTTAACATGCCCTTTAAAATGAGTTAGAACAAACAACGAATCATAGTTGAGTAAATTTTTGCCAACATGCATTTCAGTAAACCATTTGCCGCCTTTTACAGGCAAAACGGCAGTGCCGTTTTCATCCATAATATCAACCGTGCAAAAATCCCAGCCGTTTACTTTTAAAGTTTCGCGGTGCAGTTTTGTAGTGTGGCGCCCGCCTTCATAATAAGCGTTTGTTTCTACAACGGTTGCATCAGGCAGGGCTTTTTCCATTAAATTTTTAACCCACGGGGGGGGAATGATATTTGGCCCATGAGGTTCGCCTGTGTGTAATTTAATGGCAACTTTGCCGTTAAGGCTGCCGCTGATGCGCTTAAAAATTTTCAACATGCCTTCTGCAGATAAATCTCTGGTAAAATAAACAATGGATTCTGCTCCGGTGCGTTCAGCATAAGGAATGTAAATATTGCCGCCGGTACCTGGTTTTGGTGTAGTCATGCTTGCTTCCTCCTTTTAAAATACAGTAAGTGGTTTTATAAAACCTATGTGCAAAATAAATGCTTATTTCTAATGCTTGACACAAATATATACGCTGATTAAAATAGTAAATAAATGTTTTTATGTTACAGCTTTCTAAAAATATTATATCAGTATTTTATGGTAATTTAAACAAGTATTATTGAGAGGGATTATATTGGAACAGGTTAAGTTAAAGGCGTTTAAGGCGGCGTTTCCGTATACGGTGCCGATTGGCGCCAGTTTTATATTTTTAGGCGCTTCTTACGGATTTTTGATGGTAAGCAAAGGTTTTTCGCCATTATATCCGTTTTTTATGAGCCTGTTAATTTTTGCCGGTTCAGTGGAATTTGTGGCTGTTAATATGCTTTTAGGGGCATTTGAGCCTCTTGCTGCGTTTTTAGCTGCTTTTATGCTTAATGCAAGGCATTTGTTTTACGCCATTTCCATGCTGAAATCATACGGAAGCACAGGTTGGAAAAAGCTGTATTTGATTTTTGGCATGTGTGATGAAAGTTTTGCCATTAACAGTATGACTAAGGTGCCGGAAGGGATTGACCACGGTTGGTTTATGTTTTTTGTAACATTATTAAACCATTTTTACTGGGTTGCAGGTGCAACTTTGGGGGCAGTTATCGGCAGTGCGCTTGATTTTCCGACCGAAGGCATTGAGTTTGTGCTGCCTGCGTTGTTTGTGGTAATATTTGCGGAGCAGTGGCTTAATGCCGATGCCCACGGTGCAGCATTAACAGGGCTTGCAGCATCGGCAGCCTGCTTGCTTGTATTTGGCACAGAAAATTTCATGATTCCTTCCATGCTGCTGATATTGACTATTTTTGCTGTAATTAAAAGGAGGATGGACGCATGACTATGACAGTTTGGCAAAGCATTGTGATGATTGCGGCTATTGTAGCGGCAACAGTACTTACACGCAGCCTGCCGTTTATAATTTTCGGCGGGGGGCGTTCCATTCCGCCTTTTGTAAATTATCTTGGCAGGGTTTTGCCTTTTGCCGTTACAGGTATGCTTGTTGTTTACAGTTTAAAAGATGCGCCGTTTAATGTCTGGCATGGTTTGCCGGAATTTATTTGCGTTGCACTCACATTGGCGTTGCATTTTTGGCGGCGCAGCATGCTTATCAGCATAGCCGGCGGCACATTTGCCTATATGTTTTTAATGCAAAAGGTGTTTTAAAATAGCATTGCAAAATTTAAAATAATTAAGAAGACAAAAAATCCTGCGGAGCAAACCGCGGGATTTTTTATTACTTAAAGGCATGGTGTAATACAGCAAATAAGCATTGGACTGGTGCTGTTGGCCACAATATAATTTAATTACAGATAATTTTACAGGAGGCAGGCTATGAACCGCAGAGAATTTTTAAAAGTAAGCTGTTCTGGTTTGGTTACGCTCTTTTTAAGTGGTTGTGGATTGAACATGCTTGAAAAAGGCAGCACAGTCAACATAGCAGACGCAGAGAATCAGAAGGGAAACGAAAAAATGAAAATAGTAGTTGTTACCGGCAGCCCTCATAAAGCAGGCACATCTGCATTGCTTGCAGATAAATTTATAGAGGGAGCTGAAAGCAAAGGGCATGAAATTTACCGTTTTAATGCGGCATTTAAAAATATCAACCCTTGTATAGGGTGCAATGCCTGCGAAATGGATGGTCCTTGTATTTTTAAAGATGATATAGAAAGAGAATTAATGCCGCAGCTTTTAAATGCAGATTTAATTGTTCTTGTAACACCTTTGTATTATTATGATATGTCTGCTCAGTTAAAAACAGTTGTTGACCGTATGCATGGCAGATTGCGGCGTTTTGATGGCAAAAAAAGCATTTTGATGGCAACTGCGTGGAACAGCGCCGGATGGACTTTTGATGCGCTGAAAGACCATTATGATTCGCTGGTTCAATTTATGAAGTGGCAGGATATGGGAATGGTTTTGGCTTATGGCAGCGGTACACGCAGAATGATTGAAGCAACAGAGTTTCCAGAGATGGCAAAACACCTTGGCATGAGTATATGAGTTTAAAGTAAAAGAGGGATAGTATGAAAGTAGTAGTTCTGACCGGCAGCCCGCACAAAAATGGCACAACTGATTTGCTTGCCGGTAAATTTATTGAAGGTGCGGAAGCAAAAGGGCACGAAATTTACCGCTTTGATGCGGCGTTAAGAAATATTCATCCGTGTCTTGGATGCGATGCCTGCGGTATGAGCGGACCTTGTGTCCATAAGGATGATATAGAAAACGAAGCTGTTCAAAAATTTATAGAAGCTGATGTAATTGCACTTATCAGCCCTGTTTATTATTTTGCTTTCAGTGCACAGCTTAAAACGGTAATAGACAGATTTTATTCACGCACATACGATATCAATAATAAACAATCGGTATTATTGGCTGCTGGCGGCGGTGATACACCTTTAACCATGCGCAGTATTGTTAAACATTACGAGACGCTTGCCAATTATATGCACTGGGAAGATAAAGGGCGTGTGCTTGCTGTCGCCTGCCTGACACGCGATGCGATTGCTAAAACTACATATCCGGAAGATGCGTTTCGTTTAGGACAGAGTTTGTAATGTAAAAACGCACAAAAAAATCCTGCACTTTTTCAGTGCAGGATTTTTGCTTGTAATAATTATAAATCGTTAATATGTTTTTCAGTAGTTTCAAAATCTTTAATGATAGAATCAGACGGTTTTTTATCAAGCAGGCTGACAATAAAGATTGCCAGGCAGGAAACTATGAAACCGGGGATGATTTCATACAGGCCGGTATAAGCAAAGCATTCTTTCCACACAAGAACAGTGCTGCCGCCGAAGAATACGCCTGCAACTGCGCCTTTTAAAGTCGTGCGTTTCCAGAACAGGCTGAACAGCATCAGCGGACCGAAGGATGCGCCGAAACCTGCCCATGCGTAAGCAACAAGGTCAAGAATATAGTTGTTAGGATTATATGCCAGTGCGAGTGAGCAGGCAGAAACTAAAATGACTGCAACTCTGCTGACGAAAACAAGTTCTTTCTGGCTGGCGTTTTTGCGGAGCAATGCCTGATAAAAGTCAGTAGAAATGGCAGAAGCCGTTACCAGAAGCTGACCGGAAGAAGTACTCATAATTGCGCCCAAAATAGCGGAAATAATAATTGCTGCCATGAACGAATTAAAGAACTGCTCGTTCATAACCATAAAAACGGTTTCGGCATTAACGCCTGTTAAAATATCGCCAAGAACAACTCTGCCTACAAGACCGGAAGCAACTGCAAAAAACAGGGAGAAAATTACCCATACCATCGCAATGCGTGTTGCCTGCGGAATTTCTTTGGCGGAAGTGATGCTCATAAAACGTACCAGAATATGCGGTTGACCAAAATAACCAAGGCCCCAGCCGATAAGGGAAACAATAGCTGTAAAGCTGAGAGTTAAGCCTGTAGCATCGGTAAGCATATTAAAATAGTTAGGATTTAAAGCATGCAGATGCGAGATTGTAGCTGCCGGGCCGCCGGCAATCATAATACCGGTAACAGGTACAACAATGATGGCAAAAAACATTAAAGTGCCCTGAAAAAAGTCTGTGCGGCATACGGCAAGATAACCGCCTGTAAAGGTGTAAAAAATTACAATGCCTGCCGTAATCAGCAGTGAAGATAAATAGGAAATATCAAAAACAGTAGTGAACAATCTGCCGCCGGCAACAAAACCGGATGCGGTATAAATTAAGAAGAAAATAAAAATAAATACAGCCGATACGATACGCAAAATTTTGCTTTTATCGTTATAGCGGTTTTCAAAAAAGTCCGGCAGAGTAATGGAATCGTTGGCTATTTTGGTGTAAATGCGCAGCCTTTGTGCAACAAAACGCCAGTTAAGCCAGGTGCCGAGCGCAAGGCCAATGGCAATCCAAAACGCGCTGACGCCTGCAACATAAGCGTAACCCGGCAGGCCCATCAGCATCCAGCCGCTCATATCCGAAGCTTCGGCGCTCATCGCCGAAACCCATGGGCCTATTTTGCGGCCGCCAAGCATATAACTCTGCATATCGCCTGTATCCTTCATATGATAAAGCCCTATGGCAAACAGTACAATAAAGTACAGCGCATAGGCTAAAATGCTGCCCAAATCCTGTTCCATAAAACATCCTCCCATAATGGTTTTTGTAAATAATATATTAATTATACACTTCTTTATTAGATTAAAGCAAGCAAAATCGTTGCAGCTATAATTATATGCGGTTGACTGTACCGTGACGGTGAGATATAATATTTAAGAAGTTTTGGCAGTTTTTGAACCGTGATAAAATTGTTGAGGAGCTTGCTTCGTTTTTATAGTTGAAGGAAACCTTAAAGTGAAGCAGGCTCCGGCCATTTTTGGAGTGCTTTTTATGGAAATGAAGAAAGTAAAAATTCACGTTAAAAGTTTTGAAAAAAGCAATAATGAAAAATCTGCCATAGAGACAGTATCTTTTGGAAAAATGGCAGAAAAAAACGGCAGGTTTTATGTTTTTTATGATGAAACAGAAGCCGTTGGCATGAAAGGTACAAAAACTACCATCAAGTGGAATTATGATAATGTTGTTATTATCCGCAGCGGTACTGTAGAATCGCGTCAGGAATTTGCCAAAGGGCTTGAATGCATAAGCGTTTATAAAACGCCGTATATGACTTTTGGGTTAAAAACAAATACCGAATACCTTTATGTTTACTGCCGCAATGGCGTATGGACTATTGAGCTTGAATATATGCTGGAGCTGGCGGAACAGGAAAAGAACGAAATGAAAATACAGATTGTTATCGAGGAGGATGCGCATGGATATTAAGGAAATTTTGGCAGGCGCTGTAAAAAAAGCAGCCCTTACCGCTATTGAAAAGGGGACTGTAAAAGAAGGTGAACTGCCGGAGGTGCTGCTTGAAGTACCGCCGCAAAAGGAATTTGGTGATTTTGCAACCAATTTTGCCATGCAGTCTGCCAGAACTTTAAAGTGCAATCCGAGAATCGTGGCACAGGCGGTAATTGATAACCTTGATTGTGCGTATGTAGAGAAGGCTGAAATTGCAGGCCCTGGTTTTATTAATTTTTACTTAAAAGATAACTGGCTCAGCGATATGTTTGCAAATATTGTAAAAGCCGGTGAAAATTACGGCAATTTGAAAGCACCGACCAATGAGAAAATTCAGATTGAATATGTAAGCGCCAATCCGACCGGTCCGCTGCATGTAGGTCATGGCCGCGGCGCCGCTGTGGGAAGTGCTCTTGCAAATCTTATGAAAGCCGCAGGCTATGATGTAACGCGTGAATATTACATCAATGACGCCGGCAACCAGATTAACAATCTGGCGGCTTCCGTAAACGCACGTTATCTTGAAGCATTTGACATTGATGTGGAATTTCCGGAAAACGGTTACCACGGACATGATATAATTGAAACGGCTGAACGCATTAAACGTATTTATGGCGATAAATTCCTGCATATGGATGAAGAAAAGCGTATTGAGGAATTCCGTACTATTGCGTTAAAGGAAAAACTTGCCGCGCTGAAAGAGGATTTGGAAGCATTTAACGTAACTTATGATGTATGGTTCAGCGAGCAGACTTTACATGACGGCAATAAAATTAAGGAAGCCTGCGATTATTTGACTGAACGCGGCTATATGTATGAAAAAGACGGTGCGCTGTGGCTGAAAGCGACCGAACACGGCGACGATAAAGACCGCGTTGTTATCCGTGATAATGGCGTGCCTACTTATTTTGCCGCTGACATTGCTTACCACCGCAATAAATTTGAACGCGGATTTGACCGTGTTATTAATCTGTGGGGCGCAGACCACCATGGTTATATTGCCCGTATGAAGGCTGCTGTTGGTGCGCTTGGCTACAATCCTGACCAGCTTGAAATACTGATTTTGCAGATGGTAAGCCTGTACCGCAACGGCGAACTTGTAAAAATGTCCAAACGCACGGGCCAGAGCGTAACCTTAAACGAATTGATTGAAGAAGTAGGAACTGATGCAGCAAGGTTCTTCTTTGTAATGCGCAGCATCGACAGCCAGCTTGATTTTGATTTAACACTGGCTACCGAAAAATCTAATGAAAACCCTGTTTACTATATTCAGTATGCGCATGCGCGTATTTGCAGCATTTTCCGCCAGCTTAAGGAAGCTGGTATTGAAGAAGCTGAAAACGCAGATTACAGCCTGCTTGCAGAACCTACTGAAACCGAACTTATTAAAAAACTGGGCGAATATCCGGAACTTATTGCATCTGCTGCAAAAGAGCGCGCGGTACACCGCGTTGCCCATTATGTGCATGATTTGGCAGGTTTGTTCCATTCCTTCTATAACCAGTGCCGCATTTTGGGCGTAGACCCTGAATTGCAGCAGGCCCGCATTAAACTTGTTAAAGCTACGCAGCATGTTCTGCGCCACGCACTTAATATTTTAGGCGTATCCGCACCGGAAAGAATGTAATGCAGTTTTAAATAAAATTATCGAATGGAGGCAAATTATGACTAAGTATATTTTTGTAACCGGCGGTGTTGTTTCCTCTCTCGGCAAAGGTATTACTGCTGCTTCGCTCGGCAGATTGTTAAAAAGCCGCGGTTATAAAGTTACCATCCAAAAGTTTGACCCGTACATTAACGTAGACCCGGGTACAATGAGCCCGTACCAGCATGGCGAAGTTTTTGTAACCGATGACGGTGCGGAAACTGACCTTGACCTTGGACATTATGAACGCTTTATTGACATTAACCTGTCTAAAAGCTCTAACGTAACTGCCGGCAAAATTTATCTTTCCGTTATTAACAAAGAACGCCGCGGTGATTACCTTGGACGTACCGTGCAGGTAATTCCTCATATTACCAATGAAATTAAAGAACGCGTTTACCGTGTCGGCCGCGATGACAATGCCGATTTTGTAATTACCGAAATCGGCGGCACCGTTGGCGATATTGAAAGCCTGCCGTTCCTTGAAGCAATCCGCCAGGTTAAAAAGGAAGTTGGCAAAAATGATGTTTTATACATTCATGTAACCCTTGTTCCTTATATTTCCGCAGCTGGCGAGCTAAAAACCAAACCTACCCAGCACAGCGTAAAAGAACTGCGCAGCATCGGTATTGCACCGGATATTTTGGTATGCCGCAGCGAAAAGCCTATTTCTAAGGAAATGTGCGAAAAAATGGCTATGTTCTGCGACGTAGACCCGGAAGCCGTTATTCAGAACCTGACTGCCGAAAGCATTTATGAAGTTCCCATGATGATGGAAGAACAGGGACTTGATACTGTTGTTCTGAAAAAACTGGACATGGAAGATAAACCGAAGGATATGGTACAATGGCACGAAATGGTTGCCCGTATCCTCAAAAAATATGATAATAAAGTAAAAATTGCCGTTGTAGGTAAATATGTAGAACTGCATGATGCCTATATCAGCATTGCCGAAGCGCTTAAACATGCTGCCGTTGCAAACGAAGCAGAACTGGAAATTAAATGGGTAAATTCCGAAAAAATGGAAGAAGACAACAATGTTGCCGAAATGCTGAATGATGTTGACGGCATTCTTGTTCCCGGCGGTTTTGGCAACCGTGGCATTGAAGGCAAAATTATGGCTATTCAATATGCAAGGGAAAACAAAATTCCTTTCTTTGGCATTTGCCTCGGCATGCAGTGTGCGGTTATTGAATATGCACGCCATATGTGCGGCATGGAAGGTGCTAACAGCGCTGAATTTGACCCGGATACCAAGTATCCTGTTATCGACCTTATGCCGGAACAGGTTGACGTTGAGGAAAAAGGCGGCACAATGCGCCTTGGCCTGTATCCGTGCAAGGTTTATCCCGGCACGCTTACAGATAAAGCATACGGTGCAGAACTGATTTATGAACGCCACCGTCACCGTTATGAAGTTAATAACGCTTTAAGAGAACAGATTGTGGAAAAAGGCCTGCGTATCGGCGGCACTTTGCCTAATGGACGTCTGGTTGAAATTGTGGAACTCCCGGAAGATGTGCATCCCTGGTTCCTCGGCGCTCAATTCCATCCGGAATTTAAATCTCGCCCGACCAATCCGCATCCTCTCTTTAGAGAATTTATTGCCGCTGCTTTGAGGGAACAGAAATAAAGCCGGTAAAATAACCAAAAAGCAGACTGTAAAACGGTCTGCTTTTTGTGTATAAGGAGATGAAAAAATGCTTAAAAAAATTTTTATAAGTGCAGTTTTGCTGATTGCAGTTTTATCTTTTGTCGTATCATTGTTGGGCGGCAACAATAATGGCGAGCCCAAAGCCGTTGTCGGCGACAGGGTTGCTGTTATCAATATTAACGGAGCTATTGTGGATGGCGCAGGCGTTGAACAGACATTGCTCGGCGGCACGCAGCAGGCAACAAGCGGACAGCTTATGAAGGAAATACGTGATGCTGCGGCAGACAGCAGTGTTAAAGCGCTGGTGCTGCACATTAATTCTCCCGGCGGCAGCGTAACTGCGGCTGAAGAAGTAGGCCGCGAACTGGCACGTTTTAAAGAAACAACCAAAAAACCGATAATAACGTCCATGGGCGACCAGGCTGCTTCCGCTGCATACTGGCTGGCTTCTTACAGCGATGTTATTTATGCCAATTCTTCTACGCTGACAGGCAGCATAGGTGTATATATGCCTTATATGAATGTTGAAGATTTGTATAAAAAAATTGGCGTATATACCGGAAAAATAAAAAGCGGCCCGCATAAAGATATTTTATCCCCGGACAGGGAAATGACTGCTGAGGAACGGGAAATGCTGCAAGGCATTGTAAACCAGCTTTACGATGAATTTGTTGCGGTTGTTGCCAACGGACGCAAAATGGATACGGCTGTTGTGCGCAAACTTGCCGATGGACGTGTTTATACCGGCAAACAAGCCAAAGAACTTGGTTTGGTTGATGAAATTGGCAACTACTATGACGCACTGGAAGCTGCCGGTAAACTTATTGGCGTGAACGGCATACCGGAAATTAAAGAAAAGCCTGTTGCCAAACCCTGGCAAATTTTGTTTGAAGCACGTTTGCAGGAACTTATTTTAGGCAGTTTGGAAACTGCTTTAAGCGGTGCTGCGGCAGAAGTGCAGCAGCCCATGCCCAAGGCTGAGAGGTGATGCCTTATGAGGCGCAAAACTTTTGATGTGCTGTTTTCGACAAGAGACGGCATGGAGCTTTTGGTAAAACAGCCGTGCCTGTGGCGCAGCTTATGGTATTTTACCATGAGCATAGGCCTTTTCAGCGGCGTAATTACCAATCAACTGTTTTTGGAAGAGCCGCTTACAGTTCGTTTCGGCATTATTGCGGTTATTCTTGTTATCAGCGGCGTGTGCCTTTCGATGTACGGTTTTTTGCTGCATGGTATTTTATGTACTATGGGAGCGCTTGCCGGTGATGCAGTAGGTTTAATTTGCCTTTTGGGCTATACTACATTGCCTTTTTTGGTATTGACGCCTGTGGCGCTTTTAAGTACCAAAATGTCATTTACAGGCATTTTTGTGCTGGCGGCAGCGATACTTGCGGGACTTTTGTGGATGCTGTACCTTTTGATAAGGTCGCTGCAATCAGTATATTTAATCGATTTTAAACGTGCGTTGGCTACGGTGCTGTTCAGTTTTCTGCTGATTTATACGGCACTTATACTGCCGTTTCAATTTTTGTTTAAACTTTTGGTGCTTAAATTTTCTTAATGTGCCAAAACAGTTTTTTGCTTGCAGAAACTACGTTAACGTGGCATAATTGTTATATAGTATAAAAATTTAAAGGAGTTGGGGTAGGAATGAACAGAGAATTATCCATGGAGTTCGTCCGCGTAACTGAAGCTGCCGCTATTGCCTGCGGCCGCAGTGTTGGACGCGGTGATAAAAACGGTGCTGATCAGCTTGCCGTTGATGCAATGAGAAAAATGTTTGATACGGTAAATATCAGCGGTACGGTTGTAATTGGCGAAGGCGAGATGGACGAAGCGCCGATGCTGTATATCGGCGAACATGTAGGCGCCGGCGGACCGGAAGTTGATATTGCGGTTGACCCGGTTGAAGGCACAAACCTTGTTGCCAAAGGACAGCCCGGCGCTATTGCCGTAATTGCCATTGCCCCCAAAGGATGCCTGCTTCATGCTCCTGATATGTATATGGACAAAATTGCCGTTGGCCCGCGTGCCAAAGGCTGCATTGACATTAATGCGCCTGTAAGTGAAAACTTGCAGCGCGTAGCAAAAGCATTAGACAGAAAAGTAAGCGATTTGACTGTTGTTTTGCTTGACCGTGAACGCCATTATGGCCTGATGGATGAAATCCGCAGCGCAGGCGCACGTATTCATCTTATTACCGATGGCGATGTTAACCCGATTGTTAATGCCGGCATCGAAGGTACCGGCGTGCACATGTATATCGGCAAAGGCGGCGCGCCGGAAGGCGTACTGGCAGCAGCTGCAATTAAATGCCTTGGCGGCGATATGCAGGCCCGTTTGTGCCCTGAAGATGAAGCACAGGTAAAACGCTGCATTGATATGGGCATTACCGATGTTAACAAAGTGCTGACCATTGACGATATGGTTAAAGGTGATGACTGCATGTTCACATCTACGGCTATTACCGAATGCCAGCTTCTGCACGGCTTACGTTATTTTGGCGGCGGCGTGCGTACGCATACCGTTTCCATGCGTTACAAAACCGGTACGGTACGTTTTGTAGATGCCGTACACAGCTTTGACCGCAAAGATTTTGCAGTTAAACTTTAATTTTAGTTTGGTGGCAGGGTTTTGGCGTAATGCTGAAACCCTGTTTCATTTTAGTATTTTACGGGATTGCTTATGAAAAACATATTGCTTGACAATGTAGCCGCTATCAGCGAAGTGCGGCGCACGGCAGAAGCATTAAAAACCGGCGGCGTAAGTCTTAACGGCGTCAGCGGCACGGTAAAAACGGTTATTATAGCAGCTCTGGACAGAATTTTTTCTGAACAGGGCTCTTTGGCGTTTCTTGTAAGCGGGCGTGATGAAATCCGTGAATACCGCCGCAGTTTAAACTGGTTTTATCCCAATTTGCCGATGTATGAACTTTATCCTGCTGATTTGCCGCGTGTCCATGCAGATGCCAAAAGCCGCGAAGTACAGGCTGAACGTGTTGGGGCATTACGCTTTTTGCGCGGCGAAGAACGCGGCATTGTTTTTGTAACAGCAGAAGCATTGCTGCAAAAACTGCCTGATAAAAAAATGGCGCAGGACGGCGTGGAAATTGTTTGCGGCAATGTTGCCGACCAGCAGGAACTTATTGCTATGTTTGCCGGCTTTGGGTATGAACGTACGCAGCAGGTTGATGCTATTGGGCAGTTTTGCGTACGCGGCGATATTCTTGATATTTTTCCTATCAACAGTAAGCTGCCGCTGCGTATAGAATGGTTTGATGATACAGTTGACGCTATCCGCAGTTTTAATCTGGAAAATCAGCGCAGCGTTGAAAATTTGGAAAGCATAAAAATTGTGCCGCTGGAAGAACCGGAGCAGGAAAGTTTTAATGCATCTGTTTTTGATTATGCCGGTGAAAATACACTGCTGTTTATTGACGAACCTTCACATTTATGGGATTTGGCAGAAAAAATTTACAGCGAAAATAAAGCCTATGCCGCGGAACTTTGGAACGTTGCAGAACTTACTGAAGCATGCGGCGGAGTTAAGGCAGTTGCCCTTGCGGCGCTGCAGCATAATTATTTGTGCAATTATACGCAGATAAATATGCCGGTACGAACCGTTGCGCCTTATAACCGCAATACAGAACTTTTGGCTAACGATTTGCAGGGATGGCTTGCTGATGGCATTAATCCTGTAATTATGATGAGCAGTGCCATTAAAGCACGCGGTATTGCCGAAACTTTAAACGGAAAAGGCATTGCAGCGGAATTTGTCAATGAAAAACCGCTTTTACGTTTGAACAGCGTAAGTGTTATCAGTGGTGAACTGACATCAGGTTTTAGATTTTGGAACGAAAACTGGCTGCTTTTAACGGAAAGTGATATTTTCGGAATGCAGAAAAGGCGCCGTTTGCATAGTAAAAATAAAGGAGCGCAACTACAATATTTTTCGGAAATTAAAGCCGGCGATTATGTTGTCCATTCCGTTCACGGCATTGGCCGCTATATAGGCGTGGAAAATGTTGAAGTTGACGGCAGGCACCGTGATTATCTGCTTTTGCAGTATGCAGGCGATGACAAACTTTATGTACCTGTTGAACAGGTTGGCATGCTGCATAAATATATAGGCAACGAAGGCCAGGCGCCGCGTTTAAGCAAAATGGGCGGCAGCGACTGGAGCCGTACGCAGAAACGTGCCCAGGCAGCAATTACCATTTTGGCTGAAGAACTTTTGCGTTTGTATGCACAGCGTAAAATTGTACAGGGTCATGCTTTTGCGCAGGATACCGAATGGCAGAAAGAATTTGAAGAAAAATTTCCATACGAAGAAACTCCTGACCAGTTAAAAGCAATTGCTGAAATAAAGGCTGATATGGAAAAACCGGTGCCGATGGACAGGCTTTTATGCGGTGATGTTGGTTACGGAAAAACAGAAGTAGCCATACGCGCGGCATTTAAAGCGGTTATGGACAGCAAACAGGTAGCTTTGCTTGTGCCTACTACTGTATTGGCGCAGCAGCATTTTTTGACTTTCCGCAGCAGAATGGAACCTTTTGGCATTAGGGTTGAGTGCATCAGCCGTTTTACTTCTGCCAGGGAGCAGAAACGTATTTTAACAGCGCTTGAAGAAGGCAATGTTGATGTATTAATCGGCACGCACCGCCTTTTGCAGTCTGATGTGCTGTTCCGTGATTTAGGGCTGTTAATTATTGATGAAGAGCAACGTTTTGGCGTAGCTCAAAAAGAAAAAATAAAAAAATGGAAAACGGGTATTGATGTTTTGTGCCTTTCCGCAACGCCGATACCGCGCACGCTGCATCTGGCGCTTGTAAACGGGCGTGATATGAGCGTTATTGAATCGCCGCCGGAGGACAGGCTGCCTGTAGAAACTTATGTTGTAGAATATGACAGCGGCATGATTAAAGAGGCATTAGAGCGTGAATTGAGGCGCGGCGGCAGAATTTATTATGTGCATAACCGCATTACGGGTTTGGAACGCATTGCCGAAGAAATACGCAAACTTGTGCCGGGCATCAGCATCCGCATTGCGCATGGTCGCATGAGTGAAGAAATGCTTGAAGATGCGATGATTGATTTTTACGAAGGAAATTGTGATTTGCTGCTTTCAACAACCATTATAGAAAATGGCCTTGATGTGCCGCTGGCAAATACAATTATCATAGATGGCGCTGAAAACTTCGGCCTTTCGCAGCTTTATCAGATGCGCGGCAGGGTAGGGCGTTCTGCACGTTTGGCATATGCTTACTTTGTATACCGCCGCAACAAACAGCTAAGTGAAATAGCTGAAAAACGTTTGCAGGCCATACGCGATTTTACGGAACTTGGTGCAGGTTTTAAAATTGCCATGCGCGATTTGGAAATCCGCGGTGCGGGCAATTTGCTTGGCGCGCAGCAGCATGGGCATATTGCCGGCATTGGTTTTGCCGCTTACTGCGAGATGCTGGAAAGCACAATTAAACGGCTTAAAGACGGTGCCGAAAAAGGCACTCCGGAGCCGGACCCGATTGTAGAAATTAATGTTGATGGATACATACCTGATACTTACATCAGCGACCCTCGCTATAAACTTGAACTTTATCGCCGTTTTGCAGAGCTTGATTACAGCGACAAAGATGATTTGCTTGATGAAATTACAGACCGTTTCGGGGAACCGCCGGAAGAAATTATTAATTTGTGGCGTGTAGCAGCAGTCCGTGGTTTGTGCCGCAAAATACGCATTTTGGGCATCAGCACGCGTGGCAGTGAATTACGTATTACCTTTGCGGAAAATGCCGTTCTTGATACGGATATATTACTGAAAATGTTAAATACAAGCCGCAACGGCTTGCAGCTTAAAACAGGCAAACAGCCGCAGTTATTGGTAAGGCTTAATGTTTTAAAAGCTGAACCGCTTATTTGGCTGGAGAAAAATCTGCCGCTTTTGGCAGGAGAAAAATAATAAGAAAGGAGGCATCGGTAAATGGCGGATAAATTTTTGCGCGGCGCAATGATTTTAACTATGGCAGGTTTAATGGTTAAAATTTTAGGTTCCGTTAACCGTATTTTATTATCACGCTTTTTAGGCGGTGAGGGCATTGGGCTGTACCAAATGGCTTATCCCGTATTTTTGCTGATGCTTTCCGTTTCTTCGGCCGGCATACCCATTGCTATTTCAATTATAGTTTCCGAAAAAGTTGCCAAAGGGCAGTTTAAAGCAGCAGAAAAAGTATTTAAAATATCGCTTTGGCTGATGGTGGTAACCGGGCTTTGCTTTGCTTCTTTGCTTTATTTTGGGGCAGGATGGCTTGTGGAAAGCGGTTTCGTGCGTGACCCTCGCGCGTATTACGGGCTTATCGCTTTAACGCCTGCGGTGTTTTTCTCAACAATTCTTGCCAGCTTCCGCGGATATTTTCAAGGTTATCAGATGATGACTCCGCCTGCCGTATCGCAGATTTTAGAGCAGTTTACGCGTGTTGTCACAATGATTGCACTGGCTTATATACTTTTGCCTTACGGTTTGGAATATGCTGCTGCCGGAGCGGCTTTTGGCGCTGTGCCGGGAGCAGTTACCGGTTTAATAGTGCTCAGCTTTTTTTACAGGCGCCTGCGCAGAAACTTTCAGGCAGAACCGCAGCTTGTACAGCAGGAAGTTGAATCTGTCGGCGCTGTTGCCAAACGCCTGGCCCTTCTGGCATTGCCTGTATCATGCGCCAATATTATGGTGCCGGTAACAAGCAGTATTGATATGCTGCTTGTGCCGAACTGCCTGTATGCCAGCGGTTACGAAATTGAAGAAGCTACAACTCTGTTCGGTTATCTTGCAGGCATGGGCATGCCGCTTGTCATGATGGCAACCATTGTAACGCTATCGCTTGCGGCAGGTATTGTACCTGCTATTTCAGAAGCACATACCTTGGGCGATAAAATTACAATTATAAAAAAATCCCGTACGGCTATGAATATTTGCTGTTTGATAACTATGCCGGCAGCTGCCGGATTATGGGTATTGGCAACGCCTATTGCACAGATGATTTATAATGCTCCGCAAGCAGGCGAGGCAATCCGCCATCTGGCGCCTTCGGCTTGCCTTTTGGGCATACACCAGGTAACAACAGGCATGCTGCAAGGCATAGGAAAAACTGCTGTGCCGATGTGGAATATGCTTATCAGCGCGCTTGTAAAAATTGGTGCGGTAATGCTGCTTACGGTTACTCCGCTTAATATTGTCGGTGCGGCGTGGGCTTCAAACATTAATTTTGGCTTGGCGGCAGCGCTGAATATAATTTTTCTGCTGCGTAATGGAATTACTTTTGATATTAAAGTGCTGGCCAAATTGCTGGCTGCAACTTTGCTGATGGCTGCTGCATCAAGTATGGCATACAGTTTTACAAATGCTTTGTTTGGCAATACAATTGCCATTTTTGGCACAATTTTGGCAGCTGTTATAATTTATATCGTGCTGCTGTTTATGTTAAAAGCTGTCAGCAGAGATGATTTGGAAAAAATACCGTTTATCGGTTCTAAAATAAAACGGAGGTGACAAAATGCAAAAAATTACAGTGGTAGGGCTTGGGCCAGGCAGCGCAGGACAGCTTTCTGTTGAAACCATGGAACTTTTAAAAAACGGTGAGTGCGTAATTCTGCGTACGGCAGTGCATCCAAGCGTTGCAAGGCTTGTTGAAGAAAACGTTAATTTTATAGCCTGCGATGATTTTTATGAAAATGGCGCATCTTTTGAAGATGTTTACGACAGCATTGTAAAATTTGTGTTGGAAAAAGCTGCGGAAAAAGACGTTGTTTATGCTGTTCCCGGCAGCCCGCTTGTTGCGGAACGCACCGTTGTGCTGCTGAGAGAACGTGCTGCTGCCAATAATATTGCGTTAAAAATACTGCCTTCCATGAGTTTTCTTGATTTGGCTTATGTAGAGCTTGGCATTGACCCGATTGCCGGGCTGAGAATTATCGACAGCAGCGATTTTGAGGCTCTTGCCGATGCCGGAAAATATCCGCTGATGATAACGCAGGTATACAGTAAATTTGTAGCTTCTGATGTTAAACTGGCGTTGATGGATGTGCTTGACGATGAAACTCCGGTGTGGTTTTTGCGCAATCTCGGACTGCCGGATGAAGAATGCCGCACCGTACCGCTATATGAACTGGACAGACAGGAGAATATAGACCATCTTACCAGTGTGTTTGTGCCTGCGCAGGAACAGGTTTCTGTAATGGATGTGCAGCCTTTGACTGACGTTATGGCAACGCTGCGTTCTCCGGGCGGCTGTCCGTGGGATATGGAACAGACGCATGCAAGCATCCGCAAAAGTTTGATAGAAGAAGTATATGAACTTTTGGAAGCCATCGATAACATGGATTACGAAAATATGAAAGAAGAACTTGGCGATGTTCTTTTGCAGGTTGTTTTTCATGCCCGTCTGGCGGAAGAAGCTGGTGCCTTTACCATGCAGGATGTTGTAGATGAAATAGTAAATAAACTTATCCGCCGTCATCCGCATGTTTACGGAACGATTGAAGTTGGCAGCAGCAGTGAGGTATTGCAGAACTGGGATGCCATTAAACAGGAAGAAAAGAAAGAACGCACCCATGTTCTTGATGGCGTAACCAAAGGACAGCCGGCGCTGATGCGCGCTTACAAATTAAATTCCAAAGCAGCTAAAGCAGGGTTCGATTGGCCCGATAATGAAGGCGTATGGAATAAAATTAAAGAAGAACTGGCTGAATTGCAGGAAGCTGTAACAAACGGCAATGCAGAAGAACAGGAACACGAACTTGGCGATTTGCTGTTTTCCATAGCGGCTTACGCCAAACATATCGGCTTGGAGCCGGAAACTGCTTTAAACATGGCCAATAACCGTTTTGTAAAACGCTTTGCCCATGTAGAAGACTGCGTTGAAAAATCAGGCAAAGACTGGCATGATTTTTCTCTGGAAGAGTTGGATTCTTTTTGGGATGAAGCAAAAAGATTAGAAAAAACTTGTGAAAAAAATTAAAAATATGATATTAATGGCAGGAGTTCTTTAATTAACGGCGAACTAACAAGCATATAAACTTCTATGGGTGGACTATGTTTATCCTGCCATAGACAAAATAAAAACCTTTAAGGGGGATTTCCTGTGAACAAAACTGAACTCGTTGCTGCAGTAGCAGAAAAAACTGGCTTAACTAAAAAAGATGCTGAAAAAGCATTGGGCGCATTGCTTGAAACCGTTAAAGAAGCTGTAGCAAAAGACGAAAAAGTACAGCTCATCGGCTTTGGTACTTTTGAAGCACGCAAACGCAATGCACGTACCGGCAAAAACCCGCAATCCGGCGAAGCTATTGAAATTCCGGCAGCTACTGTTCCGGCTTTCAAAGCAGGCAAAGCTTTTAAAGACATGGTTAACGCAAAATAATAATTTAAAAGCATTTAAATGCCGGGCTTTTTCAGCCCGGTATTTTACTATGTCGTTGTTATTGGGAGGTACTTATGCCACGGCATGCCAAAAACAAAAAACGCAGCAGGCATGATTTTTTTTGGATTTGCCTTTTTATCATGGCAATTTGCGGTGTTATAATTGCCCGGCAGGAGTATAAAATCTATCAGGTAAACAAGGAACTTGAAGCAACCACACAGCGCGTGGAAAATTTGAAGAAAGACCATGCAGAGTTGGAAGCAGAGAAAAAAAGGCTTGATGATTTAAAATATATTGAAAAACTGGCGCGTGAAGACCATAACATGGTTGGTAAGGATGAAGTGCCGCTGTTCATTGTTGATGAAAAGGAAAAGGGGCAGGATAACGCCGGCGAAGGTAAAGACATAAAAGAGCAGGCTAAAAATGATGATGCCAAATAAAAAACAGATGAATTATCAACCGATTATTCGTCTGTTTTTATTTTTTTGTTGACACTTTTAAAAAAAGAAAGGTATAATGTTCCTATATCAAGTTAATTTAAGGGGGACCGTCTGCTTTATGTCACTTGAAGTAGGTGCAATAGTTGAAGGCGAGGTAACAGGTATTACCAATTTTGGTGCCTTCGTACAGCTGCCTGAAGGCAAGGTAGGGCTTATTCACATATCCGAAGTTTCCAATGTATATGTGAAGGACGTACATGATTTTTTAAAGGAAAAGGATAAGGTGAAGGTTAAGGTCTTATCTATTGATGAGCGCGGAAAAATCGGCCTGTCTATTAAGCAATTGACTCCGCCTCCGGCTCCGCAGCCTAAACCGCAGCGCCCGGCAGGTAATCCTGAACGCCGCAGCTTTAAACCGGCTCCGGCACTTTCTTTTGAAGATAAATTGTCTAAATTTTTGAAAGACAGCGACGACAGGCTGCTGGACCTGAAGCGTAATACCGAATCTAAACGCGGTGGACGCGGCGCCAGCCGTGAAAGATAAGAGCATAACGGCACTCCTTGGTGAGTGCCTTTTTGTTTTAAGGAGCGGAAATGGGCAGTGCGGTAAATAAACTGCTGAAGGAAATAAAAAAATACGTTGAGCCGAATGCAGGCCTGCTTATTGCTTGCAGCGGCGGTGCAGATTCAATTGCGCTTACTGATGCTTTGAGCCTGCTTAAAGATGAATGCGGATACAAACTTGCTGTAATGCATGTTGAGCATGGCTTGCGCGGAGAAGAAGCACTGCATGATGCGGCTTTTGTTGAGAGTTTTTGTCAAGCGCGCGGCTTAACTTTTGTATGCCGTCATATAAAGGCAGGCGAATATGCCGCTAAGCATGGTTTGTCCATAGAAGATGCAGCACGCAGGCTGCGTTACCGGGAATTATGGAAGTATTTTGACGAGTTGAAAGCAGATTATCTTTTAACCGCCCACCATGCAGATGACCAGGCGGAAACAGTATTAATGCAGCTTTTACGTGGCAGCGGCACAGCAGGTATTGGTGGTATGCGCATAAAAGGCGGCAGGCTTTTACGCCCGTTTTTATTTGTGCAGCGCTGCGAAATAGAGGCTTACTGTGCTGAACGCAATTTAAATTTCTGCACAGATTCAAGCAATAGCGATGTGCATTATACACGCAACCGCATACGCATGGAACTGCTGCCATATTTAAAAACGCATTTTAATCCGCAGTTAACAACAGCTTTGGGGCATACCGCCCGGCTTGCCAAAGCAGATAGTGATTTTGCTTTTTGGCATGCTGAAAAGTTTTACCGGGAACATGTTCAAAACAATGGCGTGCTGCAATGCAATGCCAATGCTTTAAACAATGCTTTTGCCGCTGTCAGCACGCGCGTTATTCGTATGATGTGGGAACAAAAAGCAGTTCCGGGAAGCGAACTTGGCTTTGAACATGTAGGCGATGTTTTGCAGCTCTTACACAAAGGAATCAGCGGCAAAATGATAATGCTGCCGGGCAGTGCAGCGGCAGCATATGCTTATGGAAATTTTTATATCGGTACTCAAAGCGAAATTAAAAGCATGCTAAGTGCCGCTGATGATAAGCAAACAGAGGATGAAATTATTATTCATACTAACAGTATCAGCCCGTTTGCTGAATTTTGCCTGCCTGATGGCAGCACGCTGCATATCAGCATAACTGATAATTTGCCAAAAATTACAAATTCGCAGGCTGCTGTGCCGCTGGAACTGGCAGGGAAAATTATAACAATACGCAGACGCCGCAACGGAGACAGGTTTTATCCTTATGGCGGCGTTGGCGCTAAAAAATTAAAGGACTATTTTATTGACAAAAAAATACCGCTTGCTGAGCGTGACAGCAAACTGCTTGTTGCAGCAGGCAATAATATTTTATGGATAATCGGCATGAGGCAGGCCGGATGGAAAACAAAGCCGGAAGGAAAATGGCTTGTAATGAGGTTTGCCAGAAGAAAGGATGAATAAAATGAACGAAGATATTGCAAAAGTTTTATTAACAGAAGAAGAAATAAAAAACCGTATACAGGAACTTGGTGCACAAATCCATGAAGATTATAAAGACAAAGACAAAATTGTAATGATTGGCCTTTTAAAAGGCGCAATTTACTTTTTTACCGACCTTTCTCTGGCTATTGGCCTGCCGATGCGCATTGATTTTATGGTGGCGTCTTCTTACGGCAACGGCACGGAAACCAGCGGCAATGTTGATGTACGTTTAAGCTGCTCTGAAAATATTGAAGGCTGCCACGTACTTTTGGTAGATGATATCATTGACAGCGGCGTGACCATGGAAGCAATTACCAGGCTTTTGCAGACGCGCAAACCTGCTTCTATAAAAAAAGTTGCTCTGTGCGATAAGCCAAGCCGCCGCGTAAATAAACTGAATGCCGATTATGTAGGCTTTGAAATTCCTGACGAATTTGTAGTTGGCTATGGGCTTGATTACGCAGGAGATTACCGCAATTTGCCCTTTATTGGCGTGCTTAAGCCTGAAGTTTATGCCAAATAATAACTATTGTAGAAATACAAAGATTATATTATAATATAAAAATGGCATTGAACTATTTTACAGCAGTTAAGGAGGGAAGTCCTTGAATAAATTTTTGAAAAATGTTTTTGTTTATCTGATGATAATCATCTGCGCTATCTGGATGATTGATTCTTATACTGCCAATACTGCTCCCAAAACGGACATCACTTATACCGCGTTTATGAAGCATGTACAGCAGGATGAGGTAAAGCAGGTAACAATTGTTGAAAATGTTATCAGCGGTAAGCTGAAAGACGGCAGCGATTTTACTACCGTTGTGCCTAATGATGAAAGTTTAATACCGACTTTGAGGGCGCGCGATGTTGAAATTAAAGCCGAACTTCCTCCGGAGCCTCCGTGGTGGACATCTGTTTTGAACCAGTTGCTGCCGATGCTTCTGGTAGTTGCCGTATGGTTCTTTATGATGCAGCAGATGCAGGGCGGCGGCGGTGGCCGCGGCGTGATGAATTTTGGCAAAAGCCGTGCACGCCGTTATGACGAAGACAAAATTAAAGTAACGTTTAAGGATGTTGCCGGTGCCGACGAAGCAAAGCAGGAACTAGAAGAAGTTGTTGAATTTTTAAAACATCCTAAAAAATACAATGACCTTGGCGCTAAAATACCCAAAGGCGTACTTTTATACGGTCCTCCGGGTACAGGTAAAACATTGCTTGCAAAAGCTGTTGCCGGTGAAGCAGGCGTACCGTTTTTCAGCATCTCCGGTTCTGATTTTGTGGAAATGTTTGTTGGCGTAGGCGCTTCGCGTGTGCGCGATTTATTTGAGCAGGCTAAAAAGAGCGCGCCGTGCATTGTGTTTATCGATGAAATTGATGCTGTCGGCCGTCAGCGCGGAGCCGGTCTTGGCGGCGGGCATGACGAACGCGAACAGACTTTAAACCAGTTATTGGTTGAAATGGATGGTTTTGGCGCCAACGAAGGCATTATCATGATTGCCGCAACCAACCGTCCGGATATTCTTGACCCTGCGCTTTTGCGTCCGGGACGTTTTGACCGCCAGATTGTTGTTGACCGTCCGGATATTAAAGGGCGCCAGCAGATTTTGAAAGTGCATGTAAAAGGCAAACCGGTCGGCAATGATGTTGAACTGGATGTTATTGCAAGGCGCACACCTGGTTTTACCGGTGCGGATTTAAGCAACCTCGTTAATGAGGCTGCTTTAATGGCGGCTCGCAAAAACAAAAAGCAGATTAACATGCCGGATATGGAAGAAGCGGCAGAACGTGTTATTATGGGTCCGGAACGCCGCAGCAGAGTTATCAGCGATAAGGAAAAACGCCTTACGGCTTATCATGAAGGCGGGCATACGCTCATCGGCATGCTGCTTGATAATGCCGACCCTGTACATAAGGTTACCATTATACCGCGCGGCAGGGCAGGCGGCTATACTTTAAGCCTGCCGAAAGAAGACCGCTATTATGCAACCAGGAGCGAAATGCTTGATGAACTGAAAGTGCTTTTGGGCGGACGCGTTGCAGAAGCATTGGTGCTGAAAGAAATTTCCAGCGGCGCAAGCAACGATTTGCAGCGTGCTACTTCACTGGCACGCCAGATGATTTGCGAATACGGCATGAGCTCAGAACTTGGCCCTGTAACCTTTGGTCACCGTCAGGACCAGGTATTCCTTGGACGCGATATTGCCCGCGATAAAAATTACAGTGAAGAAATTGCAGCTAAAATCGACAAGGAAATCCGTAAATTCCTTGATGAAGCTTACCAGAAAACAGAAGAACTGCTGCAAAACAACTTGGATAAGCTGCATTTGATTGCGCAGGCGCTGATTGAAAGAGAAACGCTTGAAGGCAGCGAAATTGAACAGCTTATGAAATACGGGCGAATTTTGGATAAAAATGAACAGCCGCCTGATGATAACAGCGGCACGCCCGCAGTTATTCCGCCGGAGGCAGTTGCCGTACCGGCAGAAGAAGCACAGCCGCAGCAGGCTCCTCAGTACCAGGAAGTTCCTGGTGTTGTTGGTACAGAAGAAAAACATGTCATTAACTAACAAAAAACACCGGTTTAAAAGCCGGTGTTTTTTATCGCTTGACTTTAGGTTAACAAACTGATACTCTTAGGATAACGAGGAGTGTGATTTTATGCGCGGACGCATTTTAGAAATTTTACGTGCCGGCGGGCAGGAACCGACTTCCGGAGAGGAACTCTCCAAACAGCTTTCGGTATCGCGCACTGCCGTGTGGAAACATATTCAGGCATTGAAAGCAGAAGGCTATGATATTGAATCAGTACCCAAAAAAGGCTATGTTTTAAAAGCAGCCCCTGACAGATTGAAACCTGCGGAAATTATAACCCATTTAAAAACCAAATGGCTTGGGCACAGCATTCATTATGTGGAAAGCGTTGATTCTACCAATAATCTGGCAAAGCGCCTGGCAGAAGAAGGCTGCGACAACGGGCTTGTCGTTGTAAGCGAAGAACAAAATGGCGGCAAAGGCAGGCTTTCCC
>CAJLLL010000031.1 GCA_905207485.1 uncultured Phascolarctobacterium sp.
AGCGTTTCTGGGCAAAGGGAATGGAGCAGGATAAGATCAATGCTTACATGACTCTTTACACAGCACTGGTAACTGTTGCAAAGGCAGCAGCTCCGATGATCCCATTCATGACAGAGGATATCTACCAGAATCTTGTAAGATCTCTGGACAAAAATGCTCCTGAGAGCATCCACCTCTGTGACTTCCCGGAAGTAAAAGAAGAGTGGATCAACAAAGATCTGGAAGAAAATATGGAAGAAGTTCTGGATGTTGTTGTTCTTGGCCGTGCATGCCGTAACACAGCAAACATCAAGAACCGTCAGCCAATCGGAACCATGTATGTAAAAGCTCCGAAGGTTATGGATAAATATTTCACAGACATTATTGCAGACGAGCTGAATGTAAAAGAAGTGAAATTTGCAGAGGATGTGGAATCCTTCATTTCCTACAGCTTCAAACCGCAGCTTCGTACAGTTGGACCGAAATATGGCAAGCTTCTTGGCGGAATCCGTACTGCACTTGCCCAGATCAACGGAAGCCAGGCTATGAATGAGCTGAAGACAAACGGTGTTCTTGTACTTGATATCGATGGAAACAAGGTTGAGCTTACAGAAGAAGATCTGCTCATCGAGACTGCACAGACAGAGGGCTATGTAACAGAGACAGAGGGTGAGACCGCTGTTGTTCTGGATACCAACCTGACACCTGAGCTGATCGAAGAGGGATTTGTCCGTGAGATCATCAGTAAAGTACAGACCATGCGTAAAGAGGCTGGCTTTGAGGTTATGGATAAGATCCGCGTTTCTGTAAAAGATAATGACAAGATTATCGAGACTATGAAAGCCAATGAGGCAGAGATTAAGTCTGAGGTTCTTGCTGAGGAAGTTGTCTATGGTGAGACAGACGGTTATGTAAAAGAGTGGAACATTAATAAAGAACATGTAACACTTGGAGTTACCAAATTGTAATAAAAAAATGCAGGGGCGAAATTTTGGCCCCTGCTATCATGATAGTTTGCAGTACAACCGAATAAGATTGAGACTCTGGCAGCTGTGTTTTCATAAGAAAACAGGCTCGCCTGAATCATACATTACAGGAGGAGCAAAATGATTGACAAACAGTTTGATAAAGAAACCTTTAAAAAAAGCGTAAAAGATAATGTTAAATTTCTTTACCGCAGAAAGCTTGAAGAGGCAACACAGGAGCAGCTTTTCCAGGCTGTAAGCTACACAGTGAAGGATGTTATCATTGATAACTGGCTTGATACTCAGAATGCTTATGAAGAGCAGGATCCGAAGATTGTATACTATATGTCCATGGAGTTTCTTATGGGCCGTGCCCTTGGAAACAACCTTTTAAACCTTGGCGCATACGGTGAAGTGAAAGAAGCTCTTGAAGAGCTTGGAATCGACATCAATGCACTTGAGGATCAGGAGCCGGATCCAGCACTTGGAAACGGCGGTCTTGGAAGACTTGCAGCATGCTTCCTTGATTCCCTTGCTACACTTGGATACAGTGCATATGGATGCGGAATCCGTTACCGTTATGGTATGTTCAAACAGGAAATCAGAGACGGATACCAGGTTGAAGTACCGGATGCATGGCTTGAGGAAGGCTATCCATTTGAGCTTCGTCGTCCGGAGTATGCCAAAGAGGTACATTTCGGCGGATATGTAAGAGTTGAATATGACCAGGCTACAGGTCAGAACAAATTTATCCATGAAGGATACCAGGCTGTAAAGGCTATTCCATACGATATGCCGATCGTTGGATACGAGAATAATGTAGTAAATACACTTCGTATCTGGGATGCAGCTGCTATTGAAGAGTTTGGATTTGATTCCTTTGACAAAGGTGATTACAAGAAAGCTGTTGAGCAGGAGAACCTTGCAAAGGATATTGTAAACGTACTTTACCCGAACGACAATAAGATGTCCGGTAAAGAGCTTCGTCTGAAACAGCAGTACTTCTTTGTATCTGCAAGTATTCAGGCTGCAATTGAGAAATACAAAAAGACACATGATGATATCAAGAAGCTTCACGAGAAGGTTGTATTCCAGATGAATGATACTCATCCGACTATGGCTGTTGCTGAGCTTATGAGAATCCTCATGGATCAGGAAGGTCTTGGCTGGGATGATGCATGGTCTGTAACAACAAAATGTGTTGCTTACACAAACCATACTATCCTTGCAGAAGCTCTGGAAAAATGGCCGCTCGATTATCTGAATGAGGTCGTGCCGCAACTGGTTCCGATTATTGAAAAATTAGACGCTAAAGCAAAAGAAAAATATAAAGGAACATTTATTTATATACCTCTTGATGACAGGCCTGTTACCTACACCTACCCTGTCGCCAATTTACAGGCGGCCGGTTATGAAGTGCTTACCCCGCCGGAAGAATATCTGGCATCTGCCGGGCGCAACGGCGACCCTGACAAAATATGGCAATGGCTTGTAGAAAACGCCCCCGATGCCGATGCAGCAATAATAAGCAGCGATGCTTTAATTTACGGCGGGCTTGTTGCCAGCCGCACGCACTTTTATGACAACACTACATTACAGTCACGCGTACAACGTTTAGAACTGCTGCGCGAAAAACTGCCGATGCCGCTTTATATCTACTCTACCCTTATGCGTACACCACGCGCCAGCTTCGGCAACATGGAGCCGCCTTATTACAGCGAAATCGGTCCCGCCATCTTCCGTTACTCCGAACTTATTGACAAAGAAGACATCAGCGGTTTAACGCTGCGTGAAAGCCTTACTAAACAGGCAATAAAAAATAATCTGCCCCAGCAGGATTTAAATGACTGGCTGCAAAGGCGCATCAAAAACTACAATGTCAACAAATCGCTTACAGACCTTGCCGCACGTTACCGTTTCCATTATCTTGCCATAGGCAAAGATGACAATGCTCCGCTTTCAGCAACGCATATGGAAGCACGCTACATCAAACGCGAAGCGTATACGCTTTCAGACCAGATTTTTCAGATTATCCCCGGCGTTGACCAGCTTGGCATGCTGCTTTTAACTCGCGCAGTTAACGAGCTGAACCATGCTCACCCTCAGGTATATACTTATTATGCCGAAGGTACCGGACGCATGACTGTACCTCAGTATTCAGACAGCACACTTGGAGAATCCGTTCCACAGCAGATACTTGTGGCCGACGCACGCCCCACCACCGATATTGCCGCAGCAGATTTTGTATTAGCCGTAAACACACCCAAAGACGGTGTAATGATGGACAGCACTGCCCCCAGCAACCAGTTTTTTGCCTCTCCGCGCGACAAAAAATATATTACGGAACTTGAAGGCTTTTTAAATAAAGGTTACAAAGTTTCTTTAGCTGACGTAACTTATTCCAACGGCGCAGATAATGGCTTTATGAACGAACTTGCCAACCGCGGCAATTTGCCGAAGCTCACTGCGTATAACGGTTGGAATACTGCCGATAACACTATCGGCTTTGCCATCGCCCAGGGCATTTTGGCACCGCAGATAAGCAGCAAAGACAATGCTGCTTTAATGAAAATACGCCTTATTGATGATTGGTTCTACCAATCCAACGCACGCCGCGATGCTACCGATTATTTGGAAAGTTCGGGCAATGATGCTGCTGTTTACAAACTTGGTACGCTGCAAAAACCGGTCGCCGCTTTAGCGCAGGATACCTGCAACACTTTAAGCCGCAAATACGAATTTACACGCGACTTTAAATTTAAAATCAGCTTTCCGTGGAACAGATTGTTTGAAATCAGCGTAACTCCCAAAAATAAAAAATAAATAGCGCAGACAGCAAATAACCCCAAATCCGCAATGGATTCGGGGTTATTTTTATTTAGGAAAATTCTTCTCTTTATATGGACACAAATCAAGCAATACACATTCACTGCACAAAGGCTTACGGGCTTTGCATACTTTACGCCCGTGCCAGATAAGCCAATGATGGGCATCGCTCCATTTTTCCATTGGTATGGCTTTTTGCAGTTCTTTTTCCGTAGCCAGCGGGTCTGCACCCTTAGCAAGCCCTAAGCGGTGCGAAACACGGAAAACATGAGTGTCTACCGCAATAGCCGGCACATTATAAATAATGCTGGCAATAACATTCGCCGTTTTTTTGCCAACGCCGGGCAAAGTCATCAGTTTTTCAATGCTGTCCGGCACAATGCTGTTATATTCCTGCACCAGCATATGGCAGGTAGCCAGTAAATTTTTGGCTTTAGCGCGGAACAGACCGCAGTCACGGATTTCATTTTCCAGTTCTTCCTGCGTCAAAGCGCCCATTTTTTCCGGAGTGTTATATTTAGGAAAAATACGCGCCGTAATTTTGTTAACACGCTCATCTGTACATTGCGCCGACATTATTACAGCTACCAAAAGTTCAAACGGGCTGTTATAATTTAAGGCCGTTTTGGTATCTTTATAAGTTTCTTCCAAAACTTTCAGTATTTCTTCTCGCTGTTGTTTGCGCATCAGTTGGTCAGGCTCCTTACCGGCGCAGGAATTCTGCCGCCGCGGGCAATAAACACATCCGGTTTAAACTTGCTTACGCCAATAACAGGCGCATAACCCAAAAGCCCGCCAAACTCTACCCTGTCGCCAACTTTTTTACCGGGAACAGGAACAAGGCGCACTGCTGTTGTTTTATTGTTAATCATGCCGATAGCTGCTTCATCGGCAATAATTGCAGAAATTGTTTCAGCAGTAATATCACCAGGCACAGCAATCATATCAAGACCAACAGAACAAACGCAGGTCATAGCTTCCAGTTTTTCCAGTGTCAGGCTGCCGCGTTCAACGGCGGCAATCATGCCTGCATCTTCGCTGACCGGAATAAACGCACCGCTTAAACCGCCAACATAACTTGATGCCATCAAGCCGCCTTTTTTTACTGCATCGTTAAGCATAGCCAGTGCCGCTGTAGTGCCCGGTCCGCCAGTGCTTTCAAGACCGATTTCTTCCAGAATATGCGCCACGCTGTCGCCAACTGCCGGTGTTGGCGCCAGAGAAAGGTCAATAATGCCAAACTGCGTATTCAGGCGGCGTGCTGCTTCCTGCGCAACCAACTGGCCAACGCGGGTAATTTTAAAAGCAGTCTTTTTTATGGTTTCAGCCACAGTGCCGACATCTGCACCGCGTACAGCTTCAAGCGCATGTTTTACAACGCCGGGGCCGCTAACGCCGACATTAATTACGCTTTCAGGCTCAGTTACACCATGAAACGCGCCTGCCATAAACGGATTATCCTGTACTGCATTACAGAAAATTACCAGTTTAGCGCAGCCAATGGCATCACGGTCAGCTGTAAGTGCAGCAGCCTGTTTTACAACGCGGCCCATTTCCGCAACAGCATCCATATTAATGCCGCATTTGGTAGAACCAACGCTTACTGACGAGCAGACAATCTGTGTTTCAGCAAGCGCTTCCGGAATAGAGGCAATAAGTTTACGGTCGCCAATGGTATATCCCTTATCTACAAGTGCCGAAAATCCGCCTACAAAATCAACGCCTACAGTACGTCCGGCTTCATCAAGCGCTTTTGCCAACGGAACATAACTTTCGGTATCACAGCTTTCGCCAACAATTGCAATCGGCGTTACGGAAACGCGCTTGTTAATAATGGGCACGCCAAGTTCTGTTTCAAGTTCCTGCCCAACTTTAACAAGGTTTTCTGCCTTTTTGGTAATTTTATCGTAAATTTTCTGCGCTGTTACCTTAATATCAGGATGAGCGCAATCACGCAGGCTGATGCCCATGGTAATGGTGCGCACATCCAGATTGTTTTCGGTAATCATGCGGTTTGTTTCCAAAACGTCTTTAATTTCAAACATAAGCGCAGCCTCCTAAATGCGGTGCATTGCAGTAAAAATATCTTCGCTCTGCACGCGGATTTCCACGCCAATTTCTTTGCCAAGCTCATTAAAGACAGCTTTTACCTTATCAAGCTGCAAATCAGCGTTTTCCATATTAGCGATAAGCACCATGTTGAAAAAACCGTCCATAATATTTTGGTTTATATTAAGGATATTAATGTTATGCTCTGCCAGCACGCTGCTGACGCGGGCAATAATGCCAACTCTGTCCTTGCCTACAATAGTTAAAACGATGCGCATTTGATTTCCTCCTTTTAGGCTGCTGAAAATTTATAAAGTTTGTTTTATTTTATCATAAAACTTGCAAGTTTTGCTTATTTATTTAAAAATTTATGCTTATTTCTGTACACTGGTACGTAATTGTATTGCTTCTGCAATATGCGCGGCGCTTATTTCCTCCGCGCCGGCAAGGTCAGCGATAGTGCGCGCTACTTTTATAATGCGGTCATGCGTGCGCGCGCTTAAACCAAGCGCTGCAAAATATTTGCCGAGCAAAACTTCAGCCTGCGGCTGCATTTTGCAATATTTATTAAGCTGTTGTTTAGTCATCTGTGCATTGCAGTGTACCTTGCTGCCTTCAAAACGCCTGCGCTGCACTTCCCTCGCTTTTACCACCCTGCTGCGGATAGCTTCTGAACTTTCACCGGCTGCTTTATCTTTTAAATCATCATATTCAAGGCGTGGAACTGTTACCTGAATGTCAATACGGTCTAAAAGCGGTCCGGAAATTTTACGCTTATAACGTTCAATTTCATGTGGCTTGCAGGTACATTCATGCAGTTTATCTCCTAAAAAGCCACATGGGCAAGGATTTTGCGCCGCCACCATGACTATCTGTGCCGGGAACGACATGCTTGCCTGTACGCGGCTGATTGTTACAACGCCATCTTCAAGCGGTTGGCGCAAAACCTCCAAAGTTACACGTGAAAATTCCGGCAGTTCATCTAAAAACAATACGCCATTATGGCTCAGCGTAACTTCACCCGGACGCGGTATACTGCCCCCACCAATCAGCGCGCTTGCAGATACGGTATGGTGCGGACTTCTAAAAGGACGTTCCTGTACAATTTGCTTTTTGCCGTTTAAAAGCCCTGCTATGCTGTAAATTTTGGTAACTTCCAGAATTTCGTCTTCCGTCATTGGCGGCAATATGGTAGGCAAACGGCGTGCAAGCATCGTTTTGCCGCTGCCGGGCGCACCTACCATAAGCACGTTATGCCCGCCTGCCGCAGCAATTTCAAGGGCACGTTTTACAACCTGCTGCCCGCGCACTTCTGCAAAATCCACATCATAAGCCATGTCTTTATCCACACATAACTGTTTTTTTGGCAATGGTGTTAAACGCTCCTGCCCTTTCAGATGGCTTACCAGCTCGCCTAAATTATGCGGCGTGTAAACATTGATGCCTTCTACCAGCTCTCCTTCCGGTGCATTTCCCTCCGGTATATAAATCTCATTCCAGCCATGTTCCCTTGCATATAAAATCATCGGCAAAACTCCGGCAACCTGGCGTATACTGCCATCAAGCGCAAGTTCGCCAACAAAAATTTTGCCTTGGGTTTCTTCCTGCAATAAATTTGCCGCTGCTGTCAGAATGCCAATGGCAATAGGCAAATCAAGGCTGCTGCCATCTTTACGCAAATCTGCCGGAGCAAGGTTAACTGTAATGCGCGCCATCGGAAAAACCAGCCCGGAATTTTTTAATGCGGCCCGCACGCGTTCGCGTGATTCCTTTACCGCTGTATCTGGCAGCCCTACAATATCAAAACCAGGCAGTCCGTTTGATATATCTACTTCAACAATAATCTCTTCCCCATTGATTCCACAAACAGTTTCCCCAAATGTTTTTGCGTACATTCTATCTCCCCTAAAAACAATTTCGCAGATGGCGCAGTTTTGCTTTGCCGTCATCTGCCAAAATTTCTATTACATCAAAACTTATATTATTGTATGCACAATGCTGCTCCTGTAAATAATGCAGTGCTGTGGTGCGTATTTTTTGCTGTTTGGCATAAGTAACTGCCATGCCAGGCGTGCCAAACCTTAAACTTTGCCGTGTTTTTACCTCAACAAATACTAACGTATTGCCATTAACTGCTATAATATCAATTTCTCCCCATCGGCAGCGGTAGTTGCGGCAAACAACCTTATAGCCGCACCGTTCCAGATAACTGCATGCAGCATCTTCGCCACGCCGCCCCAAATCGCTGCGTTTATCAGCCATTATCTTCTTCCGGCAGTCGGATTAATTTATTGGGCATTGCTTCCACATCGGGCAAGTGCATGCTCTTTACAGGCTCATAACTGCGGCGGTGCCAGCATGTTGCTCCATATTCCAAAATTGCCTGCATGTGTGCCCCGCTGCCATAGCCTTTGTTATGAACCCAATCATACTGAGGAAATTCTACAGCCAGTTTTTCCATCATGCGGTCACGCGTTACCTTGGCTATAACAGAAGCAGCAGCAATAGAGGCACTTAAAGCATCGCCATGAATTACAGAATATGTTTTTATGCCCTCAGCCTGTACCGGCATGGCATCAATCAGCGCCACCTGCGGGCGTATTTTAAGATTTGCAAGTACTTCAGCCATACCTTCCTGCGTTGCACGGTAAATATTCAAACGGTCAATATTATATACGCTGACTATATTTACAGATACTGCCAGTGCTTTTTCCAGTATTTCATCGTAAAGCTTTTCACGTTTGGCGGCAGTAAGTTTTTTGGAATCATTAAGGCCTTTTATAAATACATTCTGCGGCAATATTACAGCGCCTATAACCATCGGCCCGGCTAAAGGACCGCGCCCTGCTTCATCAACACCGGCAACATACTGCGCGCCTTGTTCATAACACTGTTTTTCATACAGCAGCATTTTGTTAAAACGTTCATATTCAGCTGCTTCCGCCTCTTGTTTTTTATAATATGCCGCCAGTAATTTTTGTACCCCGCTGCGCTCATCCTGCGCAAGCTCTTCTAAAAACTGCGCACAGGGATTATGGTTAAGCGCCTCTTTTATTTCTGCAATTTTCATAACAACAGCTCCTCAAACAAAAAGCCGCTTAAAGCGGCTTTTATTATTTCTCTGGTTCATCTAAAGTTATTCTGCCAATTTTTCCGCTGCGGAAATCACGCAGCACCAATTGAATCACCTTATCAATATCAAGCTGGCCGCCGCCTTTTAAGCAGCCCCGGCTTACAGCAATCTTTTCAAAAACTTCCCGTACGCCTGCATCCTGTTCAAAATTAACAGCGTATTTTTCCTTCAGCAATTCAGGATAATCAATTATCAGTTTTTCTGTTAAAAGCTCCGTTGCCTGTTCACGGTCGTAAACTTCTTCTTTAATCGCACCAGTTAAAGCAAGGTTCAAACCAATCTGCGGGTCGTCAAATTTAGGCCACAGCACGCCCGGAGTATCTAACAGCTCCAAACCTTTGGCAATGGTCACCCACTGCTGACCGCGCGTTACACCCGGTTTATCAGCGGCAACCACTTTATTTCTGCCTACAAGGCGGTTAATAAGCGTAGATTTGCCAACATTAGGTATGCCTACAATCATTACACGGATAGAACGGTTTTTTACGCCGCGTTTCAGCCATTTATCAAGCACGGGCTGAGCAGCTTTCTGCACTTCAGCGATAAGCTGTTTTACACCTTTGCCTGTATTGCAGTCAACTGTACATACCGGCAGACCATTATTTTTAAAAATATTTTTCCATGCTTCCGTTTTGGCAGGGTCTGCCATATCAACTTTGTTCAATGCTATAATTTTCGGTTTCTGTCCCAAAAGCTGTATCAGCATGGGGTTGGTGCTGCTGCGCGGCACACGTGCGTCTAACATTTCAACAACAACATCAACCAGCTTAATCTGCTGTTCCATCATGCGTTTAGCCTTGGTCATATGCCCGGGAAACCATTGTATTTTAAAGTCCATTTGCAACACTTCCTATCAGGGCAGCATACGCCATCTGTCAAACGGCCAAAATGCCATGCTTGCCTTACCTTTTACCAAATCAAGCGGCACAAAGCCTACATCTGCAAAACGGCTGTCTTCAGAGTTATTTCTGTTGTCGCCAAGTACAAAAATATGTCCTTCCGGCACAACAGATTTTCTGAAATCAGAAAGATTAGGACCTTTGGGGTCATCTTTCCAAACATAATTTTCTTCAATTTCCGTACCGTTTACAAGAACTTTCCCGCTGCGCATTTCTATTGTATCCCCGGCAGTTGCAATAACGCGTTTAATGAAATCGCGGCTCTCATCTTTAGGATAGCGGAATACAATAATCTCGCCCTTTTGCGGGTCATTAATAAAATAGGTAAATTTATTTACCAACAAACGCTCATGATTCACTAAAGTAGGGTACATCGAAGACCCTTCAACCATGTAAGGCTCTACAATAAAAGTTCTGATGCAGAAGGCCAGCGCCACCGCAACAATAATAGAAACCAGCCAGTCGCTGACTGTATCCTGCCATGTAGTTTTTTGTTTGCTCATTTATATTACTCTCCTTTTTACCATTTTATTCAACCTGGAATTGTTTATTATCCATACTTTTTTATACTAACAAACATTGCCCTTTTTGTCCATACACTTCACGTTTTTGCCACACAAAAAAATATTATTATATTAATGTTTTTACTTGCAAAACCATGTGCATTTGTTGTAAAATTTTTTTGTTATGCCGTGCATTATTTGTTGTAAAATTTGCACAATTTCCCGCTTTCCGGCAGGATTTTTAAATTGAATAGCCAATATAATAATATTGTACACTATTTCTCGTATGTAAATTTAACATTTTACCGGTTAAAGGAGCATGAAAATATGAAGAAGATTAATATTGCCGTTATCGGCAGCTGCAATATTGACGTTGTTGTTGAAGCGCCGAAACGCCCGCTGGCAGGCGAAACCATTTTAGGCAACCGCCTGATTATTGCTCAAGGCGGCAAAGGCGCCAACCAGGCTATCGCCGCAGCACGCCTCGGTGCAAAAGTATATATGGTAGGCTGCGTTGGCGATGATGATTACGGCCGTTCCGTAATAAAAAACTTTGAAGCTAATGGCGTTGATGCATCTTATGTTAAAACCATTCCCAGCGTAACAACCGGCACAGCACATATTACACTTGCCGAAGGCGACAACAGCATTATAGTTATTAAAGGTGCCAATGATTTGGTAACACCGGAACTTATTGACGAGGCATGGCCGCAAATTGCCGAATGCGATATGGTAATGCTTCAGCATGAAATTCCGGCGCAAACCATTGCCTACGCACTAAAAAAATGTGCACAAAACGGCGTAAAAGCACTTTTAAACCCCGCACCTGTACTTGACGGAGCGCAGGAATGGGCACAGGATGCAGCTTTTGTTACCCCTAACGAACACGAAGCACAGGCTTTATTCCCCGGTAAAACCACCGAACAGATTTTGCTTGAAAATGAAGACCGCCTGCTGATGACCCTTGGCAGCAAAGGCGTGGCTTATGCCGAAAACGGCGTTATAAATACCGTACCTGCTTTCAAAGTAGAAGCAGTTGACACAACAGGTGCAGGTGACACTTTCAACAGTGCCTTCACCGTCGCCAAAGCTTCCGGCAAAACAATGGCGGAAAGCATTACTTTTGCAAACGCGGCAGCAGCCCTCTCAGTACAGAAAATAGGCGCGCAGGGCGGCATGCCTTATTTAGAAGAAGTAGAAGGGATGTTATCTAAATGCAAAAAATAGGAATTTTGAACAGCGAAATAGCCAAAGTACTGGCTGATATGGGCCATACGGATACCATTGTAATCGGTGACTGCGGCCTGCCGGTACCGGATGGCGTAAAAAAAATTGACCTTGCCTTAAAGCTTGGCACACCCCGCTTTTTAGAAGTTGTTGAAGAACTTGCCAAATATATGGAAATAGAAAAAATCCACGTTGCAGCTGAAATGCAGAGTAAAAATGAATCCTGCTGGCAGGAAATGCACAAACTGTTCGGCGACAAAGAGTGGATTGTTACCGACCACGAACACTTCAAACAGGCAACCAAAACGGCTAAAGCCGTTATCCGCACCGGCGAAACCACGCCGTTTGCCAATGTAATTTTACATTCCGGCGTAATATTCTAATAAAAGGAGCACTGTCAGCTATGGAAATTGCCATGCAAGGTATTTCAAAGGCCTTCGGTTCCAATCAGGTTCTGCGCGCAGTAGATTTCACACTGCATTCCGGTGAAATTCACGCGCTGATGGGCGAAAACGGAGCCGGCAAATCAACGCTGATGAACATTCTTACCGGTATTCACAAAGCTGATGCCGGCAAAATTCTCGTTGATGGCCAGGAAGTACATTTTAAAAACGCACGCGATGCCGAAAATCACGGCATTGCATTTATCCATCAGGAACTGAACATATGGCCTAACCTGTCGATACTGGAAAACCTGTTTTTAATGAAGCAGATTACCAATTCCTTCGGCATGCTGGATACGAAAAAAATGCGGCAGATTGCAGAAGAAAAATGCGCGCAGATTGGCATTGACCTTCCGCTTGATGCTGAAGCAGGCGAATGCAGCGTAGGCCAGCAGCAGATGACGGAAATTATCCGCAACCTGATGCTTGACGCTAAAGTTGTTATAATGGATGAACCGACAGCAGCGCTTACAGAACGCGAAACGGCCAAACTCTTTGACGTTATGCATGCCTTGAAAGATAAAGGCGTAGCAATCGTTTATATCTCTCACCGCATGGAAGAAGTGTTTACGCACTGCGATACCATCACCGTTATGCGCGACGGCTATTCCATAAGCAGCCGCCCTACCCGCAGCACCACGATGGAAGCAGTTGTACAGGATATGGTTGGCCGCGCCATTACCGAATATTATCCGGGGCGCATTACTACTCCCGGCGAAGTTGTGCTGGAAGTTAAAAACATGTGCCAGCCCGGCGTATTTGACCATGTATCCTTCAACCTCCGCAAAGGCGAAATTTTAGGCGTTGCCGGCTTGATGGGCGCAGGCCGTACGGAAATTATGCGTGCGCTGTTCGGCATAGACGGATGCAGCCAGGGCGAAGTTTATCTGCATGGACAGAAAATAAACATTAAAAAGCCGGAAGACGCAATTAAGGCCGGCATCGGTTTTATTACAGAAAACCGTAAAACCGAAGGTTTGATTCTTGATTTTTCCATTTTGAAAAACATTGCCCTGCCAAGTGTTGATACTTTTGCACGCAAAGCAGTTATCAACGATAAAAAGGAATTTGATTTTTCCAATGACCTGTCGCATAAGCTCGGCGTAAAAACGGCAAGCATCGAATTGCCTGCTGGCGCACTCAGCGGCGGCAACCAGCAAAAAGTCGTTATAGCCAAATGGATTGGCATGCACCCATCCATCATTATAATGGATGAACCTACCCGCGGCATTGATGTTGGCGCCAAACGCGACATTTACGATTTAATGAACGAACTTACCGCACAGGGCGTTGCTATTATCATGGTATCTTCCGACCTGCCTGAGGTAATTGGCATGAGCGACCGCATACTTGTTGTACACGAAGGCAAAATTGCCGGAGAAATACCGCACGAAAAAGCAACCCAGGAAAATATCATCACCCTTGCAACAGGAGGAATATAACAGATGAACGTTTCTGCCTTAGTTAGAAAAATGGGCCCATTAATCGGGTTAATCGTACTTTTTGTTGTTATCTCTGCTTTAAACAGCAGCTTTATCGACCCTTCCAACTTAAAAAACCTGCTGCGCCAGGTTTCCATTAACGCACTTATTTCTTTTGGCATGACTTTCGTCATCCTTACCGGCGGCATCGACCTTTCAGTAGGCAGCACGCTGGCACTTTCCAGTGCAATTATGGCCAGCCTCATTAAAGGCGGCATGGACCCGATTTTAGGCATTTTGCTTTCCGCAATTATCGGCCTTCTTTTGGGCACCATTAACGGCGTTGTTATCTCTTACGGCAGGGTTGCACCTTTTATTGCAACTTTGGCTACCATGACCATTTTCCGCGGGCTTACTCTGGTTTATACCGATGGCAACCCTATCAGCAGCCTTACCGATGACCCGCTCTTCCACATGTTTGGCCAGGGTTATTTTGCAGGCGTTCCTGTACCGGCAGTTGTAATGTTAATTGCTTTTGCATTGTGCTGGTTTATTCTTAACAAAACTCCGCTTGGGCGCAAAACTTATGCTGTAGGCGGCAACGAAAAAGTTTCCTTCATTGCCGGTATTAAAATTGAACGCATTAAAATTTTTGCTTACGCCATTACCGGTATGTTCTGCGCACTGGCAGGTTCTATTTTAACTTCCCGCCTCAACTCCGCGCAGCCTACTGCCGGCACCGGTTATGAACTTGATGCCATCGCAGCAGTTGTTCTCGGCGGCACCAGCCTCTCCGGCGGCAAAGGACGTATTTTAGGCACGCTTATCGGCGTACTGATTATCGGCACGCTGAACAACGGCCTTAATATACTTAACGTATCCAGCTTCTATCAGCAAGTTGTCAAAGGTATCGTTATCTTACTGGCAGTCCTTATGGACCGCAAAAAATCGTAGGAGGTTATGTTTTAAATGAAAAAAACTTTATTAGCTGTTATGGCAGTTCTGATGATGTCGGTAATGCTTATCGCAGGCTGCAGTTCCGGAGAAAAAGCTGCTCCGGCTGCCGATAAAAAAGACGGCGCTACCACTATTGGTTTCTCCATTTCCACTTTAAACAACCCGTTCTTCGTATCTGTTAAAGATGGCGTTGAAGCACAGGCTCAGAAGCTCGGCGTTAACGTAAAAATCGTTGATGCCCAGAATGACCCTGCAAAACAGGCTAACGACGTTGCCGACCTTATTCAGCAGGGCGTTACCGTTCTTTTGGTAAACCCGGTTGATTCCGCTGCCATTTCCACTTCTGTTGAAGCTGCCAATAAAGCAAACATTCCTGTAATTGCCCTTGACCGCAGCGCAGATAAAGGCACCATTGCTTCCCTCGTTGCTTCCGATAACGTAAAAGGCGGCGAAATGGCTGCTGAGTACATTATCAAAAAACTGGGCGAAGGCGTAAAAGTGGCTGAACTCGAAGGCATTCCCGGTGCTTCCGCAACCCGTGAACGCGGCGAAGGCTTCCACAAAATTGCTGACCAGAAACTGAATGTTGTTGCAAAACAATCTGCTGATTTTGACCGTACCAAAGGCTTAACCGTTGCAGAAAACATGCTGCAGGCAAATCCGGACATTCAGGCAATTTTCGCTCAGAACGATGAAATGGCTCTCGGCGCTATCGAAGCTTCCAAGAGCGCAGGCAAACAAATCTTCATCGTTGGCTTTGACGGCACCGATGACGGCATTAAAGCCGTTGAAGGCGGCACCATGGCTGCAACCATTGCTCAACAGCCCGAACTTATGGGTCAGCAAGGTGTAGATGCTGCTGTAAAACTGGCTAAAGGCGAAAAAATCGAAGCTAAAATCGCTGTTCCTCTCAAACTCGTTGAGAAAAAATAACTAACCTTCCTTTGACAAATTGCGTACAAAAAAATCCCGCTCTTATAAGAGCGGGATTTTTATTTTGCATTTAAAACATTATATCACCGGGTTCGTAATCTACAGTAGTTTTTACAAAAGCAATTTCATTGCAGTATGGATACTGCGGGCAATATACACATTCTTTCCAAACCTTCTGTGGCAATTTTTCCTTGGCTGTTTCAATATAATCGCATTTGGCAAAAAAACCGGGCTGGTAAGTAAGCGTAAAAAACATTTTTACGCCGCGTTCAATGCCTTCTTTTTCAAGGCGTTCCACAATGCTGCGCCCTATGCCGCTGGTTTTGCGCTCCGGGTCAACCGCCAGCGAGCGAATTTCCGCCAGCCTGTCCCAAACAAAGTGCAGCGCTCCGCAGCCAACCAAACGGTTATTTTCAATAGCTACAATATAATCGCGCAGATTTTCATAAATAGCATTGCGCGCACGCGGAAGCATCAAACCCTCATGCGCATAATCATTCAGTAATTTATGAATATTTTCAACATCGTCAAACGTCGCCTGACGGTAAGTAATCATGCATATTGCCCCCTCAAATAACTGTTAAGCCATATCCTAACACTCATTTAATAAAAATGCAATACTTAGAGTAAATTTTTTCAAAAAATTTCCGTCCCCTAAAGGGGATTTTTGCTTAAGAAATGATGATTGGGTTCGTTAATTAAAACGGCTTCCGTCCCTGCATTCAGGGTAAAAAATTAATAAACACTCCGCCCATGCCCAAAGCCGGCTTAATGCCAATACCCGCATATTCGGCATATGCAAGGAGTAATGCAGCAATCCTGTTCTGTGCTTCGGTGCCTTTAAAAAACAGACTGTAGCGGCCTTTAAATGCGTCTATCGGTGCTCCGCCTACTGAATACTGCTGTAAAGACAGATTATACGCGATAACTTTAACAGCATCTGCCAAATGCTGTTCAATATTTTCTTCCTGCAGCAGCAGTCCCTCGCTGTACATATTCCAACGTGCAAGAAGGCTGCGGAAAATATAGGCGTTATCCGGATAAATTTTATAACTTCCGTAAGCCTTAAAAGAAGCAGGCGACACAAAAGTTATTTCAGCTTTACGGGGAAGCTGCGGCATTGTAAAAAACTGCTGCGCTAAATCGGCATAACCAATTTGCTTTACAAACTGCGGCTTACTTAATTGTACCATATATCCCTTTTGCTTTAAATATAAATTTTGCGGAATTTTGGCTAATGCATAATCAAGTTCTTCCGCAGTACTATCATTAAGCGCCGCAATACGCCATATTGCCTGCATTGCATGTTTATTAAAATATACAAACTGGCTGAAAGGCCTCACACCTGCCTTATGCATGGCGGCAGCAAAATCCTGCCTGGCGTACTCCATTAAAGCACCATGCAATACGCTGCCCATACTTTGATGCAGCTTTTGTCCCTCTGGCAAAGCCAAAGCAATTTCAATAATTTTAGGCACAGTTTATTCCTCCTCAATGGCGCAAATTCCCATCAGTGTTGTGCCCTGATTTGTTTTTGCTGTCTGCAAACCTCGCGGCGCCGTAAATCTGTCAAGCCGCAAATGTGCATGCTTATAAAAATTATCATGCAAAATCATTGCTGCCGCAGAAATATAGGCCTTTTCATCCGGAGCCAGTACAGCAAGTAAAGTTTTACTGAAAAAACCACTGCCGCTGCCTAAAAAGATATTGCCATGCTCGGCTTTTGCAAATTCCCGTTTTAAAAGAGTACCAAAAATTTTCTTTTGGCGCGCTAAAATAAACTGCGTAAAATCCTTTTGATGCCTGATAAGTTCAGATGCTGAATTTATACCGGCACTGGCAAACACAGACCTGTCCAAGGTAATGCTGAAATGCTGGTTTGTTCCCTGCGGCAGGCATTCACGGAATGTATTAAGGTTCTTAATTTTTACCTGCCCTTCTTTTTGCATGAACACAGCCTCACGCTTTTGTACAACTACAGGCACAATCCGCCCATTGCCATACGCATCGCTGACAGACAGCCCTTTCATGACACTGCTGTTCATACCTGACTGCGGCAAAACTTCACCGGCTGCATTAGGTATTTTTAAACGGTGCAGCAGTACGATTTCCATTTTTTGCGCTAAACGGGAAAGCGCAGCATTTTTGTCACGCAGGCGTTTATCCGCCAAAATACGTGTAACTTCCTCCCACAACTGTGTGCGCAGTTTATCCTGCTGCAAAAGCAGACTGAACAAAAGACCTGTACGCAAAGCTCCTTTGATGCTGCTGCCGGGTATATACGGCTGCCCATCTACTGAATGTACAGTACGTACAATTTCCGTAAGGCGCGATTTATTTGCAGCCAAAACTTCAGGAGGCACCGCAACATTTGCATATTCCGTTACAGCTCCGTCCAAAGCTTTAATATCAAAACCTTTATCAAGCAGCCACTCGCATAATGTGCCTGCACGCATTTTGGTAGTTATTAATTGTTCAAACTCTGCCAGAAGATTATGTTCGTACAAAAATTTAACCCACAGGCGTTCGTTTAAAAAGTACACCCTCTGGCTGCGTGCATCATACAAATACTGATAGCTGTAAACAGTACCGACTTCATCGGTAATATGCACCGGGCTCAAACATTTTATAACCATTTTTTTATATTCAAAATTACTGATACTCATACCGGCAACCCCATATATAAAGCCTTACCATAGCGGTAAATCTTGTGTCCTACGCCCTCAGCTTCAAATTCAAGCACCTGTCCGTCAACTCTTTGGGCAAAACAGGCACCTGCACGTATCATATATACGGTACTGCGTTTTTCATAACTGTTTTGGGCTTTATTATGCACAAAACCGCTGCGCCGCATAAGGCTGAATGTCCCTTCCTTAACAATGCCAAGCTGTTCTTTAACCGGACATAAAGCAGAAAGTGACATTTGCAAACCGCCCGCACCATTATTAAGCAAAGCATATAATATGCCTGCATCATCACTGCAGCCTGCATTTAATTCTACAGGAGCATTTTTTATTACAAACTTGCCAAAACCGCTGCTGCGCCTGCCGCCAATACCGCCCAAACCCAACAGCTCCACAGTTTTTATAAAACTTTTCAGCAACATTTCATCTTCAATTCCAACAATGCAATACAATCCGGCGTTTTCAGAAAAATGGTAATTGCTTACATAATATGCGCTGCCGCTGTTTCTAAAATCCATACGCCGCTGCACACCGCGCCAGCCAAAATCACGCTTTTCCGTTTCCTGCGCAGCCCCCTCTCCAAACGGCTGCAAATAAGCTTTTAACCCGCTCACACGGATATAAGCAAGATTTTCATGGTCACGCCTTGCTTCGTATTGCAGGCACAAATCTTTAAAAGACAGAGAAAAATCAGGGGTTCCCGGGTTTTCCCTGCGGCAGTACGGTACAGGAACATACAATTCTTCCGTCCTGCTGCTGTAATACGGCAGCAAGTCACTGAAAAGCAGGGTGCTGTTTTGTGCTGCCGCTATAAACTGATAGCAGAGCGTTTCATCAAGCGCCGCCGCCTCCGTCACAAGCGCGCTGAAAAAGGTATCGGCGCAGCAGCTAAACGATTCCCCACCCTTTTTATTTTGCGCCATACCAAAATGTACCGGCGTTAAAAATTTAAACTGCAAAAGATAATATTTCATTGCAGACAGCTTCCTTCAAGCACAGCTTTTAATTTATCCGTATAGTCTTCGAGGCCTTTATTTAAACCGGCATAACGCACTGAAAATCCGCTGAAAGCAACTCTTCCATAACCGCGTGAACCATGTCCGCCAAGATAATCCATTTGCAGCATCATCAAGGCTGCTGCCAAAGTTGCAAAATCTTCCTCAATTTCTTCTTCATTTTCAATGTTATATACCAGTTTAAAGGCAAAATCCGTTCCAGCCGGCACTCTTTCAATCTGACGCGGTATTGCGGTAGCTGTTAAGCGGGTAATGGAATTTTCAAATTTAACTTCGCCCATGTAAGTATCTGTATCAAGGCGGCTGATTTTTTCAATGCTTTCAGGCGTTACAAACACATCATAAAATTGCAGGCGCGCACCAACCACGCCGTTTTTGGATGTAGAACCAAATAAACGGCAGATAATGGCATCGTCATCTTCTATTTTATTAAGAACGTAACCAGGAGAACGCATTTTTGCAAGCAATGTACGCAGCTTGCCTTTAAGCGAACTACCAGGAATAATCGGGACTTTGGTAAAGTGGTCACGCACAAACGGACTTTCTACTGCGCCAATCGGTGTAAAATCGCTGGATGTGCCGATATGCAGCCCTGTTACCAGCGTAATAACAGCTTCTATTAAAAACTTTCCTTTTAAAACTGCCTGCTTCATTATTTATCCTTGCCTCCGTAAAATTTATGAAACGCACCCAATGCCTGTACATATTTGGCAAACTCAGTAAAACGCTCTGTGCTGTCGCCGATGCCGTCAATTATTTCTATCAGCCTTGATTTTTCAACAAACGCACCGACAATATTTTTTTCGCGTCCGGCCAGATACATCAGCTTAACTTTTAAAAATTTTACTTCCGCCACCAGTTCAGGCGGCAATTTTTCCGGTTCTGTGCTCTGCATTTTATAAACCTCAATGCGGTCACGCACAAGGTTTACCGAAGTTAAAAATTTGCGTATGTGGCCTGTCTTTAAAAGCAGCACATTATTATTAAATTTATCTTTTACCATAATGCCTTTAATGGCATTTTCCGCCTGGGTTATAATATCCATCAAAATTCCTCCTTGGGAGCATTGGGCAGGCTGTAAATTAAAAGTTCCAGTGCCGTCAAAAGCTGCCTGCGCCCTTCTTTATCAAGCGCCCATTCATACAAAGCATTGCGAAGGCACATATAAACTTTTGCCGCTTCTTCGCTTTCCTGCCTGGGTTCCAGCAATGCTACAGCATAAGCAAACTCAGCCAGGTTAAAATTATTACCGGAAGCAGCCAGCACTCCGTGCAGCTTATACAGCGTATTTCTGTCTGCCTTAATCTTACCCGGTACAGCAACAAGCCCAAAATTTAATTTATCCGTTAAAAAGCGTAATTTTTCTCCGCACACCTGAGCTTCAAAAACATCCCAGTCATATACATGGGTAAGATTTCCACCCGGTCCGCTTACAAAATCAGCACCTTGCCCAAACAAAGCAATTTTGCCTACACCGGGAACATTTTTAGCCGTTTTTTTAAGCAACGCTGCCTGAACGAACATCTGGCTCATTGGATAATCCGGAGTAAACATGCCTATACCGGCAGAAAAAGCCAGTTTGCCGCTGGTATAGGAACTAAAGGCACGATGAATATCTACTGCCACTTCTACAACATCATCCCATGCACCCAGCAAAAAGATATTATCACTGCCGCTGTAAATAACAAGAATGTTACGCCATGACTGTTTTGCCTTGTTAAAAAGGCGGAACAATGCATTTTCTTTACCGGCTGCCGTATGTATTTCGCCTTTTAAAATTTTATTTACTATAACCTTAAAAAAGAATGATAAACGTGAGGAAAGCGTAATCTGCCTTGCTGAAGTAAGGTAGTGCAGCGGGGCATCCAAATCGCTGCGGTAAAAGCCTGCTTTTAACGCCATGCCTATGCCGTCGACGTCGGCCATAAGCACGCCAAGGCGTTTGACGCCTGTATAAGTTTCACCCATGCTCATACCGGCAAGTTTTTCCATATTCATTATGCGCCCGTTTTTAGCATCGCGCACAAAATAATCGCAGCGGCGCATACGCAAAACCGGCACACCATTTGCATCAATTTCTTTACTGCTGTAAATATTCAAAACTTTATTATGCGCTTTGAATTTTTCCAAATCTTTTACTGCAACCAGTTTTAAATACAGCACACGGTTATACCCGGGCAGCGGTGCGCTTCCTCCGGCATGGTTTGTACATACGGCAAGTACCTTATCTTCCATAAAAGATGCTTTGCCAAGGTCTACCAGCGAGCGGCAGAACCAGCACAATCCATCATTACGGTTTGCATCGTTCTGGGAAAGTTCACGGTGGCATACGCCACATTCAACCTCGCCACCTGCTGCATTAAAACCGCTGTGCGGGTCAAATAAATCAGCCAGCACATCTTGGGAATAACGGTTCTTTTTATTATTTTCAACTTCCAAATCAACACGTGCCAAAATGCCGCTGCCCATTTGCCTGCCGGCGAGCTCAAGCGGAGTACATTCAGCCGTGCCGAACGCTACGTAAAGCTGCGTGCCGTAATTTTCAAGCAGCCAGTTGTTAACGTATTCGGAAAGCCTGTTTATTTCATTTTTTAACTGCTGTGTATTGGGGGCAATTAAATAAATACGCCCGCCGCCGGTATAAATAATATTTGCTTTTGTCAGTTTTAAATAACGTACCATCTCATCTGCCAAAAGCTGGGTGAAATATTCCAAATACATGGAACGCCCGCGCATGGATGACAACGGAACATCCAAAGCAGTAGTTGTTAAAAAGCCGTAAATACCAGCAATATCTGCCGACACCATCAAAAACATCGGTTCATTCTGCAATTTGGCCACGCCCTCAGCGCTGCACAACGCCGAATAATTATTAATGCCGTCAGACTCGCAGTAATGGGCAATATTTACCGCCAGTGCCGCCGTATATTTTACATGGTCATAGAGAGAAATATCCCTTGGCAAATCAGTGCGGACTGTCAAAGGCAAATAATATAAAGTGTCTTCCATAAGCTGTAAAAGCTCATACGGATACATATCAAGCAACGATTTTTGCTTCAAGCGGTTTTCTATAATATTTAAAATTTTAAGATAATCTTGTGCCTCTGCGCGGATATCATCACGCACCGAATAGTTAATTTCTCTGGCAAGATTCATTGCCTTCGGCAGAAAATATCGTTTGTGTGTATCTACGTCAGAAAAATAATTAAATACAGATTCCAGGCATAAACCGGAATCATAAACAGCATCAGCGCTGCGCTCCGTTTTCTCTGCACCAAAAGCAATAATATCAGCTAAATAAATAATATATAACCAGTCATCGGCAGCAAAGCCTGCCCTTTCCAAATCACGCCTGCGATGGAAAGATATGCAGCGCAGAAACTGCGGCACACGCGGATCATTTTCCGGCAACAAGCGCGCCAGCCACTGTGCACCGAACTGCGAATAATTAAAAATATCCTCAACCATTCCGGCGCGGTAGCACAATTTTCCTATATCATGCAGCATTGCCGCTTTGGCAAGTAAATTATAATCCATCATAAACTAACCCCGTACGACGAAAATATATAATTAAATAATTCGACAAAATTATAAGAATTCCTTTATATTTTAAACGTTTGATATTAAAAAAAGCAAAAACACCAGTAAATTAAATTACTGATGTTTTTAGAACAAGATATAAAAAGCGGATGGCATAAAGCCATCCGCTTTAGTTCTAACTATTTGTATTTTTATTAATACTAAGATTAGAAAGTGAATACAACTTCAGACCAGATTGCCTGATCATCAAGATCGCCTTCACGAGATTCAAGGTCATAGTATTTAACTGCTGCTACGATGTTTTTAGCAAGAGCTACGTTAGCACCTACTTCATAACCTTTAAAGCCATCAGTAACTTCATCATTACCAAATTTTGCATATTTCCAATCATTCATAACGCCATTGTATCCATCATTGGTGTTATCAAGATAAGTCATACCAGGCATATCATAGTAGTTAGCGTATACGCCCCAGCTACCAGGCTGAGATGCTTTAGCTCCTTTATATGCTAAACCGGCTACCCAACCGTTGTTATCCATGCCTTCATCTTCATCAGAAGAACCATAAAGCCATTCAGCAGAAAGCTTCAAATCTTTAGCAATAGGAAGAGCTGCGCCTACATTGTAAATATCCTGATTAAATTCATTATCTACTTTGTAGTAAGATACATAAGCATCAACAACGCCAAGTTTAGCAGTTACGTCAGCAACATACAGACGATCTTCAGAAATACCAGTTACATCATCGCCTTCGCCTTTACCTGCAAAACCAGTAATTTTTACTTTATCACCATAAACAAATTTAGCACCATCAAATTCAGCATCTACTACATTGCCGGTGTGAAGTTTAAGGTTCTGACGGCCAAGGTCGGTTTTAACGCCACCAATACGACCAGATACATAAGCCCAGTTAAGAACAACATCATCTTCTGCTTTGTCGCCACGATGAACTTTCTGACCTTGTGCATCAGTAGTTTCACCATCAAAATACTGACTGTTTTCAAAACGTCCGGTGTAGCTCCAGTCTTCGTTAATCTGACCATTCAGGAACAAACGGGTACGGAGACGGCCTTCACCCGGACCATTATCTCTGTCACGATAAGAAGCACGGATCTGACCAGTAATTTTTACGTTGTCAGCTTTTTTCTCGAGGTTAGCTACGCGTACGCCGAGGCTGTCCAGTTCATCAGCAAATTCTGCTGCCAGTTTATCAACGTTAGCACCTTTTGCCATTGCTTTTGCTACAATCTGTGCCATTTCATAACGGGTCATCAGTT
>CAJLLL010000032.1 GCA_905207485.1 uncultured Phascolarctobacterium sp.
GGTGCCGCAGCCGATAGCGGCAATTTTTACGCCGGCAAGCGCGCGGGAATCTCTGCCTGCTGCTTCCAGGCGTGCAAAGAAGGCGCGGACGCCGTTGGCACTGGTAAAAACCACCCATTTATAACTGTTAATGTTTTTAATTGCTTCATCAAGCGGGGCATAGGTTTCCGGCGGCACAATTTTAATGGAAGGAGCTTCGATAACTTTTGCTCCTTCTGCTTCAAGCGTTTTGGTAAGTTCGCTTGCCTGTGCGCGTGCGCGGGTAACAACAACGGTTTTGCCAAACAGCGGCTTGTTGTCGTACCAGCGGAGCTGCTCACGCAGTTTTACAACATTGCCTACTATAAAAATGGCAGGCGGTTTTAAACCTGCGGCGGCAACATCAGCGGCAGCATTGCCGACAGTGGTAACAAGCGTTTGCTGTTCGGGGTGCGTGCCCCAGCGGATAACTGCTGCCGGTGTATCGGCGGCGCGTCCGTTTTCGATGAGTTTTTGCGTAATTTTGGGAATGTTTTCCACGCCCATTAAAAATACCAGTGTATCAACTGCGGTGGCAAGCCCCTGCCAGTTAATGGTGCTTTCGCCTTTGGTGGGGTCTTCGTGGCCGGTAATAACGGCAAAACTTGTCGCAACGCGTCTGTGCGTTACGGGGATGCCGGCATATTCGGCAACGGCAATGGCGCTGGTTACGCCCGGGACAAATTCAAAGGGCAGCCCTGCTTCCAAAAGCTCAATGGCTTCTTCGCCGCCGCGTCCGAAAACAAACGGGTCGCCGCCTTTAAGGCGTGCTACGGTTTTGCCTTCGGCTGCCAGTTTAACCAGCAGTTTGTTAATATCCGGCTGGCGCATGGTGTGGTTGGCAGATGCTTTGCCTACGTAAACCATTTCCGCATCGGGGCGGGCATAGCTTAAAATGCGCGGGTCGGCAAGACGGTCATAAACAACGGCGTCTGCCGCTTTTAAACATTCCATGGCTTTGATGGATAACAGTCCGGGGTCGCCGGGGCCTGCGCCAATAAGGTAAACTTTTCCTTGTTTTGTCATATATTCCTCTCCTTACAGGATAGCGGCAAGAATTTCCTGGCCGCCGTTATCAAGCATTTTTTGTCCAAGCGTGCGGCCGATAAGGGCTGCATCATCTGCGCTGCCTTCGGCTGTATCGCGTAAAACCGTGCTGCCGTCCAGTGAGGCAATAATTGCTTCAACGGCAATGCGGTTATCTTTAACTTCGGCATGCACGCCGATAGGCACCTGGCAGCCGCCTTCAATCAGGCCTAAAAAGGCGCGTTCGGCATCGGTTGCCTGTTTGGTGGGCGTGTTGTTTAAAAAGTCCAGCATCTGGCGGACTTTAAAATTATCGGCACGGCACTCAATGGCAAGTGCGCCCTGCCCAACTGCGGGCAGGCAGTATTCGTGCGGTATAATCTGTTTGATTCTGTCCTCGTGCCCAAGGCGGGTAAGCCCTGCCGCTGCAAGAATAATGGCATCCATTTGCCCTTCATCCAGTTTTTTCAGGCGGGTGTCAACATTGCCGCGCAAATCAACAATTTTTAAATCCGGGCGGCGGGCAAGAAGCTGCGCGCGGCGGCGCAGGCTGCTGGTGCCGAGTACGGCGCCTTCGGGCATTTCTTCAATGCTGTTGTATTTGTTGCTTACAAAAGCGTCGCCGGCGTTGGCGCGTTCGGTAATCGCCGTAAGGCAAAGCCCTTCCGGCAGTACGGTGGGCATATCTTTTAAACTGTGTACGGCAAGGTCGATGGTGCCGTCCAAAAGTTCCTGCTCTATTTCTTTTGTAAACAGGCCTTTGCCGCCTATTTTGGCCAGAGGCACATCTAAAATGCGGTCGCCCTTGGTAACGATTTTTTTGAGTGTTACTTCGCAGCCGGGATATTCTTCGCGCAGGCGGGCGGCAATGTAGTTGCTCTGCCACAGGGCTAAAAGGCTCTGCCTAGTCCCAATAATCAAATTTGTTTTCATCGCCGATGTAGTCCTCTCCTTTATCGTTCAGCAAAAACAGTTCGCAAATCATTTTGCGCAGGCGTTCCTCGTCCGGCGTGCCGGCAGCGGCGTTCATGGCCGTCATCGGCTCACGCAGAAATTTATGTTCCAGGCGCTGCGTCATAATGTCGATAATGCGGCGCTCGTGGTCAGTCAGTTCCGGCATTTTGGCAAAGGCGCGTTTCAACACCTTTTCACGCAGAAAGTTCATTTTTTCGTGAAGCTGTACCATTACCGGACGCATGGTCAGGTAACGCAGACGCTCTTTCAGTTCGGCAATTTCTTCTTCAATAATGGCTTCGGCAACCTGCGCTTCGTGCGTGCGGAAATGTTTGTTGGTATCAACAACGCCTTCCAAATCATCTATGTTGTACAGCGTAATGCCCGGCAGTTCAGCTACACTCGGCTCAACGTCGCGCGGTACGGCAATGTCTATCAGTATCAGAGGCCTGCCGCCGCGTTTGGCTACAACTTCACGCATATCGCGCTCGCGGATAACGTAATGCGGCGCGCCGGTGCTGGTAATGATAATATCGGATGTTTCTGCCTGCTCAAGATATTTATTGTAGGCAATGGCAGTGCCGTTAAACTTATCGGCAAGTTCTTTTGCATGGTCATAATTGCGGTTGCTGACAAAAATTGTTTTGGCGCCCTTATCAATGAGGTGGCGTGCGGTAAGCTCGCTCATGCGGCCTGCGCCAAGCACCAGAATATTGGCGTTGTCGATGCTGCCTAAAATTTCCATGGCCAAATCAACGGCGGCGCTTGATACCGATACCGAACTGTAAGCTATTTTGGTTTCGGTGCGCACGCGTTTGCCGGTAGCAATGGCACGGTTAAAAATAGTATTGAAAATCGTTCCCGTCATGGAATTTTCACGGGCAATCTGGTAAGCGTTTTTAATCTGGCTTAAAATCTGCCCTTCGCCGATAACCAGAGAATCAAGGCTAGAGGCAACTTTGAACAGATGGCGTACGCAGTTGACGCCGCTGAGGTTGTAAAAATATTCGGTTTTGTAGCCTTCGCCGGCGATATGCTTGACCAGAGTCTGAATAAACTTCATGCCGCTTACCGGTTCTTCCAGCACCATGTAAAACTCGGTGCGGTTGCAGGTGGAAAGCAGCACCGCTTCGTCAAGATTATCGTAATTGCGCAGGCGGCGCAAAATGCGGGCTATGCGCTCAGCGCTGAAGTTAAAGCCTTCGCGTACTTCAACGGGCGCTGTTTTATGGTTCAGCCCTAAAACTATCAATTGCATCGGTAATGCGCTCCTTTAATGTATTTAAGCGGCCCTCGTGCAAAAGGCCGATGGCTTCTTCGGTTAAATGCCTGCGCCAGAAAGCTGTGCGCTGTGCAGGCGTAAGGGGCAGGCTTTGCAGTTTCTGCCTTGCTTCGTGCAGAAAATCGGCAAAATTGGCAAAATCACTGCCATAGGTTTTTGCCATATCGCGTGCCAAAAGTGCGGTATAAGCGGGCAGCCCGCCGCCAAAGGCAGTAAAGTTAAGCCGGCCGCTGCCTGCCTGGGCAGGCACGCTGAAATTGCCAAGTTCCGGTTCGGTTGCAACGTTTACAAGGCAGGGCGCATCCTGGGCTATGCTGCGGTTAAGTGCGGCGTTGTCAGTTGCGGCAACCACTAAAAAGCAGCCGCTTATGTCGCCCTGTTCATAACCGCGCAGCAAAAGGCTTATCTGTCCTTTGTCAGCAAGCGCGGTTAAATTTTCATCCGCCGCGGGCGCGATAACGGTTACAACGGCACCGGCAGCAAGCAGCGTGCGCGTTTTGCGCAGGGCAACTTTGCCGCCGCCGATAACAGCACATTTTTTACCGTTTAAATTAAGCATTGCCGGATAGCGGAAAAGGTTTTCTTCCATATATAACCTGCCTTAAACTTACTTAAAAATTCACATAAAGATACAACTACAATAATACCATAAAATAGGAAGTATTTCCAGTTAAAATACTGTTGCAGACCTACAAAAATGCGTGAAAAAGTATTATTTGAGATGAGAGGATTTAACAGGCGCGCTGACGAATATTAAAAAGGCAGGCAGCAGAGGAGGGATTGGCTATGAATTGTGCTTTTTGCCCGCATCACAAATGTTATACGGAAGGGCAGAACTGTACGCGCTTTGCTCACGAGGAGACGTGTGGTTTTTATACGGAAGAGGACCGAAAGATGATGCGTGCGTCATCGGCAACCGAAAGCCGCAACTATATGAAAATGACGCGCCTTGAAGAAAGCGCCTTTTTTGCCAAGGAACTTGGCGTTAAGAAAATAGGCATTGCCTTTTGCATCGGCCTTGCCAACGAAGCGCATTTTTGCGCGCAGTATTTTAAAACACAGGGCTTTGCGGTAGAATCCGTTTGCTGCAAGGTATGCTCCGTTGATAAGGATATGCTGGAACTGGAAAAAATTAAACCCGGCAAGCGCGAGGCAATGTGCAACCCTAAAACGCAGGCCCGTCTTTTGAATGATGCCGGAACGGAGCTGAACTTTATTGTAGGCTTGTGCGTTGGGCACGATATGCTGTTCACCATGGCAAGCAAAGCGCCGGTATCGAGTTTGATTACCAAAGACCGCGTGCTGGCCAATAATCCGGCAGGTGCGGTTTATTCGCGCTACTGGCGCAGAAAACTTGGCATACTTGAGGACGGAACAGTATAAGGGAGATGCATGGCAGTGAGGATTTATAATGTTTATTTCAGCGCTAAAGGAACTACACAAAAATACGCGCGCCGGGTTGCAGAAGCGCTTAACCTGCCGCTTGCGGAGGAGCATAACTGGCTGAATTGCAGTGACAGGAAAAGCGTTGTCGTGCCGCAGGAAGATGTGTTGCTTTTCAGCATGCCTGTTTACGGCGGCTTTATTCCGCACTTTTGTGCAGAACTGGCAACCGTCCTAAAAGGCAGCGGCACCCCGGCAGTTATTGCAGCTGTATACGGCAACAGGCATTATGATGATGCTTTGTTGCAAATGAAAGATATTTTAACGGCGCAGGGGTTTAAGGTAATAGCGGCAGGCGCATTTGTGGCGGAACATTCTATTTTTCCGGAAGTGGCCTGCGGCAGGCCTGATGCAGACGACGCTGCTGCACTGAACAGTTTTGCTGTACAATGCGCAAGTTTATTAAAGCAGCGCAGCGAGTGGGAAAACAAAGAAGTTGCGCTTCCGGGAAATCCCGGTTATGACGCTGCCGTGTTTAAAGGCGTTGCGTTTAATCCTGACGGCGATGAAAAATGCATTGGCTGCAAAAAATGTGCTGCAATTTGCCCGATGAAGGCAATTTCTGAAGATAACCCGCGCTTAACTGATAAAACACGCTGCATTTCGTGTGGCGCCTGCATTAAGATTTGCCCGGTTGGTGCGCGAAACTATCATTTTGAAGGTTATAGTGATATGGCGGCAGCTTTTAAAGCAAAATGCAGTGCTTACAGAAAACCGGAAACATGGTACATAATTTAATTTTTAAACAGCAGTCCGCAGTTTGGGGCTGCTGTTTTTTTGCAAAAGAATAAATAAACAGAAATTATCTGAAAATTAATTTACAAATGTTCTGACAAATGTTACAATGAAACTATCAATTTGAAATTAATGAGGTGAAAGAATGTACGTTTTAACTTTACCCGTATTGCGTAAAATGCTGCATACCGCAGCTGTTGACCTGAAAGCCAACGTACAATATCTGTGCGAGCTTGACGGTGTTGCCGGTGACGGCGACCACGGCATTGCCATCGGGCACATTGCCGATATTTTAAAATCCCACGCCGACGATATTACCGTTGCTACCATGAACCTGCTTCTGGAAGGCATCGGCGATGCCTGCATGGCTGTTAACGCAGGCAGCAGCGGTCCGCTGTGGGGTACTATTTTTGCCGGCATGGCCGACGGCATCGACGACCAGGCAGAACTGACCGATATTGAATTTAAGCGTATGTTTGCGCAGGCCAAAGAAGATTTTATGGATGTAAGCAAAGCCAAAGAAGGCGATAAAACTTTGGTTGACGCTTTCTATCCCGCTGTGGCGGCTATTGCCGAAACCGACGGCAGCATTGAAACGATTCTGGCTGCTGCTGCTGAAGCTGCGCAAAAAGGCGCCGATGCTACCGCCGATATGGTTGCCAAATTCGGCAGAGCCAAAAACGTAGGCGAACGCAGCATTGGTCATAAAGACCCGGGCGCTGTTTCCATGGCAATTTTCTTTGCCGGGCTTGCCAAAGGCATTAAGGAATAATTTAAAAAGCTATAATAAAAACAAAAACGGAGGTTGTAACAATGAAAAAATTTATCAATGACCCTGAAAATTTAACTTCTGAACTTTTGGAAGGCCTCGCTCTCAGCAATTCTGACATTGTTTCTTTGGAAGACGGCAATCTTGTAGTAAACAAAAAATTAAAAGATGCTGACCGCGTTACCATTGTTACCCTTGGCGGCACCGGCCATGAGCCTGCCATCAGTGGTTTTGTAGGCGAAGGCATGATTGATATTTCCGTTGCAGGCAATATTTTTGCAGCTCCTGGCCCGCAGTCCTGCGTAGAAGCCATTAAAATGGCAGATAAAGGCCATGGCGTACTGTTTGTTGTTTTAAACCACGCCGGCGATATGCTTACCGGCAACCTGACCATGAAACAGGTTAAAAAACTCGGCATTAAAGTTGCCAAAGTTGTTACCCAGGAAGACGTTGCCAACGCTCCGCGTTCCAACGCAGATGACCGCCGCGGACTTGTAGGCTGCATTCCTCTGTACAAAATTGCAGGTGCAGCCGCAGCTCAGGGCAAATCTTTGGAAGAAGTTGCCGAAATTGCACAGCGTTTTGCCGATAACATGGCAACCATTGCCGTTGCCTGCGTAGGCGCAACCCATCCGGCAACCGGTATGGAAATTGCCCACATTGATGACGGCATGATGGAAGTTGGCATGGGCCAGCACGGTGAAGGCGGCGGCGGCAGCATGCCGATGAAAACCGCAGATGAAACCGCTGTTATTATGATGGATGCACTTTTGAAAGACCTTGAAGTTAAGAGCGGCGAAAAACTGATGGTAATTATTAACGGCAGCGGCGCAACAACTTTGATGGAACAGCTTATTGTTTACCGCAAATGCCATAAATATCTTGCAGAAAAAGGCATTGAAGTTGTGGCAAGCCATGTAGGCGAACTTTTAACCGTACAGGAAACCGCAGGCTTCCAGATGTTCATTGCGCGCATGGATGACGAAATGATTGCATTGTGGAACGCACCTTGCCGCACTCCGTATTACAGAAACTAAGGTGAAAAATTATGGCAGATAAAGAAGGCAATATCCTGGCAAAAGATTACGGCATCGGCCTTATGCCGCCTGCACAGACTTTTCATGTTAAGGGCATGGGCCATGCCGAATGGGGCATGAAAACAAGACTTTCGCAAATTTTTGCAGCAGACCGCCGCACCATTATGCTGGCGTTTGACCACGGCTACATTATGGGCAGCACTGCCGGTTTGGAAAGGCTCGATTTGGTTATTCCGCCGCTGATGGAATATGCAGACTGCCTGATGGCTACGCGCGGTGCTTTGCGCGCCTGCGTGCCGCCCGACTGCCGCAAGGCGATTGCTTTGCGCTGCACGGCGGATACTTCCGTATTGAAAGATGATATGAGCCACGGCGTTATCGGTGTTGGTATTGAAGACGCCATCCGCATGAATGCTTCCTGCATGGCAGTACAGTGCTTTGTAGGAGCTGACGGCGAACTTGGTTCTTTGGAAAATTTAGTGCGCACAGTTGATGCCGGTGAGCGTTACGGCATTCCTGTGTTGGGCGTTGTTGCTGTTGGCAAAGAGATGGAACGCACCACGCGTTACTTTGCACTGGCGACCCGCTTGCTTGCCGAACTTGGCGCGCATATGATTAAAACTTATTACTGTGATAATTTTGAGCAGATTACCGCTGCCTGCCCGGTGCCAATCGTTATCGCCGGCGGCAAAAAAGTGCCTGAACTTGACGCTTTGCAAATGGCTTACCGTGCCATCAGCGAAGGCGCAGCAGGCGTAGATATGGGGCGCAACGTACTGCAGGCAGAAAACCCTGTTGCCATGCTCCGCGCAATCCGTATGGTAATCCACGAAAATGCCAAACCGGAAGAAGCATATAAAGCTTACCAGCTGATGAAGGAGGACTAAGCTGATGAAAAAATTTATGCACGTTGGCGTGCCCACTGATAAAGTAATGGAAGGCAGCATTTACGCAGAAGGCATTAAAACACATATTATTCCGCCCGAAACCAACGAATTCGGCATTGAATACCTGCGTTTTGAAAAAGACACTCCGCTGCCCGAAGAACTGCAAACCATGGTGCATGTTGCCTACCAGGTAGATGACATGGACGAGCAGCTTAAAGCCAACCGCGTGGTTGTAGAACCGTGGATGGCAGACGAAAATACCCGCATCGCCTTTATTATGAAGGACGGTATTTTGATGGAACTGATGGAAGTAAAATAATTGCTGACCGATAAGGAACTTGCCGCACTGGTGCAGGCAGCGCGCCTTTATTATGAAGAAGGGCTGACGCAGGCCTAAGTAGCGGCAAAAATCGGCGTATCGCGCCCGCAGGTCAGCAAAATGCTGGCGCAAGCGCGCGAAACGGGCATAGTCCATATCGAAATACGTCCACCGGTTGCAGGCGATGCAGAACTGTTAAAACTTTTGGAGCAGCGCTTCGGCATAAAAGGCGGCATTGTACTGCCAAACGCCTCGCGCGATGAACTTTTGCGGCATACAGCCTCTTATCTTGAGAGCGAACTGCGTTATGAAAAAGCCGTGGGGCTTGGCTGGGGCTATACGCTTGGCGAAGCAGCGGCCAAAATGGCGCTTGGCGGTGGAATGAAAGGCAGCGGCAGCGTATTTCCGCTTATCGGCAAAACGGCGATACCCAACCGCGGCTACCGTGTTAACGAACTGTCGCAGCTTTTGGCTGGCAGCAGCAGGGAAGCCTTCTGGCTTGATGCGGAAGCATTTCCGGACAGCCGCGAAGCGCGCGATGCTGTTGAAAGCACCGATAACTTCAAGGAAGCCTCTAAACTGTGGCAATCGGCAACGGCCGCCCTTGCAGAAATACGTGCTTACCCCGGCGTTCCGGACGAAGCAACGGCGCTGCGTTTTGAAGATGCTCTTGAACGCCAGCAGGCAGTTGGCAGCCTGCTTTCGTACTACTTTAATGTACGTGGCGAATTTATCAGCGGCGCAGGCGATTTTGCCGTGCGCATACCGCTGAAAACTTTGAGCCAGGTGCCGAAAGTAATTGCCATAGGGCTGACGGCAGGCGCAAAAGCTGTTCTTGGAGCGTTGCGCACCGGCATTGTTACGCATCTTATAGTTACCGAAGAAACGGCCCGCAAAGTTTTGCAGAAATAAAATAAGCCCTTCTGTTTTTATGGCAGAAGGGCTTTGCTGTTATATTTTATAAATTTGTCCTCAAAATGTATACATCTGCCTACTAATTGGCAGAAAATTTTAAAATTTTTGTTAAGGAAGTTTGTTTTTTTAACGGATAAATGGTAAAATAGATGATAAAATAGTAGTATTGTTGCTTTGAGGGGACACTTTGAAGAATGGAAGGATGGATATTATGAAAAAAAGAGGATTGAAAAAATTAGCTGCAGGCGTAACTTTGCTTTTGGCATTGGGGCTTCTGGCGGGTTGCGGCAGCGAAAAAAAGGAAGCCGGAAATAAAGCGCAGTTAAATGTAGGTATTGTACAACTGGTAGAGCACAGCGCGCTTGATTCTGCCAATAAAGGCTTTGTAGACGGCCTGGCGGAAAAAGGCTTCAAAGAAAACGAGAATATTGCTTTCGACAGGCAGAACGCACAGGCAGACCAGAGTAATTTACAGAACATTGCCCACCGTTTTGTCAACAACAAGGTGGATTTAATTTGCGCCATTGCAACACCGGCGGCGCAGGTTATGGCCAACGCCACGAAAGATATTCCTATTGTGGCAACCGCTGTTACGGATTATGAAGCGGCTAAACTTGTTGCAACGAGCGAGAAACCGGGCGGCAACGTAACCGGCACCAGCGATATGAACCCGATTAAGGAACAGGTTGATTTGCTGCTGAAAATTGTGCCTGATGCGAAAACTATCGGTACTGTTTACTGCTCCAGCGAAGTAAATTCTCAGATTCAAATTGATTTAATGAAAAAAGCGGCTGCTGAACGGGGCGTCAATGTTGTGGAAGCAACGGTTTCTACGGTAAACGATATTCAGCAGGCAGCACAGAGCCTTGTAGGGAAGGTTGACGCGGTTTATGTTCCGACCGATAATGTAATTGCTTCTTCCATGCCTACTTTGGTTTCCGTTACGGATAACGCAGGGCTTGCGGTTATCTGCGGCGAAGAGGCCCTTGTAAAAGGTGGCGGTCTTGCAACGCTTGGTATTGATTACTACCAGCTCGGTAAGGAGACCGGCGAGATGGCGGCTAAAATTTTAAAGGGTGAAGCCAAACCGGCAGAAATGGCAATACAAAATCAGAAGCAGTTTAAAACCGTTGTTAACGAAGCAAGCGCACAGCGCCTTGGCATTACTATCCCGCAGGATGTGCTGCAAAATGCGGAAGTTATAAAATAACCGCATTATATGCAAAAGTTTACCTTAGGGAAGGAATGAGCAACTGATGATGTTATCGAAAAAAATGCGTGCCCTGGCTGCGGCATTGGCTTTAACTTTGGCTGCGGGCGTACTTGGCGGCTGCGGCGGAGATAAAAAAGAGGAAACAGCAGCAAAAAAATCTGTAAATGTAGGTATTGTGCAGCTTGTAGAGCATGCTTCGCTTGATGCTGCCAATAAAGGTTTTGTGGACGGCCTTGCCGCTAACGGCTTTAAGGAAGGCGAAAATATTACTTTCGACCGCCAGAACGCACAGGCTGACCAGAGCAATTTGCAGAATATTGCCCACCGTTTTGTAAGTAACAAAGTTGATTTGATTTGCGCCATTGCAACTCCGGCAGCGCAGACTGCTGCCAACGCTACAAAGGATATTCCCATTGTGGCAACCGCCGTTACCGATTACGAAGCGGCTAAACTTGTTGCATCAAGCGAAAAACCTGGCGCCAACGTAACCGGCACCAGCGATATGAACCCGATTGACAAACAGCTTGATTTGCTGCTGAAACTTGTGCCGGATGCTAAAGTTGTAGGCACCATTTATTCGTCCAGCGAAGTTAATTCGCAGATGCAGGTTGATTTGCTGAAAAAATATGCTGCGGAACGCGGCGTTGAAGTTAAGGAAGCAACCGTTTCCAGCGTTAACGATATTCAGCAGGCAGCGCAGAGCCTGATTGGCGAAATTGACTGCCTGTACCTGCCGACCGATAACGTTATGGCATCGGCAGTGCCGACTTTAATAAGCGTTACCGAACCTGCCAAACTGATTATGACCTGCGGCTGGCCCGATACTGAAGGCAGCGTGGCTGTAATTGGCATTAACTATTACGAACTTGGCAAACAGACCGGCGAAATGGCAGCCAGAATTTTAAAAGGCGAAGCCAAACCGGCTGATATGGCAGTAGAAACTCAGAAGCATTTTAAAGTTACCGTTAATAAAGCTGTGGCAGAACGCCTCGGCTATACCGTTCCGGAAGATGTTTTAAAAGAAGCGGAAGTAAAATAAAATGGCTCAGTTGCGGGTTTCCTGCGTGGAAGCCCGCTTTTACTGCATAATTTGGAGGAGATTAGATGCTTGATATTTTAATGCCTACAATAGCGCAGGGATTATTGTGGGCTGTTATGGCGCTGGGCGTTTACATTACGTTCCGTGTGCTTGATATTGCTGATTTGACTGTTGAAGGAAGTTTCCCGCTGGGCGCGGCTGTTGCGGCTGCCATGCTTTCGGAAGGTTATTCCGTAGCTGCGGCTTTTGTTTGCGCCGCTGTTGCCGGTATGCTTGCAGGCGTGGCTACCGGGCTTTTACACACTAAACTGAAAATACCGGCACTTCTGGCAGGTATTTTGACCATGATTGCGCTGTATTCCGTAAACCTGCGCATTATGGGCAAAGCCAACCTGTCGCTTTTGCGTATTGATACAATTTTTACCGAAATACAGGCATGGTTCGGACTGGATAACGTTTACACCGTACTTGCCGTAGGCATGCTGGCTGCCGTTATCAGCGGCGTTTTCATTTACTGGTTCTTCGGTACGGAAATCGGCGCAGCCATCCGTGCCACCGGTTTTAACCAGCAGATGATTCGTGCGCAGGGCGTAGATACCCGCGTAACCATTATTTTAGGTTTGTTAATCAGTAACGCGCTTGTTTCTTTAAGCGGCGCGCTTATTGCGCAGAACAACGGCTTTGCCGATGTCGGCATGGGTACCGGCACCATCGTTATCGGTCTGGCGTCTGTTATTATTGGCGAAGTGCTGTTTGGCACACGCAGCTTTAAAAACTGCATTATCAGCGTAATTTTAGGCAGCGTTGTATACCGCATTGTTATTGCAGCGGTACTGCAAATGGGCATGCCGCCTAACGATTTAAAACTTTTCACGGCAATTCTCGTAGCGTTTGCGCTTTCGCTGCCGCTTGTAAAAGATAAGTTAGGAATAAGAAAGGCGGTGAAATAATGCTGCACGTTGAACATATCCATAAAACATTTTTTGCAGGTACGATTAACGAAAAAGTAGCATTGCAGGATTTGTCGCTGCATCTTGCACCCGGAGATTTTGTCACCGTTATCGGCGGCAACGGCGCAGGCAAATCGACGCTTTTGAACTCCATCGCCGGTGCTTATCCGGTAGACAGCGGCAAAATTGTTATCGACGGCGCAGATATTACCAAAACGCCGGAACATAAACGCGCAAAATACATCGGCAGAGTGTTCCAGGACCCAATGATGGGTACTGCTGCCGGCATGATGATAGAAGAAAACCTCGCTATCGCCGCAAGGCGCGGCAAAACGCCGGGCTTAAAGTGGAGCCTGAACGAAAAAGACCACGACTGGTTTGTGGAAATGCTGAAAGAGCTTGATTTGGGCCTTGAAAACCGCATGACGGCGCGCGTGGGCCTGCTAAGCGGCGGTCAAAGGCAGGCGCTTACGCTTTTAATGGCAACGATAAAACGCCCGAAACTTTTGCTTTTGGATGAACACACAGCGGCGCTGGACCCGAAAACGGCAGCCAAAGTGCTGGCTCTTACCGAGCGCATTATTGACCGCGACCATTTAACGGCGCTGATGATTACGCATAATATGCGTGATGCGCTGCGTTATGGCAACAGGCTGATTATGATGTACAACGGCAAAATTCTGGTAGACGTTGCAGGCGATGAAAAGAAAAACCTTACCACGCAGGATTTGCTGCAAATGTTTGAAAAAGCTGCCGGCAACACCTTGGACAGCGACCGTTTGCTTTTAGGCTGAGGAGAAGCGCATGGCAGATTTAACAAGGCTTAAAGATATAAAATGCTTTCTGTTCGATATGGACGGCACCATTAATCTGGGTAATACGCTTATTCCGGGTATGGATGAGTTTTTTAAAAAACTGCGTGCAAGCGGCAGGGATTTTTACCTTGTAACCAACAATTCCTCCAAAGGGCACAGCCATTATGTAGAAAAAATGCGCCGTTTGGGCATTGAGGTAGAACGCAGGAACGTGCTGATAAGCAGCGACGCTTTTGTGTACTATATGCAGAAGTTAAAACCCGGTGCCAGCCTGTATGTGCTGGGCACGGATTTGTTAAAGGAAACCATTATTAAAGGCGGCTTTAAACTGACTACGCTTTTGGAAGAAAAAACTGATTATGTAGTGGTTGGCTTTGATATGTCGCTGGAATATGACAAGCTGGCGATAGCCTGCCGTTTGATTGACCGCGGCGTGCCTTATATAGCAACGCATCCTGATGTGCGCTGCCCGATTGAAGGCGGCGAGTTTATACCGGACTGCGGCGCCATGATTAAGCTGATAGAAACGGCAACAGGCAAAAAGCCTTTAGCCATTACCGGCAAGCCCTATCACTATATGGTAGATGTGGTAATGGAACGCACCGGCTATAAAAAAGACGAAATTGCCATGGTTGGCGACCGTTTAAGCACGGATATTGCTTTCGGGCTTAATAACGGCATCTTATCGGTGCTGGTGCTTACCGGCGAAGCTACGCTGGAAGATGTGGAAAAGGAAAACATCCACCCCGATATTATTCTGCCTCATGCGGCAGACATAGCCAGATATTTTTAAAATAAAATAACTGCCAAAATAAAAAAACACCTGCTGTGGCAGGTGTTTTTTGTTTATGTGTTAAGTTAAAATTTGCGTTTCTTACAGCGTTATCATCCACGTTATGATAATAGCGTTGGTAAAGTCGATGAGGAACGCACCTACAAGCGAAACTATCATCCACGCTTTAGGCGAGAAACCGTATTTATCGGAAAGGGACTGCATGTTGGCAAGGCCGTTAGCCGTTGCGCCCATGGCAAAACCGATGCCGCCTACGGCAAGCATAACGGAATCATAATCCTTGCCGAACATTAAGAAGTATACGCCCCAGGCGAAAACAACCATCAGCAAAGTCTGGATAACGAGAATGATAATCAGCGGCAGCGCCAGATTAATAAGTTCGTACAGTTTGAGGCTGTTGATGGCCATGGTTACATAAAGTACCAGGGAAATATCGGCAATACAGTCCATGCCTACGCCTTCAATTTTGTATGCTTTGCTGAAATCGCCGATATTGCGTATAACGGCTGCTATCAGCATACTGCCGATGTATACCGGCAGGGTAATGAACTGGCCGAGATAGCTGCTTAAAATGCTGCCCAGGCCCATGGCAATTGCTACAAAGCCGAGCGCTTTTAAAATTTCTGCGGCAGCGGCAGGCGCCGGAATAAGGTTTTCGCCGGTAACGGTGGTTTCGGTTTCGTCAATTTCTTCCAGCGGGGTATCTTCTTTGGCTGCTTTAGGGGTTTTCAGTTTATATTTTTTAATCAGGCGTTCGCCAAACGGGCCGCCGATAATAAGTGCTACGGCCATACCAAAAGTAGCGGCGGTAATGGCAACGGTTGTTGCGCCGGTTAAGTTGTAGTTTTGTTCAAAAAACGGACCGAAGGCAGCGCTGGTGCCAAGGCCGCCCATCAGCGCAACGGCGCCGGCAAGAATGCCGTAGAATTTATCAATGCCCATCAGGCTGCAAACGCCCATGCCGATGGCGTTCTGCAAAATGCCGAGCACGGTTGATGTAAGCCAGAAGCCAACCAGCAGCAGGCCGCCCTTTTTAACAAGTTTTAAACTTGCCATCATGCCGATGGTGGTAAAAAAGCACAGCAGGGCAACTTTTTGCAGCGTGTCATCAAAGGTAAAATCGGCAATGCCGGATATTTTTAAGCACGAAAAGATAAAGGCAAACGGCAGGCCGCCGATAACAGGCGCCGGAATGCTGAACCTTTGCAGCAGGGCGCTTTGGCTTTTAATCCATGTGCCGATGTAATAGCTGACAATGGCGAGTGCGACGGACTGCACCATGTCAAGATGGATGGTGGTGATTTCCATATTTTAGCCTCCTGAAATTAAAATGACAGATGTTTACTTTCTGCCTGTAATATCTGCGTCAGACTTCTTTATTATAGGCTTTTTTTTAATAATTTACAATACTTGTTTTAAAAATGCATACTTTTGTTTATATTGATGTTTTAGCAAAAATTTTTTTGCAATGCCGGATAAAGTAAAAAAACATAGAAAAGCAAAGTAAAATTGAGTAAAAAGTATAATTTAAAACATTTAAGGCCGGTATAAAACAGTTGACAAAAACAAACTGCGGCATGGCGTAAACAAATGCAACAAAAAGTGTATAGCACAAAATATTGTTGATAACATCAAAATAAAAACAATATATTGTAGTAGCACCCTTTACTTCCTTTTCAAAATATGGTATTATTGTAAAAGCTTAATAAGTATTAAATAAAGATTGGCAGATAAAAATTACTGAACGGAGAAAGAGGGAGGACAATGAAAGTAATCAAACGCGATGGCACTACGGTTGATTTTGACCGCAGCAAAATAGTTGTCGCCATTCAGAAAGCAAATGGAGCTGTTGAAGAAAACGAACGTATAGCCGATGACAGAATCGAGGCTATTGCACAATATGTAGAAAGCCGCAACCGTATGCGTTTGCTGGTTGAAGACATACAAGATATGGTAGAGCATCAGCTGATGCAGGAAGGCAAATTCGATCTTGCCAAAGCCTACATTATTTACCGCTACACCCGCGCACTGGTGCGTAAGGCAAACACTACCGATGAAAGCATCCTTTCGTTAATCCGCAACAGCAATAAAGACGTTATGGAAGAAAATTCCAACAAAAACGCCGTTATGGCTTCCACTCAGCGCGATTTGATTGCCGGTGAGGTTTCCAAAGATTTAACCCGCCGCATTATCCTGCCGGAAGAAATTTCCAAAGCACATGACGAAGGCGCAATTCATTTCCACGATGCCGATTATTTCATTCAGCCTATTTTTAACTGCTGCCTGATTAATATTGGCGATATGCTTGACAACGGCACCGTTATGAACGGCAAGCTTATAGAAAGCCCCAAGAGCTTCCAGGTTGCCTGCACCGTTATGACGCAGATTATCGCTTCCGTTGCCAGCAGCCAGTACGGCGGCCAGTCTGTTGATATCCGCCATTTGGGCAAATATCTGCGCCGCAGCTACAATAAATTTAAAAAAGCCGTGCTTGATGAAGTTGGCGACACCCTGCCGGAAGAAACCGTGGAACGCCTGGTGCAGGCACGCCTTAAAAGCGAGCTGCAAAGCGGCGTGCAGACTATTCAGTACCAGATTAACACTTTAATGACCACGAACGGCCAGTCTCCGTTTGTAACCATTTTCCTTAACTTGCAGGAAGATGATGAATACTTAAAAGAAAATGCCATGATTGTGGAAGAAATTCTGCGTCAGCGTTTGCAGGGCATTAAAAACGATAAAGGCGTTTACGTAACGCCTGCTTTCCCGAAACTGGTTTATGTTCTGGACGAGCATAACTGCCTTAAAGGCGGCAAATACGATTACATTACCAAACTGGCTGTAAAATGCAGCGCCAAACGCCTGTATCCGGATTACATTTCCGCTAAAAAAATGCGTGAAAACTACGAAGGCAATGTATTCTCCCCAATGGGCTGCCGCAGCTTCCTTGCTCCGTGGAAGGACGAAAACGGCAACTATAAATTTGAAGGCCGCTTCAACCAGGGCGTTGTTTCCATTAACCTGCCGCAGGTGGCAATTATCGCCAAAGGCGATGAGCAGAAGTTTTGGAAACTTTTGGATGAACGCCTTGAACTGTGCTACAAGGCTTTGATGTGCCGCCACAATGCGCTGATGGGCGTTAAGAGCGACGTAAGCCCTGTACACTGGCAGTACGGCGCCATTGCCCGCCTTAACAAAGGCGAAGTAATTGATAAATACCTTGTTGGCGGTTACAGCAGCATTTCGCTTGGCTACATTGGCGTTTACGAAATGACCAAACTGATGAAGGGCGTAAGCCATACCGACCCGGTGGGCGAAGAATTTGCCCTGCGCGTAATGCGTTACCTGCGTGCGAAATGCGATAAATGGAAACAGCAGACCGGCATCGGCTTTGCTCTGTACGGCACGCCGGCAGAAAGCCTGTGCTACCGTTTTGCCCGCATTGATAAAGAACGCTTCGGCACCATTGCCGACGTTACCGATAAAGGCTACTACACCAACTCTTATCACGTTGACGTGCGTGAAAATATTGACGCTTTCAGCAAATTTGCCTTTGAAAGCCAGTTCCAGAAAATCTCCAGCGGCGGCGCTATCAGCTATGTGGAAATTCCGAACATGCGCCACAATACTGAAGCTTTGGAGGATGTTGTACGCTTTATTTACGACAACATTCAGTACGCAGAGTTCAACACCAAGAGCGATTACTGCCATGTCTGCGGATTTGACGGCGAAATTATGATTAATGACGATTTGGAATGGGAATGCCCGAACTGCGGCAATAAAGACCATAATCTGATGAACGTAACCCGCCGTACCTGCGGTTATTTGGGCGAAAACTTCTGGAACGTGGGCAAAACCAAAGAAATTAAATCCCGCGTACTGCATCTGTAACGGAGGCGTGTTATGAACTACGCGGCAATTAAAACCCACGATGTTGCCAACGGCCCAGGCGTGCGCGTATCGCTGTTTGTAAGCGGATGCACGCACTACTGCAAAGGCTGTTTTAACCAGGAAGCCTGGGATTTTGATTATGGCAAACCGTTTGACGAAGCAGCGGAAGAAGAAATTTTAAATGCGCTGAAACCAAGCTATATTAAAGGCTTCAGCCTTTTGGGCGGCGAACCGTTTGAGCCTGCCAACCAGAAAGCGCTGCTGCCTTTCATGCAGCGCCTGCGCGCGATGTACCCCGATAAAACCGTGTGGTGCTACACCGGCTACGATTTGGAAAAAGACCTTTTAACAGGCCGCCTGTGCGATTACGAAATAACGCACGGACTTTTGGAATGTATCGACATTTTAGTAGACGGCGAGTTTGTGGAAGCCAAAAAAGACCCGAACCTGCGCTTCCGCGGCAGCAGCAACCAGCGTGTAATCCGTTTGCAGGAAACATTGAAAGAAGATAAAATAATTCTGTGGGACGACAACGAAGGCTTGTTTGAACCGGGAAAATAATTACATATTTAACACAAAAGGCGCATAAATTATGCGCCTTTATTTTTGCAGTTGACAACCTTACCTGCTAATGATAAACTTTTAGTAATTACAAATTTGCAGCCTATGATAAGGAAGAGTACCTTTAAAAGGCAGCCTTCAGCGAGCCGGGGATGGTGTAAGCCCGGCGGCGGGCAGTAAAGGGAATGGGCCTTGGAGGCGCGCTGCGAGCCTTAGTGGGGTAGCAGCGCCGGGATAGCTTTGCCCGTTACCATAAAAGCGGATATCGGCTTTGGCCCGTATCTTAAAGTTGGACTTAAAAAGTCAAGCAGGGTGGCACCGCGAAAGTTTACAGCCTTTCGTCCCTACAGGGGATGGAAGGCTTTTTTATTTATACCGGCAAGGAGTGAGCGGCATGGAAGAATTGCACAAAGAAAAAAAGATTGTTACTTTAACAGAAGTTAAACCTACGCAGGATGGTTACCGCTGGGTGGCGATAACGGCAATGCTTTTGGCGATAGGCATTATTTTGCATACGGTAAGCCCTAATGTGGGCGGCGTTACGCCTAACTGGACGATTGCAATGTATTCCATTGTCATCAACCTTACCAATCCGTCGCTGCCGCAGGCTTTAGGCATTGGTTTTATATCTGGCATGACGCTGGTGCCTTCATCAAAATCGGCATTTCCGCTAGGCAACCTTGCCAGTGAAGTATGCGGCGCGATAGTGTGCTGCCTGCTTGTTAAGGCGATGCTGGCGGTTAAACTGGAAAAATGGCGCCTGCGCCCGTTTATTACCGGGCTGGCGGCTACTTTGATGAGTGGCGGCGTGTTTACGTTTATTTTAAAAATTGTTATGGATTTGCCCTTTACTGTATGGCTGTACGCCATGCTGCCGGTGGTAGCGGTTATTGGCGTGTTAAACGGCAGCATAACCTTTTTGCTGTACGGGCCGGTACGCAGGCTGTTTTTTGTACAGGAGGAAGATAACTGATGGAAACGGTTGTAGAATTACAGCATTTTTACTTTGCTTATAAAAAAAATAATGTAGTGCTGCATGATATAGATTTTAAAATTGAACGCGGTTCCTTTACTGTTATCGCCGGGCCGAGCGGCAGCGGCAAAACTACGCTGTGCAAAGCCATGGCAGGCATTGTGCCGTTTTATATGGGCGGCGCGTACAGCGGCAATGTAATGGTTTTGGGCGAAAGCACCAAAGGCAAAAAAGTATCGGATATTGCCATGCGCCTGGGGCTGATGCTGGAAGATTACGAAAGCCAGCTTGTTTCGCTTACGGCGGGCGAGGAGGTTGCCTTCAGCCTGCTGAACCACGGTTTTAAGCCGGAAGAAGTTGAAGAACGCACCCGCAGGGCACTGGAAGATGTAGGGCTGCCGGGGCGTGAAAGCTATCAGCTTGACGAACTCAGCGGTGGGCAGCGCCAGCGTTTGCTGCTTGCTTCGGTGCTTGCCGTGCATCCGGAAATTATTGTTTTAGATGAACCGGTATCGGCTATGGACCCGGACGGAGCCAATTCGCTGTACGGGCTTTTGTGTAAAATCCATAAAGAATACGGCACAACCATTGTGGTTGTTGAACACCGCATCGACTACCTGCTGCCTTATATGACGGATTTGGTTGTGCTTAAAAACGGCCGCCTTGTAACGGCGGATAAATACGAAAACGCTGCGGCGGTGATGTATAAAGATGAAACTCTGCGGCAGTTTGTGCCGGCGCTGTGGCGCATTAAGCTGGGGCTTGAAGAAAAGTTCGGCGTGAGCCTTGGCGCATGGCGCACGGAAGAAGAAGCCGTTGCGGAACTGAAAGAAAAGGGTTTTACAGGGGGTGAGGCGTAATGCTGGAGGCAAAAGAAGTCAATTTTGCGTATCTGCGCGGGCAGCCGGTGCTGCATGACATAGATTTAAAAATTGAAAGCGGCGAATTTGTAGCGCTTTTGGGGCATAACGGCAGCGGCAAAACCACGCTTAGCCGCCTGTTCATGGCGCTTCTTCATCCCCGCAGCGGGCAGATTTTGGTTGACGGCAAGGATATTGCCAAAATGGAACCTGCCGATTTGGCAGATAAAATTGGTTATGTGTTTCAGAATCCTGATTTGCAGATTTTGGAAGATACTGTTTTTGACGAGGTTGCTTACGGGCCGCGCGCCAAAAAACTGACGGAAGAAACGGTAAAGCGCCAGGTGGAAAAAGCGCTTGCGGCAACAGGATTGAGTGATTTGTCTGATGCTTACCCGCGCCTGTTAAGCTTTGGGCAAAAACGGCGTTTGGGCGTGGCGGCGGCTTTGGCGTTAAACCCGCGCACGCTGATTTTGGATGAAATAACCAACGGGCAGGATGCAGTGGAAAAAGAGCGCATGATGAGTTATTTAAAGGCGCTGAACGAAGAAGAAGGCATTACCGTTGTTTTAATTTCGCACGATATGGATACTGTGCGCCGCTATGCACAACGCACGGTGGTGCTGCATAACGGCAATCTTGTATTTGACGGAACGCCTGCAAAGCTGTTTGACGGCAGCATTAACGTAGAACGCTGGGGGCTGCGTTACCCGACGGCATCTGCCGTAGGCAATGCGCTTGGCATTACGGCAACAAGCCCGGAAGATTTTTGCAGTAAAATTATGAGGAAGGGGGCGCAGTTATGAAAATATCGGCTTTTACGCAGATAATTGTAACGGTTGCGGTAACGGCGTGGGTATTTATTCTGCCGGTTATGGCTGTGGCCACAATTTTGGTGCTGGAACTGGCGCTGCTCCTTTCCATTAAGCATGACCGTATGACGATGGCGGCGATTGGTGGTTTGGCGGTATTTACCGGGCTGATGGTGCTGTTGCAGCTATTGTTCGGTTCGCCTTTGGAAATTGCCCTTGTAGGCGGTTTGCGCATGCTGGTTATGACCATGGCGTTTTTGTGCATGCTGGCGGCAACGCGCATTCAGGATATTGCACAGGCCTTGGTAACAAAGTTCCACCTGCCGTGCGAATACGCCTTTATGCTGACCACTGCGCTGCGCTTTGTGCCTAACTTTCTGGCGGACAGCACCATTACTTTGGACGCGCAGAGCTGCCGCGGCTATTCCAACAGGGGTAATGCCATTAAACGGCTTATGTCTTACGTTGTTGTTATCCGCCCGCTGGTTATGCGCGCCGTTGCCAAAAGCGAAACGCTGGCGCTGAGTATGGAACTGAAAGGCTTTGGCGCCAACACCTATAAAAACATGCCGCAGCAAAAACTCGCGCTTGCCGATTACCTTGTGCTTTTGGCGGTTATCGTTTTAAGCAGCTATCCGTTTTGGCAGGAATATATGCCTGTTATAATGTAAAAGCAGGACAAATACCTAAAATTTACTATTTCAGTATTGTTTGCACAAAATAAAAAGTTAAAAAGCTGCCTGTAGAAAGCAGGCGGCTTTTTCTTTTTGGCAGCAAAGGTTGTTATTTTGCCGCAGGGCAGATGAATAAATTTTTGCTGTGGTTGGAGCGGCTTCTAACTTGCGCGGAAGCAGCATTTTATTTACAATAAACGTATAAGCAGTAAAAATACGCACTTGATTGTTTATGGAGATGTTGAAGGAGGCATGGCTATGAAATACCGCGAACTTGGCAAAACAGGCTTAAAGGTAAGCGAGATAGGGCTTGGCTGTGAAGGTTTTAACGGGCAAAGCCCGGAATTTACTGCCGAAATGTTTAAACTGGCACTGGCAGCAGGCGTAAACTGCATGGATTTATACAGCCCTAACCCGGAGATGCACAAAAACATTGCCGCGGCACTGGGCGCACGCCGTAAGGATTTTATTTATCAGGCGCATTTATGCACGGTATGGCAGGATGGGCAGTATAAGGCAACACGCAATTTAACCGAAGTTAAAGCAGCCTTTGAACTGATGCTGCAAAATTTAAAGACGGATTATATTGATATCGGCATGATTCACTATGTTGATTCGCCCGCTCTGTGGCATGAAATTGAAACCGGCGGCATTTTGGATTATGCGCTGGAACTGAAAGCGCAGGGCAAAATTAAGCATATCGGCGTAAGCAGCCATAACCCGCTGGCAGCGCTTGATGCCGTAAACAGCGGCAAGGTGGAAGTGCTGATGTTCAGCGTGAACCCCTGTTATGATTTGCTGCCCGGTACGGAAGACGTGGAGCAGCTTTGGGCAGAAGAAAGCTACAAAAACAATTTGCTGAACCTTGACCCCAAACGTGCGGAACTTTACGAAACCTGCCAGCGTTTGGGCGTGGGCATTACTGTAATGAAAGCGTTTGGCGGCGGCGACCTTTTAAGTGAGTTCAGCCCGGCGGGCAAGGCGCTTACAGCGGTGCAGTGCCTGCATTATGCGCTGACGCGCCCGGCTGTGGCAGCGGTAATGTGCGGTGCGCGCAGCATAGCAGAACTGAAAGCCTCGCTTGATTATGAAAAAGCAGACGAAAGTGAAAAAGATTACGCCGCTGTTTTTGCCAGCTTTCCCAAAATTAGCTGGGAGGGGCACTGCATGTACTGCGGACACTGCGCGCCGTGCCCTAAAGGAATTGACGTGGCAACCGTAACCAAGTTTTTAAACCTTGCCAAAGCGCAGGGCGAAGTACCGGAAACCGTGCGTGAGCATTATGCCGCGCTTAGTGCCCACGCGGGCGACTGCATTGCCTGCGGCGCCTGCACTAAACGCTGCCCCTTTGCCGTTGACCCGGTAGCTAATATGAAAGAAGCCAGAGAAATTTTTGGGTATTAAAACATACAACAAAAAAAACCACCCTTTAATGGGTGGTTTTTTCTTTGGAGAGGAAAGGTTTATGGATTGGTTTAAGTTTTAAGATTTATTTGGGGAAAGGTTAGCTTAATTCAACAGATTGTTATTGAAAAGTTTTTAAGACGGATTAGTTTTTATCTTCGTCATAGAACGGGCAGTCATTGCCCCAGTCGCAGTGGCCGTTGTGGTGGTAACGGTCATAGTGGCGGTCGCG
>CAJLLL010000033.1 GCA_905207485.1 uncultured Phascolarctobacterium sp.
ATTTACATTCTCATCTAAAACTTCTATTTTGTTATTATAAACAAGTTTTTCATAAACAGACTCACCACAATTATTATTTTTATAATAAACATTCACAGAATACGCACTTATTTTTCTAAAAAGTTCTCTGTTTCTTATTCCGTCACGTAACTGTTTTTCAATTTTTTTAGCCTCATCGCTTTTAGGAACAAAGATAGATTTAGTTTCATCTTTAATAATTTTAAACTTAGTTGATAAAGTTTTATAATAAAACCTTGCCATTGGACATTCATTTAAAAATGTAAGAATATTTTCTTTATCTAAACCTTCATTCACGATGCTGTGCAATTCATCAAAATAAACAGTCAGCGCTTCAGGAGAAGAAATATCATCATACTTTTTTATAATTTGTTCTGTTATTGTTTTTTCTCTTATACGTAAAGTTCCTTTATCTCCAGTAAAACTAAACACATATACAATACTTTCTTCAGCACTGTATTTTCCCTCTCTATTACAACGCCCTGCTGCCTGCACAATACTATCCAACGCATCCATTTGCCTGTATACAGCCGGAAAATCTACATCTACTCCAGCTTCAATTAAACTAGTTGAAATTACACGGCATATTTCACCTTTTTTTAATCTTTCTCGAATTTCATCTAAAATAGTTTTTCTATGAGTAGGATACATATTTGTTGATAAATGATATGTACCGGCTTCATCAGCTAATAAATTAAAAACCTCCTGCGCTTTACGTTTTGTACCAACTATACACAAAACCTGCTTATGCTCTTTTAACCTTGTCACTAATTCACTTTCTGTTTTATTGACTAAAACTTTAATAGTTGTTCGTTTAAGCATATCATAATAATATTTAGGGTTATCAATAATTTCTAAAGGTGGTTTTTCCAAAAATTTATTTAATGAAGGCTGAGTTGCCGTACATAGTACAACGCAACAATTATAATGTTCCGTTAATTCTTTTATAATCTCCGTACACGGCAGTAAATATTGAATCGGTAGCATCTGTGCCTCATCAAATATAATAATACTGTTGGCAATATTATGCAGTTTACGGCATTTTGATGGTTTATTAGAAAACAACGATTCAAAAAATTGTACGTTCGTTGTTACTATAAGTGGAGCATCCCAATTTTCTGTTGCAAGTTTTTTACGATTACTCCCATCAGTATCATCATATTCCACATTCATATGATGTTCTACAACATTATCATTGCCTACAATTTTTTTAAATACGCCTGCATTTTGTTCAATGATAGATGTATACGGAATAACATATATAATGCGTTTTCGTCCAGTTAACACTGCCCTATTAAGAGCAAATGACAAAGAAGCCAAGGTTTTGCCTCCGCCAGTTGGAATTGTTAAAGTATATAAATTTTCATTTTTACGCGTTCCATCACTACCTGTATCCTGGCACTGCTTTAATAAATCGCAACGCATTTTATTTATATCATTTTTAGGCGGAAAAAATTCAGCAGTATGCTTATCAACTTTTTCCTTCATTTCTTTAAGATCAGCAAAACCACTTCTTGTAACATTATTTTGCATCATAAATGTTTCTGTATCAAGATAATCTGCATCAACAAGGCATGAATATAACATTCTTACATAAAACATCTGTGAAAAAGCAGATGTTAATGTAGTCATAATATTCGGCACTAAATTAAATTTAATTTCAGGTGTAAATTGTTTATAAGCACTAAAATCTGGCAATTTACTATTTTGGATACGGTAAAAAAAGCTCCCTTTTTCTAATGTATTAATATTGCTGCCTATATCAGGCAATCCACCATGATGCCCTGCTATACACATTCCTAAAAGAAAAAAAGTAGAATTTTTAGATAAAAGAGCGCAATCAAAAAAAACCTTACTTCCTGCGCCAGTATGGTCAACACTGCCCTTTATTCCTCCAAACTCTAAATAATTTTGAAATTCGTTGCTATATTTTCCTATATCATGATACATTCCTAAAAGCTCACCATAAACCGGTTCCGTAAACATAGCTGAAAATTTTTTCGCATAGGCCGCTGTTCCTTCAGCATGTTCACTAATAGTTTGCTCTAAATGCTTTTCTTCATCGCGGTGTGCCAAATATTCCATAAAACACCTCCAATACTAATATATTATTCTATTCAACATAAATAATATTTTTACCTGCATTTTATTTAAGTAAAGAAAACGCCAGATACGATTAAAACGTATCTGGCGTTTTTACTATTTAACTACTACCATATCCTCACTTAACATCGGCTTTTTATTGCCGCGGAGGTCGTATTTATAAAGATCAAGGCGTTCTATGTCTGCTTTTTCGGCAGGCAGGTTTAAGTTGTATTGCTGGTTTAAGGTGTTTATTAAATCAACGGCTTTCATGCTGCCGTTGGGTGTTATGCGGCAGCTAAAATGCAGCACCAGTTCGCCGCCGTTTTGCTGAGCCTCAAGGTACGGTATAAAAAACTTAACGTCAATTTCTTTTACCTTGGTTTTAGCTTTAGGCGCTGTTTTGGCATAAACTATGCTTTCGGCTTCGTTAAACAGCTTTACTGCTTCATCTACCGGCTTATCATACGGCAGTGTCACTCTGTAATCTGCTCCGCCCGCTTCAGACATCAGCGCAGGTGCGTTAGTTGCCGTTACATCTGCCGCCAAAATGCGGATTCCGCGCGGCAGTGCTTTTTGCATTTTTGTTACTGCTTCTTCTGCCGTCATTGGTTCTGCCAGTTCAATTTCACAAAATTCCGCATAGCTTACCACGCCTACACCGAGCGCAGATGCCAGCGAAAATTTTAAGTGCGGGTTAAAGCCTTCGCTGTACGCGGCAGGCAGCTTTGCCCTGCGGATAGCACGTTCAATAGTGCGCACATATTCGAGATGAGAGATAAATCTTATGCTTTTATCTTTGGTTATTTTTAATCTGAGTTTCATTTTATTTAACCTTCCACTTTAACTTCTACGCCAAGTTTCTGGCATACACCGCAGCCGGTGCAGCTTCCGCGGCGGCAGTCATGCGTAAGTTCACCGCGCTGCGCTTTTTTATATTCGTTGCGCAAAAATGCACGCGATACCGCAGGCTGAATATGTTCCCACGGAAATACTTCATTTTCTCCGCGTTCACGGGCAATATAAAAGTCTTTATCAAGCCCGCAGTCAGCCAATGCTTCAAGCCAGCGATTATAATCGAACTGTTCGCTCCAGCCGTCAAACTTGGCGCCGCGCTGCCATGCAAGATAAAGCGCCTTTCCCAAACGTCTGTCGCCGCGTGCAAAAACCGCTTCCATAATGCTGGTTTCCGGGTCATGATACTGGAAAGTAATATTTTTTACCTTCAAAGCATCTTTTAACAAATACTGTTTGCGGCGCAATTCATCCATGCTGTTCTGCGCGCTCCACTGAAACGGAGTATACGGTTTGGGCACAAAACTGCTGGCGCTTACGGTTACTTTGCAGCCGCCTTTACCGGTAATTTCGCGGTATTTATACTGCACTTTTTTGGCTAAATCCGCAATAGCAAGTACGTCTTCGTCCGTTTCGCCGGGCAGACCTATCATAAAGTACAGTTTTACGCTGCTCCAGCCGGATTTAAAGGCGGCACTGACAGCGTTCATCAAATCTTCTTCCGTTACGCCTTTGTTGATAACGTCACGCATGCGCTGGCTGCCTGCTTCCGGAGCAAAGGTGAGCCCGCTCTTGCGTACTGCCTGCACTTCTTTGGCAAGGTCAACGGAAAAGCTGTCGATACGCAAAGAAGGCAACGATACACTGACACGCTCGTCTTTAAATTCTTCTATCATGTCGTGTATCATCGGCGCAAGGCAGGTGTAATCTGCCGTGCTTAAAGATACCAGTGAAATTTCGTTGTAGCCGGTGTTATCCACTAATTTGCGTGCCAAGGCTTTTAATACTTCCGGATGGCGTTCGCGCACCGGACGGTACACCATGCCTGCATGACAGAAACGGCAGCCGCGTGTACAGCCGCGGAATACTTCAAGCATGATGCGGTCATGCACAATTTCACCAAAAGGCACAACAGGCGCAGTGGGAAAATCTACATCATTCAAATTGGCAATAACGCGTTTTTCAATAGTTTTGGGCGCGCCTTCATAAACGGGTGCAACTTCTTTAACAGTATTATCGCTGTTATATTCCACTTTATAAAAACACGGCACATAAATTCCCTTAATAGCTGCGGCACGCTTCAAAAATTCCTGTCGACCACCGGGTTTGCCGGCTTTTTTCCATTCACGGTAAGCATTTAACAGCTCAACCAAAACTTCTTCGCCCTCGCCAATAACAGCAATGTCAAAAATATCGGCAAGCGGTTCCGGGTTATAAACGCACGGGCCGCCAACCACCACAAACGGGTCATTTTCGCCGCGTTCTCCGGCAAGCACAGGAACTTTGCCCAAATCGAGCATGTTTAAAATATTGGTGTAAGATAATTCATACTGTAAAGTAAACCCAACAAAATCAAAATCGCGCAGTACTTTATCAGTTTCCAAACTGCGCAGCGGTATATCATGCTCACGCATTTTGGCTTCCATGTCAGTCCATGGCGCGCATACACGTTCTGCCGCCAGTCCCTGCTCTTTATTTACAATATGATATAAAATTTTAAAGCCCAAATAGCTCATGCCAATTTCATACACATCCGGAAAAGCCAGGGCAATGCTTACCTCGGTTTCTTCCGGAGTTTTAACAATGCTGCCGAATTCATCGCCGGTATAGCGTGCAGGTTTGGCAACACTGCTTAAAATATCTATCGTTAAATCCTTATTCACGTTGTTCCTCCTCAAAATTGCAGCTGCTGCTTGCGCAGGCGTATGTTAAGCAATAAGCCTACCAAAAACATATTCGTTGTCAGCGAACTTACGCCGTAGCTTAAAAACGGCAGCGGTATGCCGGTAACAGGCATAATACCGGCCGTCATGCCGATATTGACAAACATATGGAAGGTAAACATAAATGTTATACCTACCGCCAGAAGCGTACCAAAATCGTCTTCGGCATTAAGCGCAATAGTAAGCCCGCGCCAGATAATAATGCCATAAAGTAAAAGTATTACCGTTACGCCGATAAAACCAAACTCCTCACCTGCTACAGCAAAAACAAAGTCCGTATGGTTTTCCGGCAAAAAGTTTAACTGGCTCTGCGTACCGGCAAACCAGCCTTTGCCTGTCAGCAAACCGCTGCCGATGGCAATTTTAGATTGTATTACATGATAACCGGCACCAAATGGGTCAAGCTCAGGGTCCAAAAATACGCGGATGCGGTTTTTCTGATACTCCTTTAAAATCAGCCAGAACACCGGCATCAGCACCACAAAAGCGCCGCTCAGCATTGCCAGCCAGCGCATTTTAAAACCGCTCATAATCAGCATGCCAAGGGCTATAACTGCAAACACCAGTGCCGTACCTAAATCCGGCTGGCGCATTACCAGTATAAACGGCACAAACACATAAGCTATTGCCGGCAGATAATCCGAAAAATCGGTATATAACTCTGCCCTTTTCGCCAAAAATGCAGCAAGGCAGACAATAATTATTGCCTTGGCAAATTCCGAAGGCTGTATCGTTACAGGACCTATCTGAATCCACCTTTGCGCGCCAAGCTGAGAATGTCCTACAAACATTACCGCAAGCAGCAATAACAAGTTAAAAATGTACAGCGGCTTGGCTATCTGCTGTAAAAGCCGGTAATCAAAACGCAGGCAGACAATTACCAAAAGTACGTTTATAGCAACAAAAATGCTTTGGCGCTGCACATGCCACGCTTTGCCCGTGGCAACAGCATAAGAATGCGTCGCACTAGAAATCAGCATCAGCCCAATGCCAATAAGGGCAAAAACTGCCCCTACCAGCCACCAGTCTATATTACGCAAATATCTCTGCATACTGCCTCCGTTACTTGGCAGGCTGGGCTGTATTTACAAACCCTTTCTGCCTGAACCATTCTTCAAAAACCTTATAAACAATCGGTCCGGCAGCAGATGTACCGAAACCGCCCTGTTCTACAATACAAGCTACAACAATTTCCGGGTTATCAGAAGGCCCATAGGCTACAAAAAGCCCGTGGTCACGCCCATGCGGATTTTCTGCAGTACCTGTTTTGGCTGCAATCTGCCGCGGCAGGCTGGCAAAATATGACGCCGTACCGCCTTCTTCAGCTACGCCTTCCAAAGCCTTTTGAATAAGCCGCAGCGTGTGCATGGATATGCCGATATTCCTTGCCGGAGCGTGTTCTACCTTTTGAAAAACGCTGCCATCATTATTTAACAAATTTTCTACAAGATACGGCGGATGATACACGCCGTCAGCAGCAACACAGCTCATCAGCATAGCAAGCTGCATAGGTGTCGCCAGGTTTATGCCCTGCCCGATTGCCGCATTGAAAGTATCGCCAAGCATCCAGCTTTCGCCCGGGAAAATCTTCTTTTTATTCTCAGGAGTAGGCAAAAGCCCGCTTAATTCGCCTTCAAGTTCTATGCCTGTCGGTGAACCGATACCAAATTTTTGGGCAAAAGTTACTATATTTTCAATACCAAGGCGGTTGCCCATCTCATAAAAGTATACGTTATCCGATTTTCTAAGCGCTTCATGGAAATCAATCCAGCCAAGTGCTTCACCGCCGGCATTGCCCATTGGTACAAGCCAATGCTTGCCGCTGTCGAAAATCTTTTCTTCCGGTGTTACCTTGCCAAGTTCCAAAGCGGCTGCGCCTGTAACAATTTTAAACGGCGAACCCGGCGGATATTCACCGCCAATAACTTTATTGCCCATTGGATAGTTAGGGTCATTATTAATTACATTCCAGTCTTTTTCGCTGATGCCGTTTACAAACAGATTAGGGTCAAAGGCAGGACGGCTTACCATTGCACGCACTGCGCCTGTTTTCGGGTCCAGCGCAACTATGGCCGCCGCACGTGCGTTAGGCGCCAAACCGGATGAACGCAAATACGCCAGATGTTCATCCACAGCTTTTTCCATTACCTGCTGCAAATCTTTATCTATCGTCAGTTGCAAACTTTTGCCCGGTACAGGGTCAATCTGGCCAAGCTGCTTAACCACATTGCCGCTAACATCAACTTCCTCATCATAACTGCCGTCTTGTCCGCGTATATATTTATCGTAGGTTTTTTCAAGACCAAACTTGCCTACCACGCTTCCAACCGGCATATCTTTATAAGAGCCCTGTGTAATATCATATTGGCTTACTTCGCCAACGTAACCAATTGCATGTACTGCAAGTTCTTTAAACAAATAATTGCGTACAGGCTGAATTTCAATCATTACACCGGGCAGTTCATTTTTCTTTTCCTCAAGTTTGGTCAGCATTTCCGGCGTAATATTGGTTTTTAAGCGCGTAGGTTCATAGCTGTTGCTGTTTTCTTCCAGCTTTTTGCGCATTTCAGCCACCGGCATTTCAATAATTTCCGATAACGCACGCAAAATTTCTTCATCATACGGATTGTTCTGCCGGCGCAGAGCCACTACGTAACCTGGAAGATTATTAACAAGTTCCACGCCGTCCCTGTCATAAAAAATACCGCGCGGCGCTGTTACTTTAGTACGGCGCAAACGGTTTCCGTCTGCCTGCTCTCCATAAAAATCACCCTTAAAAAGCTGCAAATAGGCCATGCGTCCCAAAAGCACAAGTAAAATGCACACAGCGGCAATCAACATGGCTTCTAACCTGTTTGCATATCTTTTGTTCAGCATTGCCAATACTCCTTTTAAACAAACCTATCTGTCTTTATGCCACCGCTCTATTAACCAGCATAATTTATATACAGGCACAACAAATACAATATTTCCCAGGCAATATGCCAGGCTCTCCTGTAAATAGCCAAGTAAAAAGCTGCCGTCGGCAACGGGCGTTAAAAAAAGTGCCACAAAGAAAAACAGCACGCGAATGCCTGCTGTTATCACAAATGCCGCAGTTATATGGTAAGCAAAATGTTCTTTAAAAACCTGCTCTTTAATATAACCGGTTACAAACCCAACCGCACTGCGGGTTATTGTATGAAAACCAAACACGGCACCGTTTAACAAATCATATACAAGCCCTGCTGCACCGCCAATAGCTGTGCCTGTTTGGGCACCGTAAACCATTGCCATTGCATATACATAAAGCAGCACTAAATCAAACTTAAACCATTCAGGCTGCTCTACCGTAACCTGCAAAGCAAAAAATATCAGGTAAACAATTAAAAAAATCAGCCTTTTCATTTTGCATTACCGTCCTGCTGATGCCAGATAACAACAAACACTTCTTCAATGCCGTTTCTTACAGCAGCAGGTTCTACAGTGGCATTGCGCAAAAGCCCTGCCGCATCAAGACTGCTGTCTTTAACTGTGCCAATAACAATCCCCGCAGGATGATTTTGGCTGTACCCACTGGTTACTACAACATCGCCGGGCAATACATCTGCTTCACGCTGCAAATGTTCCATTAACAAAGGTACGTTATCGCCGCCGCGGCCAGTTACAATGCCTACTGCACGCGAATTGGCACGCAAAATACGCGCGCCGACATTACAGCGCGTACTCGTTACCAGCGTAACCCTTGCAGAAGAAGGATATGCTTCATTTACAAGACCTACAAGCCCTTGTACCGTTACAACTGCCATATCCTGCTGCACACCGTCATCCGTACCTTTATCAATATACAGGCTGTCGCGCAAATCTCCCGGGGCGCGGCCCAAAACTTTTGCAACCGCCAACCGCTGCTCCGGATGCGAATTTTTATAATTCAACATCTCGCGCAAACGCTGGTTTTCTGCATAAATTTCTGCCATGGCAAGATTTGCGTAACGCAGTTCGTTAATTTCGTTTTGTAATGTTTCGTTTTCCTGCTGCAATGTTTTAACTGTGGTCATTGCATCTCCGGTATCATTTACCCAACCGCCTACAGCATTGCTTGCTGCTGCAAACGGAGTTATAACAGCAGTTACAACCCTGTTGGTTACCGGAAACCGCAGCGGGTCATGCAATGCCATCGCAAACAGCGTCAGCAGCACTGCCACAGCTAATCCAATGCTCAAATACTTCTTGTTCACACGTTATTCCTTCAGTCCGTGGTATTAGATGCCATAAAACCTTTTTTGTAAACATCAACATTTTCAACGGCAAGGCCGGTGCCTAACGCAACACAGCTAAGCGCGTCATCGGATACATAAACCGGCATGCCTGTATCCCTGCTCATAATACGGTCAAGGTTGCGCAAAAGCGAGCTGCCGCCCGTCATAACAACGCCCCTGTCCATAATATCGGCAGCAAGTTCAGGCGGAGTACGCTCCAAGGTATTTCTTACAGCATCCAAAATATTGGTTACAGGCTCATCCAAAGCTTCACAAACATGGTTGCTGTTAATTGTAATATTCTTTGGCAAACCGCTCAGCAAATCGCGTCCGCGGATTTCCATTTCTTCCGGGTTTTCCAAAGGCATAGCAGTGCCGATATTAATTTTTACTTCTTCGGCTGTACGCTCACCAATCAGCAAATTGAAAGATTTGCGTATATAACGCACAATAGCATCATCCATAGCATCGCCGCCGGTGCGGATGGATTTACTTACAACTATGCCGCCCAAAGAGATTACAGCCACTTCACAAGTACCGCCGCCAATATCAACAACCATGCTGCCAGTTGCTTCCTGCACTGGCAAACCGGCACCGATAGCAGCAGCCATAGGTTCTTCGATAAGATATGCTTCACGTGCGCCTGCCTGTACGGTAGCATCAATAACGGCGCGTTTTTCAACTTCGGTAACACCGGAAGGCACACCAACAACAATACGCGGGCGCACCAGTGAATTTTTGCCGATAGCCTTTTTTATAAAGAACTTCAGCATCGACTGAGTAATATCAAAATCGGCAATAACGCCGTCTTTCATCGGACGGATAGCAATAATATGCCCGGGAGTGCGGCCAATCATCTGCTTAGCTTCTGCGCCTATTGCCAATACCTCATTATTAGCTTTATCAACAGCAACTACGGAAGGCTCTCGAATAATAATCCCCTTCCCTTTTACATGAACCAACGTATTCGCGGTTCCCAGATCAATGCCCATATCATGCGAAAATTTATTAAACAAACCAAACATTATTTACACCTCATTCATCCAAATAACCGTTTTCTCGAAAACTAAAATACCTGCCGTCACCAATAATAATATGATCCAGAAGCGGAATACCCATTACCGTGCCGGTTGCCATTAATGCCTGGGTCAGTTTGCGGTCTTCCATACTCGGCGCCGGATCACCCGAAGGATGATTATGCGCCGCAAGCACGCATGCTGCACGATGCAGCATAGCAGGCGCAAACACCTCGCGCGGATGCACTACAGAAGAATTCAACGAACCTTCCGATACTTTCTGGCATTTTATCAGCTGGTTTTTGCTGTCCAAAAGCATTACAACAAACTTTTCCTGCTGTTCATACCGCATACGTGGCATTAAATAGCTTACACAAACCTCCGGTGATGAAAACTTCTGCTTTTTCTGAGGTTCAGCACCGGCTACACGCCTGCCCAGTTCCACAGCCGCCAAAATAGTAGCAGCTTTCGCCGGGCCAAGCCCTTTTATTTTAGATAGGTCGGCCACACTGCGCGCCTGCGCAATGTTACTGTAAAAACCACCGTTTTCCGTCAGTTCACGAGCAATATCAAGCGCAGAACGTTCAGTTGTACCCGTCCTGATTAAAATCGCTAATAATTCCGAATTACTTAACACATCCGGGCCATGTTCAATCAGCTTTTCACGCGGCCTGTCATCAGCCGGCAAAAGCTTCATCTTGTTGTGGCTCAAATAAAAATCACCCTCTCAACAAACAGTATCCTGCTGCGAATAAAAATACGCAGCCTGTTTATAGATACTCCAATTTATTATATCAAATTTTTACGTGTCTGTGTATACATTGCTGAGCTTCTGCAAAAAATTTCACAAATAAAACTTTATATAAGAAAAACTGCCTGCGTATTAACACAGGCAGTTAAAATTAATCTTTTATTTTTCTTTCAAAATCAAGTTCAAACCATCTGCGGCGGTATCCCGGCAGCTTTTTCCATCCATCAACGGCAAGCGTTAAAACCGCTTTTTCTACCAAATCACGGTATTTTTTGCTAACCTCTTCAGGTCCGTCATAACTAAAGCCGCTTACTTTAAAACGCTCAGATTGATAAATAATCTCGCCTTTATCGGTAACAGCCTGAAATCTGTTGCGTGTGTTGCCAAACAATGACCACGGGCTGTCAACTTCAACAAGTTCCAAACGGCAATGCTCAACCGGTTCCGGTTTAGGTTCAGGCTGTTTTGCAGGCTCTGTGCCAACAACGGCCTGCGCCTGTCCGTCATGCTGTACTTTTTTCCCGCATTTGCTGCAAAAAACAGAATCATCCGGCAGTTCGTGTCCACAATATCTGCAATACATTACTTACACCTCTTTATTTTTTAGCTGCTTTGTCTGCTTTAGTAGCATCTTCTTTGGCTTCCTGTTCAGCAACCAGTTCCTTGGCAATTTTTTCGTCCTTATCAAGTTCCTCAACAGTTTTATCCAAAATTTCCGCTTCTGCTTCTCTTAATTTTCTTTCATTATTTACAATTACACCTTCTTTAACAAGCATATTAAAGTCAGCCAGTTCTTCCGGTACGTTTACGCGGTTCGGCATTTTTTCAGCCAATGCGTCCATAACCTCTTTTGAGGCCTTAAAATAAATACGCACATTAGCTTCGCTGCCGTCATCAAATCTTCTGCGCCAGGCCAAAGTCCACAAAGTACGTGCATCCAGCGCAGAATTTAATCTGTAAGAATAACGGAATTTTACTGTACGCATCAGTTTAGGCTGATAGCTGAATATAGCAGCAATCTCACGGTACGGAATTTCAAAAACCTTGGTTTTACCCCAAATTGTATGTTTAACTATTTTTAAATATTTGCGTTCTACGCTTACATCATAAGTTGGTTTGCAGCGCAAAAGCAAAATCCAAACAAGCATTGCATAAAAGAAAATAGGTACAGGTTCAAGCACATTAAGGTACACATAACGTAAAATAGATACAATGAACATAACAAAGCATGCTATGCCTACTACAGTATACGTAATAACATATTTTTTACTGCGCTTTGTTGTATCAACAGCTAAACTCATTAAATAGCCTCCTAAAAATAAATATATTAACGTCAATATTATACAGCAAAAAAGGATGGGAAACAAGTTCCCATCCTCATATCATTTAAAATTTTAAGTTGGATTAGTTTGAGAAAATTAAATATTAAACTGCTGCATCTTCATGCAGTTTGGCAATCTGTTCATCAGTGTAGCCAAATTCTTTCAATACTTCGTCAGTATGCTGTCCGAGAACCGGAGCCGGTTTTTCTACACTGCACGGAGTTTCGGAGAATTTAATAGGTACACCGGGGATTTTCATCTTGCCGGCAGTCGGATGTTCAACTTCAACAATCATTTCACGGAAGTTAACCTGCGGATCGGTTACAACTTTATCAATGGTATTGATAGGTGCGCACGGAATTGCAGCAGCTTCCAGTTTTTCCAACCAGTGGTCAATGGTATCAGTTACGAAAATTGCATCCAAAATTTCTTTCAGAGCAGGTTCGTTATTGGTTCTGTCAGCATTGGTAATAAAACGCGGATCTTCAATGAGATCAGGTCTATTGATTAAATCACAGAGCTTTTTCCAAAGTCTGTCGTTGCCTGCGCCAACAATTAACAGGCCATCGCTTGCAGTAAAGGACTCGAACGGAGTGATGGAAGGATGACGGTTTCCAAGCGGAGTCGGGTTTACACCGTTTACAAAATAACGGCTTACTGCGTTTTCAAGGATAGCTACCTGGCAGTCAAGCATGGATACATCAATTTCCTGGCCGATGCCGCTTACTTCGCGTTTGTACAAAGCGGTGGTAATACCTGTTGCAAGGAAGATGCCTGCAATAATATCACCTACGGAAGCACCTACACGGCAGAAAGTATCTTTATCCGGACCGGTAATGCTCATAATACCGCCCATAGCCTGTACAACTACGTCATAAGCAGGTTTCATGGTATAAGGGCCGGTCTGGCCAAAGCCGGAGCAGGATGCATAAATAATTTTCGGGTTGATTTCTTTCAATACGGAATAATCAAGACCGAATTTTTTCATCGTGCCGGGTTTAAAGTTTTCAACGACAACGTCAGCTTTTTTAACCATTTCTTTAAAAACAGCTTTAGCTTCATCAGACTTAAAGTTCATGGTCATGGAACGTTTGTTACGGTTCAAGCTCATGAAATACGCGCTTTCTTTCCCGATAAAAGGTCCGTAAGCACGGCTGTCGTCACCAATTTTCGGCTGCTCGATGTGAATTACGTTTGCACCCATATCAGCAAGCATCATAGCAGCATAAGGGCCGGACAATACACGAGTGAGGTCCAGAACAACTACATTTTCCAACGGTTTCATTATCATTTTCCTCCTGTTTGTAAAAAACTCTCTGATTAAAGCAATACATCCAGATTTCTCCTTATTTATTGCCCATCAGCCAAACAATATTTATTCTGTGAGAGCCGCACAGATAAAATATTAACATATTTATATTATCAAAGTATTATTAAAAATGCAAATTTTTTAAGTAAATTTACGATAAAAATAATGCAGGTACGGACAAGCCGTACCTGCATAAAATCCGTAATCTAATTTCTAATTAATTAGAAACCAAGAATGCCGAAGAATACATAGCATACGATACCGGAAACGATGGACATGGAGAGACCCCAAATCAAAAGTTTACGGAACAGAACGCCTTTATCTTCTTCTTCACCTGCAGATGCAATGCACAGTGCGCCCAAAGTGGAAAGCGGAGAAGTATCTACCAAGTGAGAGCCAACATCGATTGCGGAAATAATAGCAATCGGGTCGCCGCCAGTCAATTCTACCAGACCAGGGGTCATCGGCAGGAACATCGGCATTACTACGCCAGAGCTGGAGGAGTATGCAGAAATTACAGCCGGTACAAATGCAGTCCAGAAGCAAATGGTGGTCGGGCCAGCTACGGAAGCCATGATTTCAACAAGGAAGTTCAAGCCGCCAGCTTTATCCATTACATCGATAAGTACGGATACGCCGCAAACCATCATGATTACGGACCAAGGCATTACTTTAACAGCAGCTTTGGAATCGCCATAACCGGTAAGCATAAGTACGATAGAAAGTACGAAGGATACGGAGCCTACGTTAGAAAGCATGTTCAGAATCGGTTTCGGGAACACACCTTTCATGCCAGGCAGGCCAGGGAATACTACCAAGAAAATAAGGATTGCTACCATGAGCAAAGTGGTTTTCTGAGCAGCATTGAACGGTTCCGGTTTCGGAGCCAGTTCGTCAATATCCAGAGCAGCGCCTTTCTGTTCTCTGATCCATTTCAAACCGCCCATTACAAAGAAGCCGCCGATGTTAACGAAGCCTTGTGCAAGTTCGGAGTTGAAGTGAATTTTCCATGCCAGAGTGGAAAGGTAGTCAGCAGGGATACCAAGTTCCGGTGCGCATTTTGCGATGATGCCGTTGGAGATGATACCGGTAGGAGCAAACGGAGAGAATGCAGCACCGTTAGCAGCACCTACAACAAGCAGGGTCATCAGGAATGCCGGCATTTTTACTTTGGAAGCAATTGCCATGGATACCGGAGCCATCAGAGCGCAGCCAGCAATGTTGCCAGGGCCGATGGTGGTAACAAAAGTTGTAAGAACGTAAATAATCAAAGGAACAAGTGCGGTGTTGCCTTTGCAAGCACGTACGGAATAAGCAGTCAGTTTTTCCATAGTGCCGTTGGTCTGAGCCATACCAAAAAGGAAGGTTACGCCTACCAGAATCATGAACAGGCTCAGCGGGAAAGCATTCATAATTTTTGCAGCGGAAATATCAGAGAAGATACCGCCAACAATGATACCGAATGCAATACCGAGGAAACCTACGTTGAGATCTTCGTTAACGCAGGAAATACCTACCAGAATAACCAATGCGAGAATAGACATTAATGCAGGAAGTGAAATATCCATTATTGGTCCCTCCTATTTCTAGAGTTAAAATAGCTGGGGCTGGAAATCGGATTATTTCACTTTGCGGAAATACCATTCATTAGTTCGGACTATTTTAGAGATTGTGTCAAGAAATAGCCAAATAGTTAATCTTGTACTTTATTACAGGCCAAGAACACCGAAGAATACGAAGCATACGATACCGGAAACGATGGACATGGAAAGACCCCAAATCAAAAGTTTACGGAACAGAATGCCTTTATCCTCATATTCAGGTGCAGCTGCAATGCACAGTGCGCCCAAAGTGGAAAGCGGAGAAGTATCTACCAAGTGGGAGCCTACGTTGATAGCAGAGATGATGGAGATTGCATCGCCACCAGTCAGTTCTACCAAACCAGGAGTCATCGGCAGGAACATCGGCATGATTACGCCAGAGGAGCTGGAGTATGCCGAAAGAATAGCCGGTACGAAGGATGCCCAGAAGCAGATAGTAGTCGGGCCGGCAACAGAGGACATGATTTCAACAAGGAAGTTCAAGCCGCCGGATTTATCCATAACGTCGATCAATACGGATACACCGCAAACCATCATGATTACGGACCAAGGCATTACTTTAACAGCAGCTTTGGAATCGCCGTAACCGGTGAGCATAAGCACAATAGAAAGTACGAAGGAAATAGAACCTACGTTAGAAAGCATATTGGTAAGCATTTTCGGCAAAGTGCCTTTAATACCAGGCAGGCCAGGAACAACTACCAAAAGAACAAGCAGAGCAACCATCAACAAAGTAGTGGTTTGTGCTGCATTGAACGGTTCCGGTTTCGGAGCCAATTCATCGATGTCAAGAGAAGCACCTTTTTGTTCTTTCAGCCATTTAGCGCCGCCCATTACCATAAAGCCTACAACCGTTACGAAACCTTGTGCAAGGGTGGATTTGAAGTATACCATCCATGCAATATAGTCGAGCTGGTCAGCAGGAATTCCGAGATCAGGTGCAACTTTAGCGATGATGCCGTTGGAGATGATGCCGGTCGGTGCAAACGGAGAGAATGCAGCGGCGTTGCAGGCACCTACAACAAGCAGGGTCATCAGGAATGCAGGCATTCTAACTTTGCCTGCGATTGCCATTGCAACCGGAGCCATCAAGGCGCAGCCGGCAATGTTGCCAGGTCCGATGGTGGTCAAGAAATCGGAAAGAATAAAGATAATAATAGGAATTAAAGCAGTGTTGCCTTTGCATACACGAATGGAATAAGCAGTGAGTTTTTCCATGGTGCCGTTGGTCTGAGCCATACCAAAAAGGAAGGTTACGCCAACAAGTATCATAAACAGGCTCAGCGGGAACGCATTCATAATTTTAGTAGCTGCAGTGTCGCCGAAGATGCCGCCTACGATAATGCCGAAAGCTATACCAAGGAAGCCTACGTTAAGATCCTCATTCACGCAGGAAAACCTACAAGAATAACTAATGCGAGGATGGACATTAATGCAGGAAGTGAAATATCCAATTTCGTCACTCCAATCTTCATAAATTAGCCCAGAAGAGCTAAACATAATAATGCCGTTAAGTTATTGGCTTGACGGCTTTTAGCAAAGGCTTTGGGCGGATAGCTCCGCCCAAAGCCATTGCCTGATAACAAATTTTAAATTTGTTAATAAAACTAATTAAATTATTCTTCCTCTGCCGGGAAAGATTTGTGGAGCATTTTCGTTAAACCAACGAAAAGTCCAATTACGATAAACATGGTCGGCAGAGCTACGCACATCATAATGACGGCTTTTTCAGTTGCACCCATTTTTACACCTCCAAAAAAATTCCAGTGGAATGCACGCTATTAAGTAAAGTTAAAAGTCACAGATTACATTTTTTCCAGAGCAGGAATCATTGCAAGTACAAGACCACCTGCTACTACGGATGCAACCTGACCAGCAACGTTTACACCGATAGCATGTTGGATGATGAAGTTGGTCGGGTCTTCTTTCAATGCCATTTTAGCAATTACACGGCCGGACATCGGGAATGCGGAAATGCCGCAAGCGCCGATCATCGGGTTAATCTTCTTGGTGCTGAACATGTTGAGCAGTTTAGCGAAGATTACACCGCCAACGGTATCGAATACGAATGCAACAGCGCCGAGAGCCATGATGAGAAGTACCTGGAAGTTCAGGAAACGTTCAGCAGTCATGGTACCGCCGATGGTAATACCAAGTACGAGGGTTACCAGGTTGGACAGTTCGTTCTGAGCGCAGTTGGACAGGTTGTCAACAACACCGGATTCTTTAAGAACGTTACCGAACATAAGAGCACCGATAAGAGCAACAGACAGAGGAGATACAACGCCTGCTACGATAACGATCATGATCGGGAACAAGAATTTAGTGGTGTCAGATACCGGTTCTTCGTTTTCGAAGCCCATGCGGATTTTGCGTTCGTTCTGAGTGGTAACTGCTTTAATAACAGGCGGTTGGATAACCGGAACCAAAGACATGTAGCAGTAAGCAGCTACAGACAGAGGTCCAAGCAGTTCAACTGCATAACGGCTTGCTACATAAATGGTGGTCGGGCCGTCTGCTGCACCGATGATACCGATAGAGGAAGCATGCGGGAAGGAGAAGCCAAGGAAAGTAGCGCCGATAGCAGTAGCAAAAATACCGAACTGAGCAGCTGCTGCGAACAGCATTACGGACGGACGGCGAATCAACGGAGCGAAGTCGCACATTGCGCCGATAGCAACGAAGATAAGTACAGGGAACAGTTCGTTTGCGATACCTGCATTGTACAGGGTAATCAAGAAGCCTTCAGCACCCGGTTCAGTGGATACTGCAGAAGAATGCGGAATGTTTGCAAGAATTGCACCAAAGCCAATCGGGAGAAGCAGAGCAGGTTCATAGTCGTATTTAACAGCTAAGAAAATCAGCAATGCGCCGATAAGCCACATAATAACATGAGTATAGCTAAGACCAAGAATACCCTTCAGGAGTTCTTCAAGATAAGGGTATTGTACGAGTAAAGAATCCATTCTTAAACCTCCAATATTCAATTGCTTTCCTATAAATTCATCAGATAGCAATGCCGGTAGTTACCTGCCGGCATGCTATTATAATTGAAGAATTGAAGGAAATTAGCCGATAACTGCCATGGTCTGGCCAGGTTTTACGTTTTCGTTAACGTTTACGTTGATGGATTTAACGGTGCCGTCAACAGGTGCAGCAATTTCGTTCTGCATTTTCATAGCTTCGAGCATGAGAACTACGTCGCCTTTTTTAACTGCGTCGCCTACTTTAGCAACGATTTTGCTTACTTTGCCCGGCATAGGAGCGTTCAGCGGGGTGTCGCCAGCTGCTACTACTGCAGGAGCAGGAGCTGCTGCCGGAGCGGGAGCCGGAGCGGGAGCCGGAGCAGGAGCTGCTACCGGAGCCGGAGCGGGAGCTGCTGCAACCGGAGCTGCTACAACGCCTTCTTCTGCAACTTCAACAGTGTAAGCTACACCATTAACGTTAACTTTGAATTTTCTCATTTGAAATTCCTCCATTTCACTTTTTGAAAAATTTTTTATTATCGTGCGGCAGGTATTAGTTGCCTGCCGCAGTCAAAACTAAAAATTAATAGCATTCCTGTCTTTTGTTCATCAAAGACAAGCGGCCAGTCTGAGCCCAAAGCGTACTCGGTTTTTTAATACGTACTACAGCTACGCCGCCGCCAGCATGCTGGATAGCTGCTGCCATTGCTGCAATCATTTCATCGTCATTCATAACCATGCCGATTGCACCGCTGATAGCTGCAATTACTTCGGGGGGAGTCCCGGCAGGAACGGCAGGAGCTGCAGCTACAGGAGCCGGAGCGGGAGCAGCTTTCGGAGCTTCTTTCTTTTTGCTGCTACCAAATAATCCAAAAAATCCCATTACGATTTCCCCTTTCTATGCATTAGAGCGGAATGTTACCATGTTTCTTAGCCGGACGGCTTTCGCGTTTGGATTCCAGCATCTGCAGTGCATTGATAATGGTCGGGCGGGAATCTTTCGGTTGAATTACGATATCAACCATGCCACGTTTTGCAGCCTGATACGGGGTTGCAAAGTTGTCAATGTATTCAGCGGTTTTAGCTTCAACATCAGGATCTTTACGGAAAATGATGTTAGCTGCGCCGGCAGGACCCATAACTGCGATTTCAGCAGTCGGCCATGCGATAACCTGGTCAGCGCCAAGTTCCTGAGAGCACATTGCGAGGTAAGAACCGCCGTAAGCTTTACGGGTAATCAAGGTGATTTTAGGTACGGTTGCTTCAGAGTATGCATAGAGCATCTTAGCGCCGTGACGGATGATGCCGCCATATTCTTGGTTGGTGCCCGGCAGGAAGCCCGGTACGTCAACCAGGTTCAACAGAGGAATGTTGAAAGCGTCGCAGAAGCGAATGAAGCGGGAAGATTTGTCAGATGCATTGATGTCAAGGCAACCTGCCATAACTTTCGGCTGGTTAGCAATAATACCTACGGTCTGGCCATCCATACGAGCGAAGCAGGTAATGATGTTCATTGCGTAGTATTGCTGAGATTCATAGAATTCACCGTTATCAACGATGCTCTTGATAACGTCTTTCATGTCGTAAGGAGCATTGGAGTTATCAGGAATAACGCTGTTCAGAGCTTCGTCCGTACGGGTCGGGGAGTCGCCGGTTTCAATAATCGGAGCGCCTTCCATGTTGTTGGACGGGAGGAAGCTTAAGAGATAACGGATTTGTTTAATGCAGTCTTCGTCGTTTTCAGCAGCAAAGTGAGCTACACCGGAAGTCTGGTTGTGGGTCATAGCGCCGCCCAGTTCTTCTTGGGTAACTTCTTCGCCGGTAACGGATTTAACAACTGCCGGGCCGGTAATGAACATTTTGGAAGTGTTCTTTACCATGTAGATGAAGTCGGTCAGAGCCGGGCTGTATACAGCGCCGCCTGCGGAAGGACCCATGATAGCAGAAATCTGCGGAATAACACCGGATGCAGCGGTGTTTTCAAAGAAGATTTTGCCGTAGCCGCCCAGAGCGTCAACTGCTTCCTGAATACGAGCACCGCCGGAATCGTTCAGGCCAACGCACGGAGCACCCATTTTGAGAGCAAGACGCTGAACTTTAACGATTTTGTTTGCATGCATTTCGCCGAGGGAGCCGCCTTCAACGGTGAAGTCCTGAGCGAATACATAAACCAAACGGCCGTCAACAGTGCCGTAACCGGTGGTTACACCTTCGCCCGGGAGTTCTTTTTTATCCTGACCGAAGTTGGTGCAACGATGGCTTACGAAGCGATCCAATTCAACGAAGCTACCTTCGTCAAGTAATAATGCGATTCTCTCACGAGCAGTCAGTTTACCGCTTTCATGCTGTTTAGCTACTTTCTTTTCGCCGCCAGCTGCGATAATGTGTTCGGAGAGTTTGAGCATTTTCTCAATTCTTTCTTGAGTAGACAAATCTTACACCTCCATATAATTGGGGAGAACTTATTTATACATACAGGCGGACGTAATTATAACGCCCGTCTGCGTGTATCAGAATAATTTTTTTGCTGCCTTAAGGCAACATTAATTTCCGCTTACGCAGAAATTATTTTTTTGCAGGAGCGCAGAGTTCGAGCAAAATGCCAACAGATTTCGGATGAACGAAAGCGATGTCCATTCCGCCTGCACCGCCGCGAGGTGCTTTGTCAATCATGATGCCGCCTTTTTCCTGTACGCCGGCGATAGCAGCTTCGATGTCGTCAACACGGAGAGCAATGTGCTGGATGCCCTGGCCGTTTTTAGCAATGTATTTGCCGATCGGGCCATCATTGTTTTCGGTAATATCAACAAGAAGCTCAAGCAGGGTTTCGCCGCAAGGAATGAAAACGGTTTTTACGCCCTGTTCGGGAACCGGTTCTTCACCAGTGCATTCCAGACCGAGAACTTCGGTGTAGAATTTTTTGGATACATCCAAATCTTTGCAGGCAATACCTACATGGTCAACACAAATTACTTTGAACATTTTTAATTCCTCCTTAAAGAATTATTTGGTGGTTTTATTTCAAAACTTTACCAACAATGTCATTAACTACAGAGTACGGTTCAATTTCACGTGCCTGCAGTTTTTCTACCAAGGAATCAAATTCGTTGGTAGCCACTACATTCTGATCGATATAACGGTTAACTTTGTCGTTAAGCATCGCGGTAACCTCATTTTTAATACGGGCTTTGCGGATTTTAACGATTTCGCCGCTGTCGAACAGATATTTTTGATGATCCTCAATGGAATCAACTACTGCCTCTATACCTTCACCCTTGCTGGCAATGGTCCGGTTGATCGGCGGACGCCAGCTAACATGTTCGGGATTTAATTCCAACATCATTTCAATCTCTATGTTGAGCTTGTCTGTGCCCTCACGATCTGCTTTGTTAATTGTGAACAAGTCACCGATCTCAAGTATACCTGCTTTAATAGCCTGGATATCATCACCCATGCCGGGGATTACAACAACCATGGTAGTATCAGCAGTTTTTACGATGTCAACTTCAGACTGGCCTACACCTACGGTTTCAATAATAATGATATCAAAACCAAATGCATCCATCAGTTTTACTGCATCGCCTGCTTTTTGTGATAAGCCGCCCAAGCTGCCTCTGGTAGCCATAGAACGGACAAAAATGCCTTCATCAGAAGACAGATCCAACATTCTGATACGGTCGCCAAGAATAGCGCCGCCGGAGAACGGACTAGTAGGGTCAACTGCAATAATGCCAACAGTTTTGCCGCGTTTGCGGAATTCTTTGGCAAGTTTATCGGTCAAAGTACTTTTGCCAGCACCCGGAGGTCCGGTTATACCAATGACATAAGCATTGCCGGTGTGGGGATATAAAGCCGTCATAATTTCAACGGCATTGTCATACTCGTTTTCAACGGCCGTAATTGCTTTGGCCAGTGCTAAACGGTTGTGGTTTAATACGCCTTCAACAATGTTCAAATTTCACACCGCCTTGTTGAGGTCTGATAAAAATTTATAGGTTGCAAGGCGGACAAGCCGCCTTGCAAATTTTTAAGACCTAAATTATTTTACGTTTGCGTTGATGAAGTCAACGATAGCGCTGGTCGGGGTGCCCGGAGTGAATACTTCGGCAATGCCAGCAGCTTTCAAACCAGGAATGTCAGCGTCAGGAATAACGCCGCCGCCGATAACCAGAACATCGTTCAGACCTTTTTCTTTCAAAAGTTCTACAACTTTCGGGAAAAGGGTGTTATGAGCGCCGGAGAGCAGGCTCAGAGCAACAACTTTAACGTCGTCCTGCAGAGCAGCTTCAGCGATTTGTTCCGGGGTCAGACGGATACCGGTATAAATTACTTCAAAACCAGCGTCGCGCAATGCACGAGCTACAACTTTAGCACCGCGGTCATGTCCATCAAGACCCGGTTTTGCTACTAAAACTCTGATATTAGACATTATCTACTTACCTCCCTATTATTGTTGGCTAAGTTAATTACAGTTGGGTATGAGCCTGGTATTCGCCGAATACTTTTCTCATTACGCCGCAGATTTCGCCTTCGGTTGCATAAGCTTTAACAGCGTCGAGGATCAAAGGCATCAGGTTAACGCTTTCATCAGCGCAGCCTGCTTCGAGAGCAGCAAGAGTTGCGTCAACTTTAGCCTGGTCACGGCGAGCTTTCAGAGCTGCAATTTTTTCAGCCTGCAGTTTGCCTACAGAACCGTCTACGCGGAGCAGGTTTTTCGGGGGTTCTTCTTCCTGCTGGAATTTGTTAACGCCAACGATAATACGGTTGCCTTTTTCAACGTCCATCTGCCATTTGTAAGCGGAATTCTGAATTTCTTTCTGGATGTAGCCTTTAGCGATAGCTTCCGGAGCGCCGCCGAGTTCATCAATTTTCTTGATGTATTCCCAAGCTTCAGCTTCGATTTTGTTGGTCAAAGCTTCTACATAGTAGGAACCGCCCAACGGGTCAATGGTGTCAGCCAGGCCGGATTCATAAGCAACGATCTGCTGAGTACGCAGTGCGATGGTTACGGATTCAGTAGTCGGCAGAGCCAAAGCTTCGTCTTTGGAGTTGGTGTGCAGGGACTGGGTACCACCCATTACAGCTGCTGCAGTCTGCAGAGCAACACGAACGATGTTGTTGTTCGGCTGCTGAGCGGTCAGCATGGAACCTGCGGTCTGGGTATGTACGCGGAGCATCATGGATTTAGCTTTCTTAGCGCCGAAACGTTCTTTCATAACTTTAGCCCATACACGACGGGAAGCGCGGAATTTAGCAACTTCT
>CAJLLL010000034.1 GCA_905207485.1 uncultured Phascolarctobacterium sp.
TTCAAGAGATTAATTAAACAAAATATACAGAAAGATAGTGATTTTATTAACTCTTTGAGAAAATATAATAAAATAAATAAAGTCCTACAAGGGGGAGTTATTATGTCTGTACAGAGAGTTATAGACAACAAAAAAATAGGTGCCAACATCAGGCTTGCGCGTGTCAAAAAGATGATGAGCCAATCCGAACTTGCCAAACTTTTAGGTGTAACGCAAACGCATATGAGCAATTTGGAACGCGGCCGCTGCGGCATAACGGTAACCATGCTTAACCAGCTTACCAACCTTTTTGAAGTAGAGACGGATTCGCTTTTATATGGTACGCCGGCTATCCGCCCCAAAGCAGGCTCAACGGAAACCGTGGACGGCATAGAAAATTATACCCTTGGGGACTTAATCAAAGCAGCAAAACTTTTGAACGGACAATAAAAAAATAACCGGTACTTGCCAACGTCGGCAGTGCCGGTTATTTTTTTATTTGTCCTTGGGGTTTAAAAAATTATTCCAGCTGTATGCGAATATTGCACCGGCAATAATTGCACATCCCCATGCAAGCCTGAATGCATAATCGGTAAAACCGAACATTCCAAGCATTGTATAACATAAAATACCTGCTACTGCCATTACAACAGGGACGCTTATTAAAAACATCGTTGCGCCGAATCCTTTGGTCATGCGCTTAAAAAAATCTTCAAACATAATTCTCCCGCCTAAAAATATTTTTGTTATTATTATACTTTAGCTGCGCATAAAAGCAAAGCCTTTTGTGCCTGCGGTATGATATAATAAAATTATAATTGTACAAGGAAGGGATTAGACCATGCAGATAAAACTTATAGCAAGTGATATGGACGATACGCTTTTAAATGATAACCGTGAAATTTCGCCGCGCAATGAAGTGGCTATTAAAAAAGCTATTGATGCCGGAATTGTTTTTACGCTGGCATCCGGACGCATGTATTGTTCCATGCAGCCGTATGCGCAAAAGCTGGGGCTTGATGTACCGCTTGTTTCATATAATGGAGCGTTAGTAAAAGGGGCGCTTAGCGGCAAGGTTTATGTAAACCATCCGTTAAAACTTGAAACAGCGCTTGCCTTGCTTGATTATGTTAGACAAAAAGGTCATTATGTACAGGTTTATATTAATGATAAACTGTATGTTAAGGAAGAAAATGAGTATTCACGCCGTTATGCGGAAATTTCCGGCATTCAGCCGGTAGCGCTTGGCGAAGATATTTATAATATTACCGAAGCGCCGAATAAAATGCTGTTGATGACAACAAGCGATGATTTTGAAGCAACGTGGAAAGAAGTTGCTGAAACTTTTAAAGGCAGGGTTGACGTAACAAGTTCCAAAGATAACTATTTGGAACTGATGGAACCGGGTGTTAATAAATGGCAGGCTGTTAAACAGCTTGCTGAAAGTTTCGGTATCAAGCCGGAAGAAATTATGTGCATCGGCGATTCTAATAACGATTTAAGCATGATAGAAAACGCAGGTATCGGCGTTGCCGTTGCCAATGCCAAACCGCAGGTGCAGCAGCGTGCAAAATTAATAACGGCAAGCAACGATAATGACGGCGTTGCCCTTGCTATTGAAAATATTTTAACGGTGCAGGTACAGGTACTGGAATAATTGCAAAACATTATGGAATACGGAATTGGCATTTGCGGAAGCGCAAACCGGTTCCGTATTTTATGTTTAAAAAACCGTATATTTTAATGCATGCAAGACAATAATTACAAAATATGATAAAATAAAGTATTAAGATTTTTGGAACGGGTGATTATGTGCATTTAAAATCTTTTTCGGCTTACGGTTTTAAATCTTTTGCCGATAGAATAGAGCTTGATTTTGGCAGCGGCATAACGGCGATAGTCGGGCCAAACGGCAGTGGCAAGAGCAACATTTCCGATGCTATACGCTGGGTACTTGGTGAGCAAAGCGCCAAATATCTGCGCGGCAGCAAGATGGAAGATGTTATTTTCAGCGGCAGCAGCAAAAGGCGTGCGCTGGGCGTTGCGGAAGTTACGCTTAATTTTGATAACAGCGACCACAGGCTTGGCCTTGATTTTGATGAGGTAAGCATTACGCGCCGCGTTTTCCGTGATGGCGACAGCGAATATGCAATCAATAAAAAGAACTGCCGTTTAAAAGATATTGTGGATTTATTTGCCGATACGGGATTAGGGCGCGGTTCACTTTCTATTATAGGGCAAAATAAAATTGATGAAATTTTAAACAGCAGGGCGGAAGACCGCCGTACTTTGTTTGAAGAAGCGGCAGGCATAGTAAAATACCGTTTGCGTAAAAAAGATGCGGCACGCCGTTTGGATGATACAGCAGCTAACCTGACACGTATTAACGATATTAAAAGCGAAGTTGAATCGCAGCTGGAGCCGTTAAAGGAAGCGGCGGCAAAAACGGAGAAGTATAATATACTGGCGGGTGAACTGCGTACATGCCGTTTAACACAGTTTGTGCGTAAAATAGATGTGCTTACAAAAGCGCGTGAACAGCAAGCAGAAAGAGATGCGGCACTGGAACTTGCTGTAGCAGAAAACGCCGCTGCTGCCGGTAAACAGCAAGCTTTGTGCGTGCAACTTCAGCAGGAAGCAGATGCTTTAAGCGAAAGCTATAATAAATTACAGGACGATATAAAAGCCAAAGAAACAGCGCTTGAAAAAGTGCACGGTCAGAACGCTGTTTTGGAAGAACGTATTTTGCAAAACAAAAAGGCCGGAGAACGTCTGTCTTTGCAGAACAGCAAACTTGAGCAGCAGGTTGAAGGTTTGGAAAAACAGCTTGCTGCTTTAACTGACGAGTATGATGTTTTGGAAAAGAAACAAACAGCAGCCTGCCTTTTGGTAGATAAATTAACCAAAGAACAGAACGACAGGGAAAACCTTGTACAGCAGGTGCAGCAGGATGCTGAAGGGTTGAAAGACGCTGCTTTTGATACCATGCGCAAAATGGTAGACCTGCGCAATAAAATACGCATGCTTGAGCAGGAGCAGGAGCAGCGTATGCGCAGACGTGAGGCGTTAAAAAAGAACATAGAAGAAAACGAAAATGAACTGCAAAAATATGAGACTGAATACCGCAGTTTACTGGAGAACCAGGCTGATTTGGAAAACAACATTCAGCTTGCACAGCGCGGCAGCGCAGAATTGGCGCAGAAAGCAGCAGCAGAAACTAAAGTTTTAAACAGTGTCCGACAACAGTATAATGATTGCCAGCGCCGCATTACAGCTTTGGAGAGCCGCCAGAACGTACTGAACAATATGCAGAAAGCATATGAAGGTTTTGGCTATGGCGTTAAGGCTGTTATACGTGCGCAGGAAGCATGGAACAGCAAAGTTATCGGTGTCGCTGCCGAATTAATCAGTGTCGAAGCCGAGTATGTAACAGCTATCGAAACAGCACTTGGCGCAGCAGCGCAGAATATTGTTATGCAGGATGCCGATGCCGCCAAAGCTGCCATCAATTATTTAAAACAGCATAAATCCGGCAGGGCAACTTTTTTGCCCCTGGATACCATAAAAATTTATCCGCGCAAAACGGAAGATGAGCAGCTGAAAAATTTGCCGGGCGTGCTTGGCTTTGCCGATGAACTTGTAAGCTGCAAGCCGGAAGTAGCAAAAGTATTTAGCTTTTTACTGGGGCGTGTGCTTATAGCAAAGGATATGGATTCAGCGCTTGCGGCTGGACGCAGAAGCGGATTCCGTCTGCGTGCCGTTACATTGCAGGGCGATGTTGTAAATGCCGGCGGTTCGCTTACCGGCGGCAGCAGGCAGCAGAAAGAAGCAGGATTTTTATCGCGCACGAAGGAAATAGAAACTCTTGTGCAGCAGGAACGCATTTTGCATAAAGAACTGCTTGGTTATCAGGAGCAGGCTGAAAGTTCAGAAGAAATTTTAAAAGGTTATACCAATAAAGAAAATGATTTAAAGGCAGAACTGCAAAAGTATGCTGTGCGCCGTGCGGAAATAACTGCTGCATTAAACCGTGCCGAAAATGAAAAGCAGCGCCTTGCCCAACATTTGGAAGTGCTTTTGGATGACAGAAACGAATTGGGGCAGGAATATTTAGCGGCAAGAGAAACCTTACAGGCGTTGAAGCCGCAGCTTGCGGAAATAGAAAAAGAGGATTTGGCAAGCAAAAGCAAGCTGGATGAGCTGCAGAAAAAAATGCAGGCAGAAACCGCCGGACTGGAAAGCGTACGCCGTCAGTTACAGGATGCGCGCGTTGAAAGCGAGGCAACTACAGCTAAAACAACGCTTATGGCGGAACGCATGCATCAGCTGGATGGCGAAATGGAACGCTTGCAGCGCGAAGTACTTGGCAACGAACGCGAACAGCAAAACCTTGAAAATGCAATAAACGAAAGTACAGTGCAGAAAGCGGAACTTGCAAAGCGTACAGAAATTTTACTTGGGGAGCTTAGTGCAATCAGCGGAGGCAGGGAAGAGTTTACCGAGCAAAGAATTGCTATTGCGGCACGTCAGGAAACAGCTGCGCGTGAACTTGCAGCAGCACAGAAAGCGCTTGAGGATGCGGAGAAAAAACGTAACCAGGCGGCGCTTGAAAGCGTTAAGCAGAATGCGGAATATGAACATGTTTTGCAGCAATTGCATACTGATTACGGGCTTACTTTAGAAGAAGCACATGCAGAAACGCTGCTTGATATTGCAGATAATGCATTGCGCAGGCAGGAATTAAGCCTGCAAAGGAGAATTGATGAACTTGGGCCTGTTAACGCAGCGGCGATTGAACAATATGCCGCCGTTAAAGAACGTTTTGAGTTTTTGCAAAAACAGTATGACGATTTGGCAGAAGCAAAAAGTAATCTTGAAAGCGTTATCAGCGAAATAAATTCCGGCATGAGCAAACGGTTTAAAGAAGCGTTTGCCAAAATAAATATTTACTTTTCGGAATGTTACGTTAAACTTTTTGGCGGCGGAACGGCTTATTTAAAACTTACTGACCCTTCGGATGTTTTAAACAGCGGCATTGATATTGAAGTGCAGCCGCCGGGTAAAAAACTGCAAAGCCTGTTCCTTTTAAGTGGCGGCGAAAGGGCGCTGACGGTAATAGCCCTTTTATTTGCGCTTTTAAGTTACAGCCCGGCGCCGTTCTGCATATTAGATGAAATTGATGCAGCGCTTGACGAAGCTAATGTAGACCGTTTTGCCGGCTTTTTATCGGCTTATGCCGAAAATACACAGTTTATTGTAATTACACACCGCAAGGGCACCATGGAAGCCGCGCATGTTTTACACGGCGTAACAATGGAAGAATCAGGTGTTTCCAAACTATTATCTGTAAAACTGACGGAAAAGGAGTAAAAACATGGGATTTTTTGAGAGATTAAAAGACGGCTTGACCAAAACCAGAAAAAATTTTACTGAACGTATTGAAGTTTTGGTTGGCATGTCTGCCGAAATTGATGATGATTTTCTGGATGAACTGGAAATGATTTTGTTAAGTGCAGACGTTGGCGCAAAAACTACGGAGAAACTTATCGAAGCTGTGCGCCAGGCTGCGCGTAAAAAAGAAATTAAAGGCACGGAGGACGTTGTGCCTTTCCTGAAAAAATATCTTGTAAACATGCTTACCGAAGAAGGCCAGCGCACCAAACTCAGTGGGTCGCCGACTGTCATTCTGGTTGTTGGCGTTAATGGCGTTGGCAAAACCACTACTATCGGCAAACTGGCAAATTATTTCCACCTGTTTAATTACAAAGTAATGATTGCCGCCGCCGATACTTTCCGCGCTGCCGCTTCCGAGCAGCTTGAAATTTGGGGCAAACGTGCAGGCTGCGATGTTATTAAACATGCCGAAGGCGCTGACCCGGCAGCGGTTGTGTACGATGCCATGAAAGCGGCTATTGCCCGCAAGGCGGATATACTGTTTATTGATACCGCAGGACGTTTGCATAATAAAGCTAATTTAATGAACGAACTTGAAAAAATTCACCGCGTAATTCAACGCGAAGAACCGGATGCACCGCATGAAACCTTTTTGGTTCTTGATGCTACTACCGGACAGAACGCAATTACGCAGGCAAAAGTGTTTACTGAAACGGCAAATGTTACGGGCGTAGTGCTGACAAAACTTGATGGCACAGCCAAAGGCGGTGTGGTTATCGCCATCCGCGAAGAACTTGGCCTGCCTGTTAAATGGATTGGCATCGGCGAAGGCATTATGGATTTCCGTCCGTTTGAACCGGAAAAATTTGTTGATGCATTATTTAACACTGACAAGTAAAAACACTTGACACAACTCCTTGCTTTAGGTATAATACATACGTTGACTTGATTAAGAAGGTACGGTTATATTATGCAGATTGACAGTTTTCAGCAAAGAATACGCCTTGGCAGGCTGTATGATATTTATGGCCCGCTTTTAACGGCCAAACAGCAAAGCTGTATGGAACTGTATTTCTGCGATGACCTTTCGCTGGCAGAAATTGCTGCGGAACTTGATGTATCGAGACAGGCCGTACATGATTTAATTCATCGTGTTGAGCAGCTTTTGGAACGCTACGAAGCCAAAATGAAGCTGCTGGAGCGTGAAAACAGGCAGGAAGAACTGCACGGCAAAGCTTGCAGGCTGCTTGATGAATACATAAAAACAGAAGATAAAGAGTTACTTAACAGGTTAAAAAATCTTTTAAGGGATTTTGAAACCGAAGGCAGGTAAAAATGGCTTTTGAAAATTTATCCGACCGCTTGCAAAAAGCGATAAGGATGTTCCGTTCTACCGGAAAAATAACTGAAGATGATTTAAAGGCTCCGCTGCGTGAAGTGCGCATGGCGCTTCTGGAGGCGGACGTTAACTTTAAAGTTGTTAAGGATTTTGTAGCTACTATCCGCGAACGCGCCGTTGGCGAAATTGTCAACGAAGGTCTGACTCCGGGACAGCAGATTATAAAAATCGTTAACGAAGAGCTGACCCGGCTTTTAGGCGGCACGCAGAGCAAACTTGTGGTTGCTTCCAAACCGCCAACGGTAATTATGCTGGTTGGTTTGCAGGGCGCAGGTAAAACCACGACTGCCGGCAAACTGGCAAATATGTTGCGCAAAAAAGGCAAACATCCTATGCTTGTTGCAGGCGATGTTTACCGTCCGGCTGCTATTAAGCAATTACAGGTGCTTGGCGAGCAGCTTAACATTCCCGTATTTACTATGGGTGACCAGGTATCGCCTGTGGAAATTGCCAAAGAAGCAATGGCAAAAGCCCACAGCATGAATTACGATACCGTCATTATAGATACCGCAGGCCGCCTGCATATCAACGAAGAATTGATGGGCGAGCTGCGCGATATTAAAGCGGCTGTTTCGCCGCATGAAATTTTGCTGGTAGTTGATGCCATGACCGGTCAGGATGCAGTAACCGTTGCCGAAAGCTTCAATAATGACCTCGGCATCGACGGACTTATCGTTACCAAGCTGGATGGCGATGCCAGAGGCGGTGCGGTGCTTTCAGTAAAAGCCGTAACAGGCCGCCCGGTAAAATTTGTAGGTATGGGCGAAAAACTTGATGCCCTTGAACCGTTTTATCCGGACCGTATGGCATCCCGTATCCTCGGCATGGGCGATATCCTGACGTTTATCGAAAAGGTGCAGTCCACTACCGATATGGCAAAAGCGCTGGAGATGGAAAAGAAACTGCGCAAAAACGAATTTACGCTTGAGCAGTTTCTTGAACAGATGCAGCAGATTAAAAAACTCGGTCCGTTGGAAAACATTCTTGGCATGCTGCCGGGCATGGGCGGCATAGCCCAGAAATTGCGCGATGCTGAGGTAAATGAAAAAGAATTTACTCACGTTGAAGCAATTATCCAGTCGATGACCATTAAAGAACGCCGCAATCCGGAAATCATCAACGGCAGCAGGCGCAAGCGCATAGCGGCAGGCAGCGGCATGCGCGTGCAGGATGTAAACCGTTTGCTTAAAAAGTTTGAAGAAAGCAAAAAGATGATGAAACAAATGCGCGGCATGGCTAAGTTTGCTTCAAAAGGCGGCTTCAAGCTTCCTTTTATGCACTAATAAATATTTAATCCAACTGGAGGAGGTGAAATAAAAATGGCAGTAAAAATCCGTTTAAAACGCATGGGCGCTAAAAAAGCTCCTTTCTACCGTATTGTTGTTGCTGATTCCCGTTCTCCGCGTGACGGCCGTATCATTGAAAGCATCGGTTACTACGATTCCACCACTGAACCGGCTAACGTTAAAATTGATGAGGAAAAAGCTCTTTCCTGGATGGCTAAAGGCGCACAGCCGACCGATACCGTTAAAAACCTTTTCAGCAAAGGTGGTATCATGAAAAAATATGCTGAATCTAAAGCAAAATGAAATGAGGCGTGATTGACATGAAAGAATTGGTAGAAGTTATGGCCAAGTCTTTGGTCAGCAATCCGTCTGCAGTAGTAGTGGAGGAGGAAACCACCGGTACAACTACGGTGCTCCGCCTCCATGTTGCTCCTGAAGATATGGGCAAGGTTATCGGCAAACAAGGCCGTATTGCCAAAGCAATCCGTACCGTTATGAAAGCGGTTGCTACCCGTGAGAATGTAAAAGTGATTGTAGAAATCGTCTAAAGGATGGGCTGATAATGGATAAAATGTTGGTTAAGGTGCCTGTTGCCGTTAAAGCAAAAGTTACCGAAGATTTAAAACTGAAAATTATTGGCGATGTCCAAAATACCATAAAAAATATCGACCTGGAAATCGAACATTTTGAGTTTCAGGCTAAAAAGGCACTTGCACAGGCTGCCGGTGATTTAAGCGTGCTGCCGGCTCTGCGCAATCAGATTGAAGCCGAAAGAAACAAACGCCAGGCTGCCAAGGCAGAAGCTGAAGCAAGGTTGAAACGTGCCGAAGATTTGCAAATCGGCTCTGAAATCGGCCACGGCACAATGGAACGCATGGTGGAAGTTACTGTAGGTACAGACCTTGATGCTCTTGCAAGAGCAGAAATTCTTACCGAAGACGGCAAAATCATTGCCTTCCGCGATTAATGGATAAACAAATTTGTATTGGAACAATCGTCGCTCCGCACGGTGTGCGGGGCGATATTCGTATATTGCCTCAAACGGAGCATCCGGAACAGTTTCTTGATTTGGATTATCTGCTTTTGGAAGATGGGCGCACGCTGCATTTAACAAATGCCCGTTTTCATAAAAGAATGGTGCTGGTAAAGTGCCGTGAGGTCAATAATATGAATGAAGCTGAATTGCTGCGTGATAAAAAAGTTTTTATCCGCACGGAAGATTTGCCGGAACTTGAAGAAGGTGAATTTTATGTTGCGGATTTACTGGGGTGCAATGTTATTGATACGGACGGCGCGCAGGTAGGCGAACTGAAAGATGTTATAAGCACCGGCAGCAATGATGTATATGTAGTAAAAACTGATGACGGCAAAGAGATTTTAGTGCCGGCGCTTAAACAGCATGTTAAGGAAATTAATCCTGATGAACGCCGTATTGTTGTTGAATTGCCGGAATGGGTTGATGAAAAATGAAATTTTTATTTGTAACCCTCTTTCCTGAACTTATTGAGCAGGTGTGTGGTTATAGTATAGTCAAGCGCGGCATTGAAGCAGGTCTTTTGAGCGTAAGCTGCATTAATCCGCGCGATTTTACTCATGATAAACACCGCACGGTTGACGATGCTCCATTTGGCGGCGGTGCCGGTATGGTACTAAAACCGGAGCCTTTTGTGGCTGCCATCCTCAAGGCAAAGGAAGAATTGCCTGATGCGCGTGTAATTGCTATGTGTCCCGGCGGCAGAACTTTAAAACAAAGCATTGTTGAAGATTATGCACATGCCGGGCAGGATTTAATTTTTGTCTGCGGACATTACGAAGGTTTTGATGAACGCATTTTTTACTGGGTTGATGAAAAACTTTCTGTTGGCGATTATGTGCTTACCGGCGGCGAATTGCCTGCACTGATGGTAATGGATGCGGTAGTAAGATTTATTCCGGGAGTGCTTGGCAAAATGGCAAGTGCCGAAGAAGATTCGTTCTCAACCGGACTTTTGGAATATCCGCAATATACCCGCCCGGTAGAGTTTGAAGGCTTAACCGTGCCGGAAATTTTGCGCAGCGGCAACCATGCGCTTATCGCCAAATGGCGCCGCAAACAGGCATTAAAGGCAACATATCTGCACAGGCCAGATTTGCTGCCGCAAAAATTTGACAAGGCAGATGGCAAGCTGATGGCAGAGATAAAGGCTGAACTGGCTGGTGAGGAAAATGGCTGATTTATATTTAGGGCTGGTGCATTACCCGATTTACAATAAAAGAATGAAGGTAATTGCTACGGCAGTAACGAATTTTGATATTCACGATATTGCCCGCACGGCACGCACCTATGATGTTAAAAAATATTTTTTAATACATCCGCAAAAAACGCAGGAAGAAATCATCAAAAAAATCATTGGCTACTGGCAGCAAGGCTATGGCAGAATTTATAACCCTGACCGCAGTGAAGCACTTGACAGGGTGGCATATGTAACAGATATTGCGGCTGCCGTTGGAGAAGTGCGCAGGCAAACAGGCAAAGAGCCTGTAACCATTACTACTGATGCCAGAGTTTACCCCAATACCATCAGCTATAAGGCTGCACGTGATATGCTGCAAAACTGCGACAGACCACTTTTGGTGCTGTTTGGCACAGGTTTTGGCATGGAAAAAGAAACCATGGCGGCTTTTGATTATATTTTGGAGCCGGTTTACGGGCCGAGCAATTATAATCACTTGTGCGTGCGCAGTGCCGTGGCGATTATTTTAGACCGCCTGGCAGGCGAATCGTGGTGGCAAAAATAAAATTGTAAAAATGTTTGCAACTTAATGCAGGCTATGATATAATAACATTTGTGTAAAACGGACGGTCCGCTGTGAAGTGTTCGCACATGAACGTCTATGATTGAGGAGGAAATTATGAACATTATTGAAGTTTTGGAACAAGAACAGCTTCGTTCCGACATCCCTGATTTTCGTGCAGGCGACACTGTAAAAGTTTATGTAAAGGTAGTTGAAGGCAGTCGTGAACGCGTTCAGATGTTTGAAGGCGTTGTTATTGCCCGCAGCGGCGGCGGTGTTCGTGAAACCTTTACCGTACGCCGTGTTTCTTATGGCGTTGGCGTAGAAAGAACTTTCCCTCTGCACAGCCCCAGAATTGAAAAAATCGAAGTTGCACGCCGTGGTATTGTTCGCCGTGCAAAACTCTACTATCTGCGTAACCTCACCGGTAAAGCAGCTCGTATCCGCGAACGCAGATAACAGATTTAAACAGAAAAACAAAAGCACCTCATACCAAGAGTATGGGGTGCTTTTTTCGTTGTTACGCATATAAACATAAAAAATAAACAGGCGCATGTTTTACGCCTGTTTGTATAAAGCATGGTTTAATTTGTTTTCTATGCTTCTAAAATCAGCCGAACTGGTTGCGGTAAGGGTCGCTTTTGCCCCAGCATAAAAACACCAGTGAAATTAATGAAACAAGCTGAATGGGAAGGCTTACAAGCACTACCAGAGTTTTAGGCCAGTTAAGTCCCATGTCATGGCAGCGTCTTACAGCAAGAGACATTTGCGGTATCATAAAAATTGCTGATGCAGTTACTAATAACGGCATGTTCAAATATTGCCCCAAATAAAAAACGGCATATTCCAAAACATAAACAATTAAATATCTTTTAATAAATTCGTGGCGGTCAAGCCTGCCGTTAAATGTTAAAAAGTCATTAATCAGTTTAAAACTGTTCATTATGTCATCTCCGTCTGTAAAAATTTGTAAAGCTTTCTTTATTAATTTTAACTTACGGGCAGTCTGCTGTCAAAGGTTTTAAAGATTTACTAATATTGTTGCGGTAGAATTTTGTAAAAATTTAACAATCAAAACTTGAATTTTCAGAAATTATGAGTTAAAATATAAATAAGTTGAGTGAGACTGAGGAGTCACTTAACTGTGTTTAGTGTTTATAAACCGCTGAGGATGAAAAATGTTAAAGTAAACAGTTCGCAGAGTAGAGGAAACCAGGAGACTCGCACGAAACGGCTGATGAAACGGCAGATTTTATCCGCAGGCGTTTTATAAAAATAAACGTTCCTGAGGAGGAATACATTATGAAAAAATCTTTAGTACTTGCAATGGCTATGGCTCTTGGCGTTACTGCATCCGCATATGCAGCTAACCCGTTCAGCGATGTACCGGCTGGCCACTGGGCTTATGACGCAGTAAACAAACTGGCAGCAGAAGGCGTAGTAGACGGTTATCCTGATGGCACCTACGGCGGCGACAAACTGATGACCAGATATGAAATGGCACAGATTGTAGCAAAAGCAATGGCAAAAGGCGCTAATGTTGATAAACTGGCAGCTGAATTTGCTGACGAACTGGACAGCCTCGGCGTACGCGTAGCTAACCTCGAGAAAAAATCCGACAACGTAAAAATCACCGGTCAGATCCGTGCTTCCTATCGTGATGCTGATGATAAAGGTCATCAGGGACGTCTGCGTACCCGTTTGTTTGTAAATGGTGCTATTAATGAAGACTGGACTTACACCGGACGTTTTGAAAACAATCAGTATTATGCAGAAAGCGCTGATGACGAAGGCGTTGATCGTGGCGGTTATGGCGATGACGATGTTGATTTCAACTGGGCATATGTAACCGGTCGTGTTGGCGGCGTTAAAGTAGAAGCCGGCCGTCAGGACTTTACCTATGCAGATGTAGTTGATGTTCGCGGTGATGGTGTTAAACTTGCTTATGGCGATGATGTAAAAGTTACCGGCTGGGCATTCAAAGGCAGCGAAGACCTTGATATGGATTTAGTTGATGAAAAAACTAAGCTTGCTATCAGCGAAGGCGACCGTGTGTATGTTGCTGGTGTAGAAGCTGGTTTTGGTGCAGTTGATACTGCTGTAAGATATTACAGAGCAGATACTGTTGCTGATAATGAAATTGTTGAAGTTGCTCTTTCAGGTGAAATTGCTAAAGACCTGACCCTGAGAGGTTCCTGGTTCAACGGTACTATTAATAATGCAACTGAAGCAAAGGTCAATGGTGGTGATGCTGATACCAATGGCTGGTTGGTAGGACTTTCTTACGCTGGTGCTAAAGCTGATGAAGTAGGTTCTTGGGGCGTATATGCAACTTATAGCGATCGTCCTATGGCAACCTATTTGCTGCCGACTAACTTCAGCGGTTATGCAGTACCGTTTGCTGATATAGATGAAGGCGATGGTTATGAAGGTTATGAAGTAGGCGCTAACGTAACACTTGCTAAAAACATTGTTGCTGGCGTTAAATACTTCGATTATGAATCCCGTGAAGGCAATGGCGATTCTCAGACCCTGTGGTCCGAAGTTATCTTCACTTTCTAATTTGTGCCTTACAACAGCATAAAATTAAAATAACTAAAGCGGATGGCTTATGCCATCCGCTTTTCTGCGTTTATAGGGGCTGTTTTACAGTTTTATTTACTGCACAAACATATATTAATTATTTAAGTATTTACGCTTTTGTTATTTTAAATATTAATGAGTAAATTACCGGTAAAACTACCAGGGTCAGCAGCGTTGCGCCGGTAAGTCCGCAGGCGATAGCTACTGCCATAGATTCCCAAAACGGATTGGTGAACATGGGTATAAGCCCCAGCACGGTTGTAAGCGCTGCCAGCATAATTGGGCGGAAACGCACGATAGCAGATTCCAGCACGGCTTCATACGGTTGCATTCCTGCTGCTAAATGCAAATCAATCTGGTCAATGAGCACAACAGAGTTGCGTATAATAATTCCCGTCAGCGAAAGAATACCAAGCTGCGCTAAAAAGCCCATTGATGAATTAAAGAGCAGCAGCCCGAGAACAACGCCGATAATGCCCATAGGCGCTGTGCATACAATTATAAACAACTTGCGTATATCTTTTAATTGCAGCATTAAAAGTACAAGCATGGTGATAAACATAACCGGTATTGGCACAAGCAGATAGTTCAGCGCTTTATTGCTGCTTTCAAGCGGTCCGCCAATTTCAATGCTTGCTCCGGGCGGCAGTTTGCTTCTTAAATCTGCAAGGCTGTCATAAATTTGCTGCGTTACATCGTTACCGGTGTAGCCGGGTGCAATTCCTGCGTTAACTGTAACGGTAGGCAGCAGGTTGCGCCGCCAAATCATATTATCTTCGGCTTCGTAGCTGATATTGGCTACCTGCGCCAAGGGCACGCTACCTTTGCTTGTGGGAATGGAAAGCAGGCGCAGGTCAGAAATTTTTTCACGGTCAGCGGCGTCAAGGCGGAATACAAGGTCAATAGCCTGGTCGCCTTCGTAATACTGCGCTATGGTATAGCCGCTAAGCTCTGCCTGCAACGCTACTGCAACGGTCTGGCGGTCGATGCCCATTTGGCGCAGTTTATCGTTATCAATGGCAACTTTTACGGCGCCTGTTTTTTCCATCCAGTCAAAACGCGTCATAGTAACAGCAGGGTTTTGCAAAGCAATTTCACGCACCTGCTGCGCATAATTTTTGGCCATTGTTTCTGTAGGTGCTGATACCCGCAGCATTACAGGATAGGCAGAAGGAGGGCCAAGCGGGATAGACTTGCTGTAAATAACAGCTTCCGGTATTTCACGGGCTGCGAGTTCGTTAATTTTTTGTTCAAGCCTGTTTTTTGCTTCTACATCTTTGGTAAGAATGACAAGCTGTGCGTAGTTTTCACGCGGCTGAACAGGTTCTACAACTAGCACAAAACGTGGAGCGCTTTCGCCTACATAAGTGCCGATATTTAAAATATCCGGGTCATTTTTTAAAATGTCCGTCAGTTTCAGCGCCGCTTTTTCGGTAGCCTTAATGCTGCTGCCTTCCGGCATATTCATTTCAACCAAAAGTTCGGGGCGTACCGAGGGTGGGAAAAACTCTTTATCTATAAATTTTGTTAAAAACAGTGAAGCAAAAAAGGCGCCTACGGTAAGCGTTATAACGATGGCGCGGTGTGCCAGTGCCCAAACAAGAAGGCTGCGGAATTTTTGGTAAAACGGAGTTGTATAGGCGCTGCCTTCGGCAATTTTTTTAGGATGTACCCATTCATAACCGAGCACAGGGGCTACCGTTGCCGATACTACCCACGAAAGCATCAGCGCCAGGCTGATAACAATGAATAAACTGCCGGCAAATTCGCCTACATTGCCTTTGGAAAAATAAATGGGCGTAAATCCGATGCAGGTAATAACCGTGCCGGTTAAAAGCGGGATAGCGCAGGTTTCAAAAGCGTAACTTGCGGCTTTTTTGCGTTCCCAGCCTTCGGCCAGCTTAATTTCCATAAGTTCCACTACAACAATCGCATCATCAACAAGCATGCCGAGCGCAATAATCAGGGCGCCGAGTGATACTTTGTGCAAATCAATGCCAAGCGCATACATGCCGATAAAAGTGCCCAGCAGTACAAGCGGAATGCAGACGGAAATTACATAGCCGCAGCGCCGCCCCAGGCTGATGAGGCTGACTGCCAGTACAATAATAACTGCTTCTTTAAGGCTCTGCGTAAATTCATCAATGGAATTTTTTACAACCTCTGGCTGATTGGCAACCTGATGCAGCTCAAAACCAAGCGGAAGCTGCGCAGTAATTTGCGTAATAATATTGGCTAAGTTTTCGCCAAGGCGGATGTTGTTGCCGCCGTCTTCCATTGACAGGGCAATGCCAACGGCAGGCTGCCCGTTGAAGAAAAATTTTGGTTCGGGCGGGTCTGCATAGCCGCGTTTTACCTGAGCAATATCGCCAAGACGGAATACGCGCCCGTTTGCCTGTATGGGCAGAGAGGCAATATTTTCTACTGCATCCGGCATGCCGGTGAGGCGCAGGTAAACATTATCTTCCGGCGTTTCACTCATGCCGGCAGGTACCATGGCTGTCTGCGACTGAATTGCTGCTGCCAGTGTATCAAGTGGTATGCCAAGCTGGGCAAGTTTGCTGTTGGATACTTCCAGATAAATTTTTTCCGGCTGTACGCCGATAAGTTCTACCTTTTTTACATCCGGAACAGTATAAAATATGCGTTTTATTTCTTCGGCTTTGCGGCGCATATCTTCGTAGCTGAAACTATCGGAAGTAAGCGCGTAAATATTGCCGTAAACATCATCAAAACGGTCATTAAAATACGGACCGTACACGCCTTGCGGCAGGTCGTCTTTAATGTCGTTAATCATATTGCGCAGTTCCAGCCAGTGCGGGCGCACGTCTTCTTTATCGGCATCCTCTTTCAAATATACGTTGACAACGCAAATTCCGGGACGTGAATAGCTGGTGATATAATCAATATCGCTGGAAGCCTGCGCCTGTTTTTCAAGTTTATCGGCAACCTGCTCTTCCATTTCCTGCGCAGTCGCGCCGGGCCATGCTGCCGAAATTACCATTTGCTTAACGGTAAAACTTGGGTCTTCCGCACGGCCTAAGGTGTTATAACTGTAAATGCCTGCTACAAGGCATAAAAACATAAAAAAGTAAATTATCTGCCGGTGCGTAATGCTCCACGATGCGAGGTTGCCTTTTTTCATTGCGCATCACCTTCCAAGCGTACTTCCTGTCCCTGAGTAAGTTTGGATGCGCCGCCGGTAACTATAACATCGCCGTTTTGCACGCCGCTTTTAATAATAATGCTGTTATTTTCATAACCGGCAATTTCTACCGGAACAAGTTCGACATGGTTATTTTTTACAATCCAAACCTGCGGAATATCATCTGTTTGGTAAATGGCTGCTTTAGGCAGGATAAGCATGTTTTCGCTGCCGTCATTAAAATGTACTTTCGCCGTCATGCCAAGCTGTACTTGCGGCGGCATATTTTCGATTGCCACGCAAACCTGGTAAGTGCGTGTTATTGGATCTGCCATGGGTGCGATTTCGCGTATGTGCCCGCTGACGGTAACGTCGGGCAGCGCCCAAAATGTAATTTGCGCACTTTGGCCGGTTGAAATATCAGATAAATTGTTTTCGGGTATGTAAATGCGTACTTCTTTTTCGCCTTTGCGGACAAGCGTTATTACAGGAGTACCGGCTGCGGCAACCTGTCCGACTTCACCGCTGATGGAAGATATTACGCCATCATGCCCTGCTGTAAGGTGTGTATAATTAAGCTGGTTCAGCGCAGACTGCATTTGTGCTTCTGCCTGTTCGAGAGTTGATTGGGCAGCTTTAAGCTGCGTATTATACTGGTCATATACTGCCTGGCTTACGGCGCCGCTTGCAAGCAGCGCGCGGTAACGTTTTTCATTGTCGCTGGCAAGGAGGAAATTGGCGTTTGCAGAAGCAAGCCCGGCACGGGCCGCATTAACACTTTCTTCAACATCGCGCGGGTCAATCTCCATTAAAACATCGCCGGTCTGTACGGTGTCACCTAAATTTACGTTGCGGCTGATAATTTTGCCGCTTACCTGAAAGGCCAGATTACTTTCATAACGTCCGCGCACTTCGCCCGGATAAACGAGATAACTCTGCGTTGTTTCCGTACCGGCGATTACAGTACGTACATAAGGAATTGATTCTGCCGGCTGCGTTTTATTGATAACAGCTCCGGCAAAGTGGTAAACGAGCCCTGCGGCAATAACGGCAGCGGCAATATACTTCTGCTTTTTGGTAAGCTGTAATTTACTGAAAAACTGCTGCATAACCAATCACTTCCCATGCTGTGTAAATTTATTGATGTTTAATTTAAAGTTTCGGCAGATAAAAATAAAATCCTGCCGGTATATATGTTGATTGTTTAAAAGTAAAATAAAAAACAGGTTTGCTGAAAAAGCAAACCTGCTGTTTAAAAATTTTATTAAAGTTTTAAAGAACCGTAGTTCAAGCTGCGGTTTTATTTTTTTGCAGCTTCAATTGCTTTGTTGCAGTCGGCAATAAAAGCATCAACATCAATGCCATGTGCAGCAGCGCCTTGGCCGATGCTTTCAAAGTGGGAAGCCATGCAGCCTACGCAGCCAAGACCGTATTCAGCAAATACTTCTAAAATTTCTGGATGGTTTTGAACAGCATCAATGATACCGGTATCTTTGGTAAGCATATAAAAAATCCTCCTTAACGCATAAATGCAAAATATTTTACTTTTTGCCCTTCGGCTTTTATATTATACCACAGTTTGCCAAAAAGAAAAGTTGCTTTAAGGTAACTTTGTTTAAAAATCTTTGCGGCAATGCATTAATGTGCAAAAATTTGCATTAATATGCCTAAAATTATTGTTTTTTTACTTTGAGTGGGTTATAATGGTGTAAAGTGGGGAAAAAGGGAGGAGAATGCCATTATGTTAATGGGTGAATATCAACATACTATTGACGCAAAAGGCCGTCTCTTTATGCCCGCAAAACTCCGCGATGACCTTGGCGGCAATTTTATACTTTCCAAAGGGTTGGATGGCTGCCTTTTTGTATATGATAAAGAAGAATGGCACAAGCTGGAAGCAAAACTTAATGCTTTGCCTATGACTAACAGCAATGCGCGTACTTTTGCAAGGTTTTTCTTCAGCGGCGCTGCCGAAGTAGAATGCGACAAACAGGGACGAGTGCTTTTGCCGGCTAACCTGCGTGAATTTGCAGGGCTTGACAAAAACGCTGTTATTGTTGGCGTAGGCAGCAGGGCAGAAATATGGTCTGCTGAACGCTGGCAGGAATATAATGATGCCAATGCGGCAGATGCAGATGCTGTTGCAGCACAGCTTGCTGATATGAATATAGGTATTTAAAATGGCAAATGAGTTTAAACATACAAGCATTTTGCTTGAAGAAAGCGTAAAATGGCTGATAACCGATAAAAGCGGCATTTATGTAGATTGTACGATGGGCGGCGCCGGGCATTCTTTCGGCTTTGCTTCGCAGCTTGACGAAAACGGCATGCTTATTGGCATAGACCAGGACGAAGACGCTATTGCTGCATCTAAAATTCGTTTAGCGCCGTGTAAATGCAAAATAGCAACGGTTAAAAGCAATTTTAAGGATTTCGCCAATGTGCTTGACAGCCTTAACATAGAAAAAATTGACGGCATATTTTTTGATTTGGGTGTTTCCAGTTATCAGTTGGACACGCCTGAACGAGGGTTTTCGTATATGCACGATGGCCCTTTGGATATGCGTATGGATAAAAGCGCTAAACTGAATGCTGAATATATTGTAAATAATTACAGTGAAGCTGATTTAGCTGATATTATTCACCGCTATGGCGAAGAACGCTGGAGCAAACGCATTGCCGAATTTATTGCGGCAGAACGCAAAAACAAACATATTGCCACTACTTTTGAGTTAGTGGATATTATAAAAAAAGCAATACCCAAAGGCGCGCGAATGGACGGACCGCATCCGGCAAAACGTACTTTTCAGGCGCTGAGGATTGAAGTAAATAATGAACTGGGAATTTTGCAGAAAACTATGGAAGATGCTGTAGAACGCCTTAAACCGGGCGGCAGAATCGGCGTTATAACATTCCATTCGTTAGAGGACAGAATTATAAAACAGACTTTTGCATCGCTTGCTAAAGGATGCATTTGCCCGCCGCAGTTTCCGGTATGTGTATGCGGAAGAAAACCGCAGTTAAAAAAAGTTGGGAATATTGTGCCTTCGGCAGCGGAAGTTGAAGAAAATCCGCGTGCGCGCAGTGCAAGATTGCGTTACGCCGAAAAGCGCTGACTATATATTTGGAGGAAAGCGCCATGTTAGCCAGAAAATATGATGAATATGCATGGGAAATAAATGAAGAAGAACAATATAATAACCAGCAGACGGTGCGCGTTCAAAAACCAAAACAGCATAATTACAAGCTGTTAAGGCGCAGAGTATTTGTTGTGGCAAGCATCATTCTGGCAACTTATTTTGCCTGCGTTGTACGCAGTGAATGTTTAATAAGCAAAAGTAATGAACTTGTTGCATTAAAGCAGCAGGAAGCAGCTTTAATGCTGGAAAACAGCGAAGTACGCATTGTTGTTGAGCAGCTTAAAGGGCCTGAAAGGATTACCTCTATTGCCGAAAAGCAGCTTGGCATGCAGGTGGCGCGCAATAACATTTATGTTAAAGCAGATAAAGGAAAAATTGCTTACGATGGTTATGCTTATGCTAAGTAAAAATCATAGCCTTCTATTGCGATATATGGTATAATAATATAAAATTTTATGGGAGGCAGCCTAAGTCTATTAAGGCTGCCGTTTCACTTTTGGAGGTATCCGGATGGAAAAGAATTTGCAGGATTTGCTGAAATTGCTGCCTAATGCTGAAGTTATGGGCGAAGCAGGCAAAACCATTACCGATATAACTGCCGATTCCCGTGTTGTTGTTCCGGGAAGTTTGTTCATCTGCCTGAAAGGCGCAACGGTGGACGGGCATAAATTTTTAAAACAGGCAGGCGAGAAAGGCGCTGTGGCGGCGATTGTTGAAGATGATGTGGATTGCCCCGCAGGTATGACGCTGGTTAAAGTTAGTGATACAAGAAGGGCCATGGAATTAGTGACCCCTTATTTTTTTGATTATCCCGGCAAAAAAATGCGCATGATTGGCGTTACCGGAACTAACGGCAAAACAACTACTACTAATATTATCCGCCTTATTCTGCGTAAAGCTGGTTATAAAGTTGGCATGATTGGCACTATCAATATTATGATAGAAGATGAAGAAACGGTATCACACAATACAACGCCGGATGTTGTTGATTTGCAGAAAACTTTGTATAAAATGCAGCAGTGCGGCTGCGATTATGTTGTTATGGAAGTATCAAGCCATGCTCTGGCATTAGGACGCGTTGCCGGTATTGAATACGATACGGCGGTACTGACCAATATTACGCAGGACCATTTGGATTTCCATAAAACCTTTGAAAATTACCGTGATGCCAAAAGCCTGCTGTTTGAACATTTAACGGACGGTAATAAAGAAGGTAAAACTGCGGTGCTGAACATGGATGACCCAAGCAGCAAAGTTATTGCAGAACGTACCAAAGCTCCGGTAATTACCTATGGCGAAAGCAAGGATTATGATATTTATCCTATAAGTTTTGATGTACAGGCAAAACAAATGGCGCTTAAGCTGCATACGCCTGCCTGTGATATGGATTTAGTGCTGAAAATTACCGGCGAATTTAATGTATATAACGTAATGTCTGCCGTTGGCGCTATGCTGGCAGAAAAAATTGCGCCGGAAATTATTATGAATGTTCTGAACGGTTTCGACGGTGTGCCGGGACGTTTTCAACTGGTAGAAGCAGGACAGCCTTATACTGTTATTGTTGATTATGCCCATACTCCGGACGGATTGGAAAATGTGCTGAAAACCGCACGCGGTATTACTAAAGGCAAACTTTGGGTAGTATTTGGCTGCGGCGGCGACCGCGACAATAAAAAACGCCCGATTATGGGTAAAATAGCGCTTGATTTGGCAGACAACGTTGTTGTAACATCTGATAACCCGCGCACGGAAGACCCGGAACTGATTATTGATGAGATAGAAACTGCATTGCAGGATATACCGGCAGGCAAAACAAGCGTGCGTTTAAGTGACAGGCGCGAAGCCATTGACTATGCTCTGGAACATGCTGCCGCTGATGACGTAGTGCTGATTGCCGGCAAAGGACATGAAAATTATCAGATTATCGGCCATGAAACAATCCACTTTGATGACCGCGAAGTGGTGCAGGAATACTGGCAGAATAAAAGGTGATAAAATGCTTAATTTGCAGGAAATACTGGCTGCAACCGGCGGAAGCTGCCAATGTGTGCCTGATGTAGAATTCAGCGGCATTAATACTGACAGCCGCACCATAAAAAAAGGTGAACTTTTTGTTGCTTTAAGCGGCGAAAATTTTGACGGGCATAATTATTGCCTGAAAGCACTGGAACTTGGTGCAGCAGGCGTTGTAATCAGCCATGATGTTGCCGGTTTGCCCCAAAATGCTATCGCGGTTAAAGTTGACGATACATTAAAAGCTTATCAGCTTATAGCAAAGGCCTGGCGTGATAAGCAGTTAAACTTAAAGGTTGTTGCCATAACAGGCTCTAATGGCAAAACTTCTACCAAAGATTTAATTGCCGCCTGCCTGGAACAAAAATATAATGTTGTAAAAACAGAGGCTAATTTTAATAACGAAATAGGTTTGCCCAAAACACTGCTGAACATTACTCCTGATACGGAAATTGCCGTTGTGGAAATGGGAATGCGCGGTTTAGGGCAGATTGAAGCACTTTGCCGTTTGGCAAGCCCTGATGTTGCTGTTGTGACCAATGTAGGCGAAACACATATGGAGCTTTTGGGCAGTATGGAAAATATTGCTAAAGCCAAAGGCGAAATTGTTGAAGGTTTAACAGAACAACAATTTGCAGTACTTAATGCTGACGATAAATTTGTATGCCGGATGGCAGAAAAAACTGCTGCGCAGGCAGTAACTTACGGCTGCGGTAAAAAAGCGGATGTATATGCTGAAAACATAATGCTGAATGCTGTTGGCAGTGAATTTGACTGCGTGTGCACCAAAACCGGAGAACGTGAGCATATAGAATTGCCTTTGCTTGGTGAGCATAATGTGTATAATGCTTTGGCAGCTATTGCGGCAGCAGTAACTTTTAACGTTGCGTTAGCACAGGTTAAGCTGGCATTAAAGAATGTAAAACTTACAGGCAAACGCCAGGAAATTATACAGCTTGGTGCTGTAACTGTTATTAACGATGCTTATAACGCCAGCCCTGCTTCTATGGCAAGTGCGCTTAAAACATTGCACGCCGTAAAAACAGCTAAAGGCGGCAGGGCAGTTGCTGTGCTTGCCGATATGCTGGAACTGGGACAACTTTCCGTTTCTGCACATACAGAAGTTGGTGAAATGGCTGCTGCGGAAGGCGTGGATATTTTAATAACCTATG
>CAJLLL010000035.1 GCA_905207485.1 uncultured Phascolarctobacterium sp.
AGCACCTCCTTGCCAAGGAGGGGGTCGCGAGTTCGAATCTCGTTTTCCGCTCCATTTTTTTAGGGGTATAGCTCAACTGGTAGAGTAGCGGTCTCCAAAACCGTTGGTTGTGGGTTCGATTCCTACTGCCCCTGCCAAGCAAAATCAAGGCGCAGACTGGTTCTGCGCCTTTTCTATTTTCCCTCGGGGACAAAAGACCGTTACTCTTTGGGGACAACGCGGGGACAACCGCACCTTTTTACTATCTTTTTTACCTTAAAACTTTGCATAGGCATACCGCTGCTATAATATAAGCTATGTTGCGTTGGCGTTCGAGTTCCCTGCGTTCATTTTTCATTTCTTTGTTTAATATTTCTAATGATTTGTTGGCATGAGCTAATTGCGTCTGCTGCTGTTCCAAGGTTATTCTCGATGCTTGCAGTTGCAGTTTCAGCTCCTGTGACTGCTTCTGCGCTTCGCTCAATGCTTGTTTCAATTTTATCAACTGTTCTTTCAGCGCTTCCGAGCTCGTCTTGGAGGCGCTTATTGCTTTCTGTGCTCTCTGTAATTCGACCTCTAAGTTCGTCAGCTCGGTCGCTGTAATTGTGTAAACCTTCTCCGGTTCCGCAGCTTCGCAACGCGAAACTAAAACCGGCCAGCAGCAATATAATAACGATAACAATATGAAAGCGATTGCGATTATTAGGTTTTTTCGTGTCATTTTTCATAATTTCCTCTTATCATCTTCGTGAAGTTACGAATACGATATTCGTGTTGATTAATTTTATATTTTTGCAGATTAAAAGTCTTAAATTACCGCCATATTTGGCGTGTAAGCTGTTTTAATATATTACGTGACGAATTACATTCGTCTCATTTCAAAACAAGCCTACACTCCAAATAGAAAGGCGTTTTTTTCTTGCTTTTAGCCTAAATTACAGGCCGAACCAGTTGTGCATTGCTCCGAGTGCAAATCCGATGATAACTCCGAGCCAAAAGAATTTATCACCGGCAATCAATTTCAAAGTTTCCATGTTTTCACCCCCATATTTTCATTTTTCCTGTAAAATATTATAAGTATACTTTACAAAATTTCCATTTTTGCAATCTTAACTTGCTGTAACCATAACGTTCCCCCTATGTTCCCGACATTAATGTCGGGAACATTACTTTTACTTAAAGATATTACAATCCATTGTGCTGCCACCAGATTGCTTTGCCTCTGACAACATCTCCACCCGGTTTAAGTTGTCCATCACCCGGAAGGTCAGGAAGCGACCATAAATCCCATCTTTCGCATGTGGTGCTGGGACCGTAATCGTCAAGCTCTGCTGCCTCACAGTGAGTCATAACGATGTTGCTATTAATAGCAAGCCCAAGTTCCTCACACAGTACAGCAACAACCTGCGCCATACTATCAATTTGCGCAACAGTCGGCGGCTGGTCGCCATAGTCGATATTATCTGCTGAATATGCTACCGCTCCGGCGCAGCAGCACATTGCTACGCCTATTGCATCGCTATTGCGCCGCCAAGTATGTTCTTTCAATTCTGCAAGGTCATCGGTAGTTGCAATAATAGCACCATCTTCATCTATACAAAGATGGTAGTCATCACTAAACTGATGATAATTGCCGGCAGTCCAGTGCAGATAAATATGGTCGATTTTATTTTTGGCTGCGCGGGCTATTGCTCGCAATTCATCAAGGGTTATGCGTTTTTGCGACATTCTTATCCTCCTCTGTTAATATGTCACTAATGCCATCGCCGTTTGTGTCAACAGCGCTTTTGGATAAGTAACAAAGCGCCGCAATAAACGGCGCTCCGCACAAGACAACTATAATATCCTGTAACTCCTTTAACCCGGCGTTGCCAGTCCAGAAGCACATCCATATCCAAGTTCCAATATACAGCACTATACTGCCGAAAAGTAGTAGTATTGCCAAATGTACAATCCACACATTGCCTTTGGCTACTTCTAATTCAGGTAATTTTGTTATTAAAGAATTTAATGCTTTCTTTATTTTTTCGAGCAAGTTGTATCACCTCGGCGGCACTCTATCATCGTTGTACGCAAAGTTTCCGTCTCTTGTTTTACTTCCTTCAATTCAACGAACAACGTTTTAATTTTTTCATTCATTGCTGCTCTGTCTTCCCGGCTTGCCTGCAACTCGTCAGATAGTTTGTTAAAGCCTTCACTTACTTTATCAAGACTGCCACGCAATGCGCGTACCTCTATCTCCCAGTTATGCCGCATTGATTCCATTTCAACTTTATGAGGTTTATTAAAAAGCCAAACACAGCAAAAAGTCGCTACACTAAAAAGCGCGCCCATTACGTCAATATCCAAAATAGCACCGCCTTTAAAACATTAACCTGCTGCCGCAGGAGTAATTGTACCAGTAATATTAGCAGTAGACTGGTCGCTTAAAGTAGCTGTACCACTTACTGCATTAGCCGTATTATCAAGGTTAATGGTCAGCGCAGTAATTTGTGCGCCGTCTTTACCCGGTGCGCCGTTAGCACCCGGAGTTCCCGGACTGCCCGCTGCACCAGTCGCGCCCTGTGGGACAACAAAGTCAAACACCGCTGCATTTGCAGTTCCGCTGTTGGTTACAGATGCTTTGCCGCCCGCCTCGCCGGTTGTCACGGTGCCAATTTTAATAGTAGCTGCTGCTCCATTCTTACCAGCGGCACCCGTTGCGCCAGTATCACCCTTCGGAATGGTCAGGTTTAACGCATATTCGGCGCCATTAGCAATAATTTCTGCTGCCGCCGAACTTCCTGCTTCGCCGGTAGTAACAGTACCAATTTTAATAGTTGGGGCCGTAATCTCACCACCACCTGCGGCAATACCGTTTTCAGCAATATAGCGCATATACATCTGCACTTTATTGGTCGGTCTTTCAATCATGCAGGTTGGAACCTCTCCAGTTGCAATGTAGTACAGCAAACATTCAAGTTCTGTTAAAGGTTCCGGCAGTTCAGTAATTTTTTCGATTGCCATTTTTTCACTCTCCATTTCGCAAAAATAAAAGAGGACAGAATAAATTTTCTGTCCTCTTATTTATTTAAGCAGCTCTACGGCGCTGCTCCCCCAGCTTATTCATCAAGCGGCGTATCTTTAGCAAAGCGCTTATCACTTTTTGTAAGGCTCGACTTGATACGTTCCTTGTTTGTCATTTGCATTTTGCGCACCGCATTTTGGAGCTGCTCGCCAGTTATCTTGTGCTCGCGCATAAGCTCATAGTCATCTCTATCGAGCTGCTCGCCGTTCACACGCTTTTCAGCCATATCCCGCAAAACTTTGGCTTTGGCATCCTTGGTGCGGGTGCGCTCTGCATATACCGCCGACTGCATATCGGTGGTAATAGCTTCTTCCACCGGACGGAACCCGGCAAGTTTAAGCGCACGGTCAAGCCCTTCGTACCTTGCGGCAATCTGCCCTCTGGTGTTGATTCGGTAGCCTTGTACCGCTTCCAATGTATGTCCAAGTGCAGGCGACCATGCTTTTATAATAGCCGTGCCTTCGCCGGATGCGGCGGCCTGTATAAGCTGTGCAATCGTGCTTCCTGTTGGGCCAGAAAGATTAGCCCAAATGCTTGCTTCATTCGGAATTACATCAGCAAGACCAACTCGCCGCGATACATCTACGCCGACAGTGCCACCTGCTATACCATAAACCACAGAACGAGTAAATGGATTATCCCCAAAGTTTTTAAACAGCCAAGCCTTAGCAAGCACCGAAGGCTTATATCCAAGCCATTCTTTCAGCCAATCATCAAGGTAATCAGCTCCGGGGAAGCCCAATAATCCAGCAAGCATAAAGTATGTTCCCCAGAACCTTGCTTTCTGCGCTCTCGTAGAACGTTTGCTCCACGGAGCAAGTTCTGCCATCATTTCCAATTCTTTAATTGGATATTTGCGAAACATTAAAGCAAGGTCCCCAATCACAGTACCCGATAATTTTCGGAACATACCCGGCGCATCAGCGGCACCATAGTCAAAGTTTGCTTTGATATTTACCTCATTGGCAAATGCGATTGCTTGTTTGTGACTCATACCCCTGTTAATGCCTTCATAGTAAGCTCCAAGCGTTGTAACCATTCGAGTAATGGTATCGGTTTTCTTAAACAGCACCATCGACTTATCAGCAATATCGTTGTAGGCGCGGAAGAAGGTGCCCAGCGGCGTAGTCGCACGTTTTTTGCGCCAATCACTGCCCTTTGTGCGGTTTCCAGTAAAACCACCTACGGTGTCCATTGACACATTACCTGTTACACCGGTCTCAATAATAACACGCTTATCGCGTGTATTCATACGCTTCATTGCCGCAATGCCGTTGCCAGTTGCCTCAAAACCAATCAAGCCTATGGTATTCATAAGCTGAGACATATTAACAATGGCAGAAGATACGTTAAGAAAACCCAGTTTCGCCTTACTAACCTGAGCATTTACTTTGTTAGTAAGCGCAAGTGCCGCACGGTCGCCGTAAGTAGCCTGTAAGTTCTCACTCCACCAAGTCATACTGTTTAGCCAGTCATTTAGCTGCTTTTCCCATTTTGTCGGCGTGCCGTTATTATAACGGATGTAATCTTGGATGAGGTCTTCCATCGGGCTGCGAGTTTTTTCCTCATAACTTTTCTTGAAAGTGCGTTCATACAGCGGAATGGCTGCTGTTTTTGCGGGCTGCATAGCGCAGTAGCGGGACGATTGGGTAATATACCTCCCCAACGTACCAATAACATCAGTGTTATAACCGGTACGACCTTTCCTGTGCCGCAGGGAACCGAAAAATCTGTTGCGTGAACTGCGCCGTGTTGCGCCGTCTAATGCCGCTTGCGCTTCTGCAACACTCATTCTGCTGTTTTCAACAATCGCTCTTGTAAGCCTAATATAATCAGCATCGCTCACAATAACAGCATCACTTCCGTTAAATTTGGCATCGGATGCTGCATCGCCATCGCCCATATAGGTGTTGGCATCAAATACTTTTGGTTCGACATAAATCCGCAGATTCGGGTTGGCACTTTGGAATCTCTCCGCTTCTTTATAGGCGGCCTTTAAAGTTGTGCCACTGCCAATAGGCTGCATACCTTCCTCTGTTTCAACCATCACCATCCACTGTTCAAACATGTGCGGCAGGTAGCCTGTGATTTTGCCAATCGGCGGCGTTACACGTTCCACGGTCACTTCGTAATAACGCAGTGCCCCGCCGTAAAAATCAACGGACTTGGCGCTTATAACCTTGGCGTATGGACTGTTGCGCAGTTCTTTAAGCTGTGCTTCGCTCATTGCTTCCGGCTTGGTACTCTTATACACTTTGCCTTTTTCGTAACGCACTTCGTATTCAGGCCCCGGCACAATCTTAAGTTTATTTGCCGGCACAAACTTGCCGCTTACAATATCTTTAACAACAAGGTTTTCGACAAACTTATCGTTCATCAAGCGACGCAAGTCCTTGGAAGAAACCTTATCATTGTATGTTTTCAGACCACGGTGGGCATCATTTACTGCTTTCCAAATGTTACGGATTAACTGCCGGGTCTGTGTATATGCTTTTACTACATTTTCACTGTAACCATCAGCCAAAAGCTCTTTGGCAGTGTATTCCTTTTGCTCCATTTCACCCGCAACCTGTAAATCCAAGTATTCGTCCAATTCCTCTTGGGTTTTTAAATGCCCCAAGGCATTATTGAAGTTCTTGTTCCAACGATTACGCAGTTTTTCCTGTAAGTCTTGCGCGCGTTTAAAGATGTTATAGAAGGATTTGAACACAGGGTATTTCTCCGCAATGCGCGAAGGCGAAGAAAGCCACTCCTTGAAGTAAACAGGGCCTTCGCCTTTCTTTTCCTGTGGAGTTTTTTCTTTCTTTTTAACAATAATGCCAGCATCTTCGGCGTTCTTTTCTGCACGTTCGTTTGCTGCTGCCAAGGTTGCTGCAATATCGTCCTTGGTACGCTTCCCTTCGATACTGCCATCTTCGGCAATAGAAAATTGCGCCGTTCCATCTGGGCGTTCTGTAACTTGCAGAATTTGCAGCCCTACTTTCTCCTGCGCTGCCCCAGCCTGTGCTTGCGCTTCGTATTTTCGCGCCGTATTGCGTGCTACTCCGCGAGTATACAGCTTGCCGCTACGCACTTGCAGGTACAAACCATAAGGCGTATGTATGCCGATAGCATCGGCAATCTGTGCTACGAAGTTTTTAAAACGGTTCATCAAGTTTTCCAGCGGTCCTTTCGGTGCCTGCTGTTTCTCAGTAAACATGCGATAATCTTCGGCTTCCATTTCATACACACGATTTAAACGGTCTGCCGAACTCATGCTTTCAAAGGCTTCCTTGCCAAGTTCTTTTTGCAGCTTATTAAGGTAACGGTCAGCCAACCACTTCTTTTCCTCGGTAGTCAAAAGCGCATTATGTACGAAGTGAAACATCTCGTGGTGCAAGGTGCCATTATCAGCCGCTTCGGTAAGATGGATAACATCTACCATTCCGCCTGCTTCTTCCAAGTAGCCGCGGCTTTCATAGTAGCCTTTTATAACAAAGCCGCTGGTGCGTACATCTGCCGCGGTTTTAAGGCGTTTTTTCTCAACATCGCTCATGTTGCCAAGTACCTCTGCCTGTGCGGTGTTAAGGTCAATCCATACATTGCGTGGTATCGGAAGCTGCACGACATACACGCCGTCAGCGGCCTTCGTTACCTTTTGAGATTTAAAGGCATCTTTAAGTTTTGCCACAAAGCGCCCTTCGTTCTGCGCCGTAAGCATCTCACGTCTTATTTTTTCATCGCGTTCCGTCTTGCGTGCTTCGTCTATTTCATCAATCTTAGCGCGCAAATAATCGTCATTAATTTCTCTTGCACGCATATCGCTTATAATGCTGCTTGCACTGCGGCCATCTTGCGCCTTTCCGCCACTATCGGCAACATCCTTTGTTACATCAAACTTAGCAGTGCGTAAGTCCATTGCTTCCATAAATCCGTCTGCAAAAGTCGCATCAAGTTCCCTTGCTTCTTTACCAAGCGCCATATTTTCAGCACTGCGGCTACGCGATGCAATACGTTCCATAAAAGCGCGTTTTTCCATCTTCGTGCCGGTAGCTAAGTAGCGGAACATAGCGTTGGTTGCCTGACCTACGCGGTAAATGCGCCCTTCCATTTGGATGGCATCAGTAGGTTTGGTGGGCATACCAAGATTAATCAACACACGCTGATGCTCGCCAGAGGTATCATGCAGGCTTATACCTTCTTTGCCAGCATCCACCGTCAACACAATCAGGTTGCCATCCGTGCTGTCATCACGTCCGTTGTTAACGTAATCATCGCTGTTAAAAATACGCACAGCCTCTGCCTTTTTGGTTTTACTTACTGCGCCGTTAATCGTCAGCACATCAGCACCAAAGGCGCTTTTCATTACTTCCAATGTAGGTTTAAGCTGTCCGAAATCCAAGTTAATCAGCTTCGGATTTTCTCTGGCAAAGCGTTTATATTCTTCCTGCATTTCAGGAGTCATGCTTTCCAACTCTGCGCGTTCAATACGAAACGGATGGCGCAGCGGTGTGTCGATTTTGGTATCGTGGAACAGAACAACCTTTTTGCCCTGTCTAATGTATTCTTTAATCATAGGCACGGCAGCCTCAGCTTTAACAGCCTCCAAAATACGCTTCTTGGTCTGATAATCAAAGCGTTTGGTCATATATTCCGTAAAGCCAGAAGTGGTGAAACCGTTGCGGGCATCACTCAGCACATCAAAGCCACGGTCAATATCATCGCCAACACCAGCCGCAACCTGCACAAACTTGCGGTTGTAGTCTTTGTCTACAACAAGGCGGCGGTTCGTCATCGCGCCGTTCGCAACAAGTTCATCGTGAAAAGTCACTTCATTAGTTGTATTGCTGCCCTTCGGCGCTTTCAGCTTGCCGCTTTCAGTAATATCGTAACCAAAGCGTTCGACCATATAACCACGGTAGTCGGTGTCATAATCGCTGTAATTAAACAGGATGCCTTCGGCAGCATAAATGTCGCCACTGTAACTAAACGGCGTTGCCGAAAGCATCAGCACTTTGCTGCTGTTTTCCTTGCGGTATTTTCCAAACAGCGGCTTTTCCTTTTCTTTCAGCTTTTCGATATGTTTTAAACCATCACGGTATCTGGCGTTTTCTTCTGCCGCCAGTGCCTGCAAGTCATCTGCCTTTTCTCCGCGGCTACGCTTTTCGATAACTTGATTATGTAACTGTCTGGCTTTTACGCCAATTTTTTCGACATTGCGCATAACTTCGCCGTGTTTAAGCATCATCCAGCCATCAAAGCCGCGTTCGTGACCAATAATCGCACGCAAAGCCAACACTGCATTACTGGGACTTTCTTCTGTTGATTCAGCACCTAATGCAAGGTTGTGGCTTTCGTCACAAACAATCAAGTCCCATTTGTTATCTACAATATGCCTGTTCTTTTGTAGGCTGGCGTAGGTAATAATGTTGATGTCATTTGGCGTATGCTTATTTGTGGTAATCTTTTCCATGCCGTCAATATCAAGGCGTGCGCCCTCTGTTATCCAGTTGTTTGCAATGTCGCTGGTCGGCACTACAATTAACACGTTGCGTTTGCCCTGCATTAAAAAGCGTTTTACCACACCAAGCCCGGTTAGGGTTTTGCCTGTGCCAGTACCGTTGGCAATCAGCATCCCTTTGCCGTTGTCTTTAAACATACGGCGCTCGGTTTTTACAACATCGTCCTGCTGCTCCTTAAATAACAAAGGCAGGGTACGCCGCACATTCTCGGCGTTTCCTGCCTCTATTGGGATATTTATTCTTCGTAATGTACTGGAATTGTCTTCGGGTCTATCCACGCCGCGTGAAGTTTGTTCTTCGCGTTGCGCATTTCCATTCCCATTCGCAACTCGTGCCTTAGAATCGGCAACCATTCTTCTGCCGGAGCCAACGTTTCGTGTATCATCAGCTCTGCCGCTTCCTCCGGCGTCAATACCTCTGGTGCCACGTTGCGGATTTGCGGCATCTTGGATGCCGCCCTGCTGATTGCCCTGTGTTCCGCGAGTATCGGTCCCGCCTCGACGTACAGACGAGCTACTGTCTGTGCTGTCGGAGTGTTCCCCATTATATCTTCGTATTTCTTCAATATTTTCTGTTTTGCCTTGTTCCGTGCTTCTGCCGTCGGGAGTTCCAGAGCCTCTTTCCAAAGGCTCTCCAACCCTTCCGCTATTACCGCTTTCAGCATCGGTTCCGGCCACTCGAACATGCTCATTTACGTCCCCTCCTTCGTTTTCCTGATTTAATTGTACCATACCACGCTCATTTTGACGAGGGTAGCGCCTAATAGCGGCAAAAGCAGCATCAATATAGTCTTTTATGCTATTGTATAAATCGGGCATGCCAGTTTTCAACATCGACTTCATTTTGCTGCTGCTAATGTCACCGTTAAAAGCACGCCCAGCAATATTCAGCGCTTGCAGCATTTCCTTGCTCTTAACTGCAACTTCTCTTGGCAACTTGCGCAAGAACTCCCAAATGCTATCCAGCAAAGGTCTTACGCGCTCTGCATTTTGCCTAAAGGTACTAATCATAGCGTTACGGAAAGAACCTGCGGTATCAAAACCACGGCGAATAAGTGCATCGCCAACTTCAATTAAGCTGCCTAAAAGTTCAGCACTGAAATTATCCAGCTTGTTACCGCCGCGCAAACTCATTTGTAGCGCGCGAGCTTTTTCATCATTATAAACTACTATAACATCTTTTTCGTATACTCCGCTGTTCTTATCTAACTCTGCGAGTATCTCTGCGCGAACATTTGCCATTGCAGCTCTTTTTTGTTCAATCGAATTTGCGTTTGTAGCGCTTTTCTCGTTCAACGCTGCATACTCTGTTCTAATAGCTTCTCTCTCGCCGTATAAACGATTATAAAGTTCATTGTCATCGTATTTGCGCAAATATTCCCGCAAATTAGCAGCTTCAAGTAAGCGTTGGCGCATTTTTGCTTTGGCTTGTGGGGTAGCCAAGTTTTTGCGTTCATATTCCTTGATGCTGTTTTCCAAGCCTGTAAGGATGCTTTCGTCTACACCCTGCCTGCGCATATTTTCTAAACCATCAACAGCTCTGTTATACGCACCGTACCGTTTCTCAATTTCGGCTATCTTATTTTCGATAACTTTTCTAACGGTCGCCGGCGAACCACCTGCTGCATGATGCTCAAACGCTTGGATGTGGTGTTGAATTTCATGAATCAAAGTTGTGCGAGAGTCTTTAGTATCCGGGTTCGCAATTTTGCCATCAACTAAATCTGCCGACAGGCGTATGCTGTGCATATCTACGTTGCTTGCACCAAGCGCTTTTAAATTTTCATCACGGTATACATCAATATCTTGCAGCCACGGATAAGCCTTAAAAAGCTGGTCATTTGGATAAAGGTCGGCCAGCTTGGCATGATTATATTTAAACTTGCTGTAATCTACAAGGTCAAGCCTATCAGGAATATAAAATCGCCACTTGCCATCGCGCCCTCTAAACCAACCTGTTTGTTCAAATACTTCCCGCAGCGGTCTGCCCTGTTTAAGCATTTTTTCAGCATTGCTACGAGCATCAATGTCAGCGTTTTCTGCCCATGTGCCTGCAATCTGATACTGCCCGCCGTTAGTTTCATCCAGTTTTGCATTAGCTTTTGCAATAAGTGCTTCTAAGTCTTGGTCGCTTACAGCCACACCTGCACTGCGCACAATCCTGTCTTCTGCCGGTCTGGCTTTTAAAGCCTCTGCCGCAAGCCTTTTAATCTCTCCAAAAGGCAGCTCATCAAGGTTCACGTTTGGCGGCAAAGTGCTTTGTGCATAATCTAACACACGCTTTGCCTGCTCGTCCGTAGCATCCTTGCCGATAGCTTTCTTAATTTCTTCCAGCATTTCCTGTTCAGAAAGGTTAAAGTCATTGCCGGTATCATAATTGCCACGAGTAGTTACTTTTACGCTTTCTCCGTATTTGCTCCAAAGGTAATTATACAAAAGGTCTTGTGGACTGTCATATTTTACCTTGCCAAACAAGTTGTTTTCATAATATTCACTCTCGTTTATACCGCCTCTGCGTTGCAAATCTTTAAATACACCGTTGCGGATGCTCTTAGCCCAAGTCAACCCTTTATCCCCGCTGGGTTGTTTAAGCACATCAAGATATTCTCTTGCAGCTTTCGGGCCTTGTTCTGCTTCTATTTCGTTCAAAAAGTCCTGCACCGCGGACTTCGGAATTTCCGCAATGTATTTGGACTTAGCAGGAGCTTTTGTTTCGGTTTTTGGTTTAAGAATTTCTTTCTCAATTTTAACCTTAGCCGTTCCGGAAATAACCTGCGCCTCTATTTTGCTGATTTTCTCTGGCAGTTCTATGCCATCATAAACAACATTATACAGGCTATTGTCCCTGCCGTTTGCGCTAATACGCTCGCGCACAGTTACCTTCGGGTTCTTTGCGATAACATCAGCACAAAAGTCCTTGCGGTCGGGTTTGTTTTTAAAGTATTTCTTTATAGCAGCCTTCTGTTGCGGTTTTTCAAGACTCTCAATGAAAGAATCTACTGCCTCGGCAGACTGCTGCGACTCTTTGGCTTCTTCACTCAATTCTTCATTGCGGATAGCTGTTTCTATCTCGGCATCTTCCTGCATTCTGCGATTTCTCGTTCGACGCGGGCGGTTTGCTTCTGCCATTAACTTATTAAAATCATCCGCAAAATTGCCGAGCAGCGCATCAGTACCGGCTTCCCAGCTATCTTTTTCTGCGGTTACTTCTTCAACTGTGTCGGTTTCTTGGTTGTTATTTTTGCCGCTTTCGCTTTCGGCAGAGCTTTCACTCTCTTTTCGTTGTACAGCGTTACTTTGCTCGGTTTTCTTGCGCTGCCCCTTCTTATTACTACTGCCACTTTGTTCCTCCTGTTTGCTGTTAGATTCATCCTTATTGATTGTTGCCTCAGCATCGTTAGGCACTTTACTTTTTTCTATCTGGCGCACACGCCGCATTTCTTCTTTCGCAGCATTGTAAATTTCGTCATAATCCATCGGCGAAATAGTGCGGTCAGACTTAGCCTGATTAAGCAAGTTGGCAACATCTTTCAACGCAGTGCTTTTGCGTTTGCCAGCCTTTACATCAGCAACTATTTTATTGACAGATTCTCTTACGCGCTCAACCGATTCGACCTTACCAGTAATATCCTTTTGCGTTTTTGGCGGTTTCGGAACATCATTCTGCTGCGGATTATCAATTAAAGCAAAGCCCTCGTTTTTAAGGTCTGCCATTTGTTTGGGGTTAATTTTACCATCGCGCAAAGCCTTATTTAAAATATCAGATACAACTGAGCGCTTGCCAGATTTACTTAATTTAGAGTTAAACTTGCCAATAGCATCGTTAAGTTCTCCGCGTACCTGTTCAAAAGTGTTCTGAGGGACAGAAGGCATCTGCGTTCCTTCGCCGAGATGCTCGGTTTGAGACTGCTGCGGCTGCTGTGCAGGCTGCGTATTGTTTGCATCTGGAACAGGATTAGGGTTAAACTGCTCTGTTTGCTGTCCGTTCTGTGCTTCACTGCCTTTTGCTGCTTCACGCTGTTGCTTAGCATAATCGCGCAATTCGCGTTTAATCGGTACATCAAAACGGCGGGCAACCTCTATTATTCGGTTTACATCGCCGGTAGTTGCCGCTTCATCCAAAACAGCAAGGCTTTCTGCATTAAGTTTTACACCTTTAGCCTCGCCACGCTGCGCGATTGCTTTAAGGCGTTTCTGTGTATCTACAATTTGATTCTCAACCGTAGTTTGCGGTGTGTGTTCCACGTTATCAACAGCAGGAGTTTCGATAGTTTCAGTTTGAGCAGGTTTATTGAACTCAGGATGACCGCCATTTTGTGCCACCTTCTGCGTAACACTACGCACATTATCAGCAGCATCACCAATGACATCGGCAGGCTCTTGCGTTTCTCGTACCTGCGGTTCTTCTGTACTCTCCGTCTGCTGTGCTTCCTGTTCTTTCTTGCCAAAGCCACGTTTAATGGCAAGGGAAATAACATCTTCGCGGCTACCACCGTTCAAAGCCTCATCCACTGCATTATATTCTTCACCAGCTTCTAAGGTGTCCAGTTCGTTTTTAAGGTAATCGCGGACCGCATCATAATCGGTTGTGCTGCGGTCAGTGGTTTGCCCTGCTTCGCCCATGCGTGCCAATACACTGTCAGCATACTCGTTAATGCTTGGTTCATCGCCATTCCCTTGCTTGCGGTTTTTAGCTTCATCGCTGTAATTGATGGCACCCTCGCCGCCATACCAAGCTATTGCAGCATCCCTTGCTCCGTACTTGTCATAATATTGACCAAGTTTAAAGCGTGCTACAATTTCCTGATTTTCCGGTGTCATCTCGGCATCAGCACCAATTCCGGCTTCTTCTGCCCACGCAGGCCAGTTTTCAGGCATAATCTGATACTTTCCTGCCGCGCCAGTGCGTCCATTTACAGCATTATAATCTCCGCCGCTTTCCTGCCCGCTTATTGCGGCAATGAAGGCTTCCTTGCCATCTACGCCCTCAGCCTGCGCTGGCATTTCTTGAACTGGCGTTTCTTCTTTCGCACTACTTTCTTCTATTGCTTCGTCAACGGACTTTTCGCCAAAGTTATCGGCTGTTGCAAGCTCGCCATTTCGGTTTAAAATGCTGCCTGCTGCACGCGCACCACCGCCAATAACCATACCGCCAACTGCGCCGGCACCGGCAGCGTTCCAAGCATCATCACTCCATCCTGCCGGATTAAACACATTGGCAATAGTTTGCTTACCGCGCGCAAATTCATCGGCACTGGTCTGAGCGCCTTCTTCGTACATTTGCTGTGCAGCATTACCAAAAATACCTGCCAGTGTTTTAGTAAAGGCCTTTTTGCCGCCTGCTTCGGCAATTAGTCCACCTAAGCCCATAGATTCAAGCGAGTTGGTCATTGCCAAAAGCCCCATTTGCACACCAAAGTTCTTTCCTGCTGCGGCTTGGGCTTCGTCCGTACTTCCTCCTTCTTCCTTTACGGTTCGCGCCGTACTGCCCGCCTCAGAACCTGCCTCAAACGGCGTAGTAAGCATATTGCCTACCATTGCAACACCGGCTTTGCTGTTTAAAACTTTAGATAACCAAGGCAGACCCATTTGCGCGGCTTTAGCTGCGGCGGTAGATGCCAATGCACTTGCACCGCCAACGCCAGCAGCACTTAAAGCAGCACTTGCTGCCGCTGCCTCACCACCAAGTGCAGCCATAGAACCTACCTGACTGCCAACATCATAAGCTGCACCTTCCGGATTTGTCCAATAATCGCTGGCGAAAGGAAGCATCTCGGCAATAGTATATTCTTTCTTGCGAGCATTGCTCCGGGCAACATCATTCAGATAATCTCCTACATCTCCACCTACACCAATAAAGGTTTCCGCAAGGTCAGCCTGCCCGCCAAGCACACCAGCCGCTCCGGCTTTACCGCCTGCAAACGCAGCACTTAAAAAACCACGTTCTTCTTGCGGCGCTTCTGCCAGCGGCTGTTCATCGTTAAACCTGTTTGCCAAGTCCATTAAACTTGCGTTGTTATCTATTTTCTCTGTGTCAGGAGGATTAAGCTCCTCCTGCTGCATTTTTTCATATTCTTGATTGGCTAAATTCCACAACGAGTTATTACTCATGGCTTCACCTCATTATCTAAATCCGCCTGCCGTTCTGGATGAGTCATAAACACCAGTAGTAACTTCGCGCTTTTCGGTGTTATCACCATAAAAAGCATCCCAGTCAGCATCGGCAATCATTTTATCTGCCAAATCGCCATATTTTGCTTTTAACGCACGTTCAATAGCTGCCCTCGGCGGTTTGTTCGGGTTCATAAGAACATCGGTCAGTTCTTTCATGCCGGCATTGTAATTCGGGTTCGATTTTGCTGCCTCTGGGTCAAAACCAGCAATGCCATCAATCGTGTTGCTCGCCTGCTGATACTGGTCGTAATTCTCCCACTCTGTAATAGGCTTGCCGCTGTTCTGTACCCATTCATCGCCACGGCGCATAATATCTTTTGCTGCGCTAAGCTGTGTGGACGCACTCACTCCACCGGAACCAGAACCGGAACTGCTGCCCGGTTTGTAGCCACTGTACGCCATCCCGGCAATAACACTGTCATCAAGATTCGGGTACAATGCCTTTAACCCTCTATACCTATTGGAAAACTCCATGTTGTTTTTATAGGCAAGAATATCTTTAGTATTCTGAGCACGGATACCTGCCATTTCTTTGTTGTAGCTATGTTTTGTGGCGGCATCCTCGCGTTTGTTCGCTTCGTTGTACATATCACGGATTGTAGGCACGCCTGCTACCGCTACGCCTGCAAGGTCTGCATTATACCGCGCCATTCTCGGCACAAGCATCTGTGCGCCTTCATAATCTCCAGCAGCTACACGGTCTTGATAAGCCCTGTTGTAAAAATTAAACAGTTCGTCATTGACACTTTTTTCTTTAGCATCCAACACCGGGTCAAGTTGCCTCATAATCTCATCACGCTGTACGCTCGGTCTACCGTCAGCAATCAGTCTATCCATAATTTGCTGGCGTACCTGCATCTTATCAAATCCAGCCAAACTGTTTATCCTTTGCAGATTTTGTTCGGCTGCGGTCGCAATACTGCGTGCAGCCGTTGCATCTCCGTCCGGGTTAGGGCTACCGGAATACTTGTCAACAAAATACGCCAGTTTATTCTGTTTTAATTGTTCCTTCGTCGGTCCCTGCTGCCCAAGTCTTCGCTGCTCGCTATCATGGATGTTTTGTGCTGCTTGATTAGCTTCTTCCACAGAATTATATCTACCTAAATTCTGCCCTGTACGGCGATATAAACCAACTGCTTGTTCTATATCCAAATCTTCACCATTTGGCCCGATAGTTGGTATAAGAACCTCTTTACCATTGTCATTTATAGAAGCCGAACGAACAGTCGAAGCACTACCATCGTTGTTAATTTTAATAGGACGTTTTGTTAAGTCCATGTTTCCTGCGCTGTTCATAACAATGCCATTATTACCAAGAACAGCTCTTGTAGCTTCTTCTTTATAATCCCGTTCTGAATATGGATTGTTTCTATTCGTCAAAGCACCTGCACTAATAGCTGAATTATATAAGTCATCAGATGCAGGCTGCGATTTTTCTTTCAGCACAGAGTTATCAATTCCCTCAATAATTTCTTCGCCAGCTTTTATGCCTTTATCAATGCCGCGTTGATTATATTGATGATTCCACCCCTGTGCTAACGCATATCCTAATCCAAACCACGGGTCATTTTGGTTAATACGTGCCAGTTGGTTTAATGGTATTCTTGCGTAAGGGTCTTGTGTACGGTAATTAGGCATTCACTTCACCTCACCATTCGTCAGTTGCGCCTTTGGCTATAAAGCCATTTGCATAATACGCTTCGCCACTCGCCAGTTTAAGGTCATATACTTTGCGCTCGCCACTGTAAACAATGCCGCGTACTCTGCCAACGTTTTTAAGTTCTGTGCCTATGCGCAACATAGATACTTCTTTAAACTCGCCGTCAGCAGTCAAAAGCGGCTGCGTGAGCGTGGTGCTTACATAATTTTTCTTCCCTTTCGCGCCATCGCAAACAACTACATACACATCGCTGTATACCGGCACAAGCGCATCGTAAACCTCTGCTTCCTTGTCCCTGCCGTCCTCATTGTAAACCATAACTTTATCGCCCGGTTTAATATGGCGGATAAACCTGTCACCGTCTGGGGTTTTAACTTTGGTGTCCTCAGCAAAACAGAATAACGCACTGTTGCCAGCAAGGCCCGTTAAAATACCTCCGAACAATCCTCCGCTGCCACTTGTAGTTTGAGTGCTTGTAGTAGTACCCTTATTGCCAATAGCTGAAAGTGCGCTATTAGATGCTCCACCTAAGCCAAGCGACATGTTCCAAGCATTAATAGCCGGAGCCTGCGCTGCTTCCTGTGCAGCCGCAGAGTTGGCGATATTTTGTCCAGCCAAAGTTGCTTGTTGTCCGTATAAACCATTTAAAGTGCTGATATTGTTGAGATATTGCTGTGCCATTGTATCACTGATATTTTTAGAAATATCGTTCATAGCCTGATTGGTAACACTGCTGGATAAAACACCGCGGCTGGAAAGACTATCAAGCGCGCTACCCATAGTGTTTTTCACGCCTGTCGAAATAGCATCAGTCATATTCTGTACATAACCATCAGGCAGTTTGCCTTGCGTTAAATCAGACACTCCCTGTTGTGCTGCCGAAGTCTGCTGTTGCGCATCTTGCAAAAGCTGGTTGTAATCAACCTTGGTGTCGGCAAGGCTGTCAAAAAACATATTTGCGGCAGCATCATTTAACTTCTGGGCATTCGGCATAACATACTCAGCATAGTCTGCTGACAAACCCATCAGTTTACGTTCTTCCGCTGTTGGTTGGTAACTTTGTACGGTAGTATTGCTACCGCCGCCTTTTTTGTGGAGTTGGAGCATCAACTCAAACATTCTTTCAGCACCTCATCTTCCCTTAAAAATTCTTCAATGGTTGCTGCTGCTTTTCTCTGGCAATAATGCGTTACCCAGTATTCAGGCAAGCCATTTTCCTGTATATCCTTGTGGGTAATCATTACCGCTCTGCCGGTACTATCCTGACATAAAAAGCGGTATTGTCCATCCCTGCACTGTTCGTCAAGTATCTCCCACCCAAAACCTCTAATATAAGGTCTTATAGGTCTGGTGCAAATGCTGCAAACAGCATCCATTCCCATTGGCACTGCAAATGTTAATTCTGCATAGTCACGCCAGAATTTCCCATCGCCACAAACTTGATAAACAACCATCAAGCGTGTTTTTAAATCTGGCTTCATACTGGCAAAGCCACGCTCTGCCATATAAAAAAGGCGATAACCGTTCGGAATATCGAACTTATCGCCAGTTTTTTCTTCGTATATTTTAATCCATTCTTTTAAGCTATGTGCTTTTGGCATATTTTGTGCCACCTCACAACTCTGCCATATCAAGGTAAATATGGCCTAATTCAAATCGCGTATTGCTTTCTACTGTAATGTCAACTGCATCACAACTATGATTGCAACGTACTTTTCGCCTGCTGTTCGCAGGCATTGTTACACTAAGCCTGTTACCAATTTTAAAACTTACATCACCAGCTCGGTCACTGGTAAATTTTGTGTCGATTGCCTTAACAAGCATTTCATCGCTGCCAAGAACCTCTCGCGGTTTAATCAGGTAGTTTATTGGTTCGTCGCCATCCATAGTTGCTTCTTCTGTCCAACGATAAATTTTATTGCCTGCGGCTACAAAAAGGTCATCTTTGGTTTCTAAAATGTAATTCACATCTACACCAAAACGTAACACCGTCGCCGCACCTAAGCCGTAATTATAAGCTACAAAATAACGCTTATCAGCCGTTGGACGAATAAGCAGCATTTTATGCCGGCGTAAATTATACATTTCTGGCTCATACATATTATTGGTTATCAGCCTGTTAAATTTATCGCCAATATCATTAGCAGCAATGTTGCCATAGTCCTGTGTCGCCGATAATGTTTTCAATCCGCGCAGCGATAAAAATACAATCTGATTGCCAATATTTGTCGCAGCCATACCCGCTGTAAAGTCACCGGTAAGGTCAGTAAAATTTGCTACATTGTAAACAACCCATGTATCTACACTTTTGTCACCCATAAACTGATATGCCGTACCATTGGATTTAAAAATTATAATATCTGTTGCAAGCGGCACAACATCAGTAATATCGCCACTGTCATCACTACCAATATCCAACCATAAACTCATAGAAGGGTCATCGGTATCTTCTACCCATGCTTGGTCACTCGAAGCGTCTCCAACTGCGCTGTAAGTGATTCTATCGCTGCCGCTGCGTGTGACCATCAACCGCCCCCAACGGTAAAACAGGTTGTCACATACAGGTGCGTTTGTAATCATTTGCAGTTTAGTTTCCAACACACCATAATCATAGAACTGTAAATGCTCGCCGGATGCTACAAATAATTTATCTTTAAACTTACAGCACTTCGGCTTTTTAGAGCCTGTTACTTTATCCAAATAACTGCGACTTGTTTCTGCGTCCCCCAAAATAACTACATAACAATCGCGGTTATTCAAAAACACAAACACTTGGTTTGTGTCGATGTCATAAAACAATGCGTTGATATTATCATCAAACTGGCTTATCTGTGCAAGTCCGCCGCGACCGCACAAACGGTAGCTATCCTTTTCGTAAATAAAATTCTCGCATTCCTGCATTTCATTTTCAGCAATTTGGTCTGCCGGAACTGCTACATTAATTCCACCGGATAATGGAGCGAAAGCAACTTTCTGTACCTGATGTTTATTGCTTCGTAACAATCTATCACCTGCCCAACAAAACTTCCTTTCTGTTTTTGCCAGAAGGGATTTTATTTTTTATCATTAACTCCATAAATTAATTTGTTTTTGGAGTGTGAGAACATGAAAATTGAAAAATTACCCAACGGCTTTGGCAGCATCGTTCGCCTTTCCGGCAACCGCCGCAGACCTTTTGCCGCACGTATCAGCGAACACGGTAAATATAAGTATTTGGATTATTTCAAAACTTACGAAGATGCCTTAATATATCTTGTGCAATACAACAAACGTAAGGGTTTAAACAACTTTGCTGATGATTTAACGTTCGCTGACATTTACCGTTTAGAGCTTGATGAGCACGCAAGGTATATCAGCAAATCCACTTTAGACGGTTATCGCACAAGTTATAATCACTGTACAGTGCTACACAACAAACCGTTCCGAAATATAACTATTTTTGACCTACAACAAGTCATTAACAGCATTTCAGCTCGCGGGATAGGTCAAGCCACACAGAAAAAAGTTCGCCAGCTTTGGCACAATATGTATAAATACTGCATCAAGTATCGCTTTATTGAACTTACAGGCGACCTCAGCCAGTTTGTTGATATAGATAAACACAAAGCCAAATACAAGAAAACTCCTTTCAACATGCGCCAGCTTAACCGCGTCCGCGCCATTGCCGATGATAACACACATCCGCTGTCTGATTGGGCTAAAACGGTAGTTATGATGTGCTACTGCGGAACAAGGCCGGGCGAATTTCTCGCCATCCTCAAAGCAGATGTTAAAATTCGCAGTCGCTTCTTTTTAGTCCGTGACAGCAAAACATCTGCCGGTCGCAACCGTATGGTTCCAATATCTCGCAAAACCTTGCCGTATTTTGAATATTGGCTTACTAAGCCGGGAAAAACACTCATAACAATCGACGGAGAGTCAATTTACTATAAGCGTTATCTTGATAAATTCAAAAAAGTAATGCTAACATCGCGCTGCAAACATTTGCCGCACGAGTGCCGACATACCTGCGCAACATGGTTGGATGACCGCGGTGCAAACAAATTGACCATCAAACGTATTTTGGGACACGCTTCGCAGGATGTTACCGACGGAGTGTACACTCACAAAGATTTACGTCAGCTCAAAAAAGCAATCGACCTGTTGTGAAGTGTAACTAATTTGTAACCAATGCACTTTCTACAAAAGCCGCTAAGCCCAGTGTTTATGCGTTTTTTTGTGTAACTGTTCTGTAACCACTTTTCCTTTTATTCCAAAAACGTGCCAAAGCCTGCATTTATGCGGTTTCCGGCGGAAGATATGGTTTTAATTCTTCCACCGTCGGGCAGTTTATAATTTTTACTTTAACTTTCTCAAATCCGGCATAAGCCGCATACTGCTGCTGTTTAGCAATGTTTCCGGCTTCCATCATTTGATTTCGTGTTACCTGTAAAAACGACTTTTGCGTTAGGTCATTTATATTTGTATAAACCTTGTACATGGTAACGTCATCTTCCATAAGGGTCAGTGCAACTTGCCAGTTATTTTGGTCCACTTCGCCGGTATCAAAACCATAACCGCTGCCATCGTTAATCCAAGCGATAGCGTGCTTCAAGGCTTCATATTTTTGATACTGATAGTTGAGTGCTTGCTCTTTTAGTTCGTCCAGTGTTGGTGGCACATACTCGCGTTCTTCTTTGGCCGCAATAAAGGCAGCTACATTGGCAATATTTTCATCAAAAACGCTATTTGGGTAATTTAAAAAGTCATCTCCGATAACACAGTGTTTCTGCTGGTCGTCGTAGATGACTTTGGTAAGAGTAATTGTTTCATTGTCTTTTTGATAACTCAGGCTGCCGCCATCGGCGACAAAGTTTTCGCAAGTATCATTGTACTGCTTGTCTTCGTTAATAATTAACACTTGCGAATTTAAAACTTGAAAACACTTCATAAGTTCTCTCCTTTCAATTACTAAATCTGTCGATGAAATGCCAGCGCACGCTCATGATGCTAATGC
>CAJLLL010000036.1 GCA_905207485.1 uncultured Phascolarctobacterium sp.
AGCGCCACCGTCCGGTACAATGCCCCGGTGTCCACATAAATAAAGCCAAGTGCTGCTGCCACCGCCCGGGCGATGGTGCTTTTTCCGGCGCCTGCCGGGCCGTCAATGGCAATTACCGGTTTTTGTGCATTCATTTTATCCCCACCTGTTTTTATATTTGTGCGGCAAAAGTGCCTGCGGCATAACCTGTAGAAAACGCTGCCTGCAAATTATAACCGCCGGTATAGCCGTCGATATCCATAACTTCGCCCGCAAAAAACAAACCTGCGGTAAGTTTCGATTCCATAGTTTTAGGGTCTATTTCCTTCAAGCTTACGCCGCCTGCCGTCACAATGGCCTCTGCCAGCGGGCGCGTGCCGGTAACAGGCACCACAAAAGCCTTTAAAACATTTACCAGACGCTGGCGTTCAGCGCGCGATAACTGGTTAACAAATTTTTCTTCATCAATAAAGGCTTCATCCAGCACCGGCGCAATTAAACGCTGAGGAAGCAAATCCTTCATGCCGTTAGCCATCTGTTTGCGGCTGTACTGCACAAAATCACGCTGTAAACGCGCATCCAGCTTATCTTTATCAAGCGCAGGCTTTAAATCTATGTGCAGTTCAATATCCTGCGCTCCTTTAGAAACAGCTTCCGCCACGCATTTACTGAGCGAAAGAATAATCGGGCCGGAAACGCCAAAATGAGTAAACAGCATTTCGCCAAATTCAGAGCCGATTTTCTTGCCGTCAGCATATACAGTACCTTCGATATTACGCAGGCTTAAGCCCTGCAAATCGGAAATATACGGAGAATCGCTTTCAAGAGGCACCAGACTTGGCGTAAGCGGCACAATTGTATGCCCTGCCGCCTTGGCAAGTTTTACGCCGCTGCCGTCGCTGCCGGTACCCGGATACGATGAACCGCCAGCTGCCAAAATTACAGCATCGGCAGAAAATTTCTGTCCGTCTGCGGTTGTTACTCCCGTTACCCTGCCATTATTTATATCAATATTTTTTACCTTGCAGTCAGTAACCAGCGTACCGCCGTAACCTTTAAAAATTTTAACCAGCGTATCGACAACATCAACCGCCTTATCGCTTACAGGAAACACCCTGCCGCCGCGGTCAACCTTGCATGGCAAGCCGTTATCTTCCAAAAGCTGTACAATATCACGGTTTGTAAACCGGCGCAGCGCACTGTTTAAAAAGCGGCCGTTGCCGGGAATATTTTTTATAATTTCCTGCAAATCGCAGTCATTGGTTATATTACAGCGCCCTTTGCCTGTTATAAGCATTTTTTTGCCCGGCCTGCGCATTTTCTCCAAAATTGTTGTCTGCGCGCCGTTCTGGGCTGCGGCAATGCCTGCCAAAAGCCCTGCGGCACCGCCGCCGATAATAACTACATTAGCCATTTAGCTGCGCCGCCTTTTTTAAATTTTCCACTTCGGCATCATCAAGCTCACGCATTTTGCCCTTGCTCAATCCTTTTAAACTTAAAGTGCCGAATTTAACGCGTTTAAGATTGCGCACCGGAAAACCGATATAATCGCACATGCGGCGTACCTGCCTGTTTCGCCCTTCATGAATTGTAATATCAAACAATGTCATATTGCGTTCGTGGTCATAATCCAAAAGCGTTACTACTGCCGGTGCCGTCATGCCGTCATCAAGCTTAACGCCGATGCGCAGTAAATCAAGTTTTTCCTGCGGCACAATGCCGGGCACGCCTACGCGGTAAGTTTTGTTAACCTCATGGCTGGGGTGCGTTAATCCCTGCGCCAATGCTCCGTCATTAGTTAAAAGCAACAGACCTTCGGTATTATAATCAAGCCTGCCTACCGGGAACACGCGCTGCGGCAAATCCTTAACATAGTCGGCAATGGTACGCCTGCCCTGCGGGTCGCTCATGGTAGTAATAACTCCGCGCGGCTTATAAAACAGGTAATAAGCCTTACGCTCGCGCTTAATAGGCTTGCCGTCAACAGTAATAAAACATTTTTCATCAACCTTGGTGCCAAGTTCCTTAACGGTTTTGCCGTTAACCTTTACCCTGCCCCCGGTTATATATTTTTCTGCTTCGCGCCGCGATGCCACACCTGCGGCCGCCAGCACTTTCTGTAAGCGTTCTTCCATTAAACTGCTCCGTTTTCTTTATTATTTTCATCTTTCAGGCTGTCAAGCAGCGAAATCTGCTCAGGTTCGCCGCTGCCGTCAGCATCAGGCATGGCGGGCAAATCTTTAAGCGAATTCAGCCCGAAAGTAAGTAAAAATTTATCAGTAGTTGCGTATAATATCGGATGCCCAAGCGTATCCTTGCGCCCAGCTTCGCAGATAAGTCCGTAATCCAAAAGCGTATTTACAACGCCATCTACCTTTACGCCGCGAATGGCTTCCATCTCGCTGCGGGTTACAGGCTGTTTAAAGGCTACAATCGCCAAAGTTTCCATAGCGGCAGCAGATAATTTAACTTCCTGCACCTTTTCAAGCTGCTTTAAAAGTTCATAATGCTGCGGTTTGGCGCAAAGCTGATAGCCTCCTGCCACCTTGCGCACACATAAGCCGCGTTTTTCTTCATTGCAACTTTCTTCCAACAGCGTTAAAAGCTCCCACACCTGCGGTTTATCAAGCTGCATGATTTCGGCAATCTGTGCTACCGTTAAAGGTTCTCCCGCAGCAAACAGCAAAGCTTCAAGTGAACCTTGCAAATAATCATGAAACATTGTTTTCATCCTCCCGGCGCAGGAAAATATAAATCGGCGCAAAAGGCGCTGTCTGCGTAATGCTGATTACATTCAGCTTTAAAAGCTCAAGCAATGCCAGAAAACCGGCAATTTTTTCGCTGCGCCCGCCCGTGCGGCAGAACACTTCTTTAAATTCCACTCCGTTTAAACGGCGTTTTAAAAGGCTTACTATCTCTGCCATTTTCTCCTGCACGCTGAATTCCTGCCGCTCAATATAGGCAGTAGCTTCATTACCTGCCGCAATCAGCGCCAGCATGCTTTTAACCAAATCACTCGCCTGGTATTGCGCAATATGCCTCGTAATTTTGCCTTCTGCCAAAGGCCGGCGGCAAACATAGCGTGTGGCCAGTGTTTTCATTTCCAAAAGCTGTGCCGCACAGTTTTTTATGCGGCGGTATTCAATAAGCATTTCTACCAGCATTGTACGCGGGTCTGCTTCTTCATCTTCTGCTTCCGGCGCAGGTTTTGGCAGCAGCATACGCGATTTTATCTGCAAAAGCGTAGCTGCCATTACCAGAAACTCACTGGCAATTTCCATATCAAATTCCGCCATGGCGGATAAATAAGCAATATACTGCTCTGTTATTTCCGCTATGGGAATATCGTAAATATCTATTTTATCTTTTTCGATTAAATGTATTAAAAGGTCCAGCGGGCCTTCAAAATCGCTTACTTTTAAGGAAAGTTCCGCCATAAATTGCAACAACTGCTTTCCAACGGCTGTTACCGCCGTTTGTTAATATATTAAAAGAAAATACCAAGCAAACTGTCAACAGCCGTAAGATATGCCATGGCAAACGGCGTGATGATGTAGCTGATAATGCCGCTTGCTACCAACGCGATCAGAATATAAAAGCCGTATGCGCCTACAAAATTCTGAAATTTATAGGCTTTGTCAGGCGGTAAAATTTCGCATAAAATGCGGGAACCATCAAGCGGCGGCACAGGCAGCAGGTTAAAAAACGCAAACCACACATTGTACTGCATTGTCCACCACAAAAAAGCCCCAACACCCGGCGTCAAAATATTAAGCTTGCTCATAACAACCAGTATAAGCTCTGCCAGAAAGCATAAAAACAAATTAGAGGCAGGCCCGGCCAAAGATACTTTAATCATATCTTCACGCCTTTTGCGGAAGTTGTTAGGATTTATCGCAACAGGTTTTGCCCAGCCAAAATGAAACAGCGCAAGCATAATGGCGCCCAAAATATCCAAATGGGCCAATGGGTTAAAGGTTAAACGCCCCATTAAGCGCGGAGTAGGGTCTCCCATCGAATCCGCAGCCTGTGCGTGAGCATATTCATGTACGGTAATGGCAATCAAAAGTGCCGGCACCGTATAAATCATAGAACTAAAATCAAACATAAGCCCTCCGGTAAAAACAAATTACACAATACTATTATTATACAGTATTTTGTCAAAAAAGAAAACGGGACCGCGTTCCCCAGCCCCGTTATTTATAATATTTATTTACCTGTAAATTCAGGCGCGCGTTTTTCCTTAAACGCCGCAATGCCTTCTTTGCAGTCATCAGTTGCCATGCAAAGCGTTTGCGCAACGGCTTCCGTATCAAGCACATCGTCAAGGCTCATGGCCGTATTATTAACGTATTTTTTAATAAGCGCCAGTGAAAGCGGGCTTGATGCCGCAAAACGGGCAGCCATTTTTTCAACTTCTCCTGTAAGTTCTTCCGCGCCGCAGACATGGTTCAGCATACCATAGCGTTCTGCCGTTGCAGCGTCAATCAAATCAGCGGTAAACATCAATTCTTTGGCACGGTGCAGCCCCACGGCTTTGGGCAAAAAGTACAAGCCGCCGCAATCGGGTATTAAACCTACTTTAGCAAAACTTTGGGCAAAACGCGCAGTATTTACAGCATAAACCAAATCGCATGCCAGCATTAAATTAACGCCGGCACCTGCAGCAACGCCGTTAACCATAGCAATAAAAGGTTTATCAATGGTTGTAATGCGTTTGGCAACAGCGCCTACTTTAATAATAAAAGCACGGCGCGCACCAGCATCAGGCAATGCCTCCAAAAACGGCAGGTCACCGCCGGCGCAGAAAGCCTTGCCGTTGCCGGTCAGCACAGCGCAGCGGATATTTTCATCCTGCTCAACTTTGTCCAAAGCATTATGCAAACCATCAATAAGCGCATCGTTCATAGAATTTAAACTTTGCGGACGGTTCAGCGTAATGGTCGCCACATGGTCTTTTACAGTAAACAATACAGCATCTTCCATGTTTTTCAGCCTCCTTAGGCATACGTTATTTATGCTTGTTCAGTTCATCAAACAAAAACTCGTTTTTAATACGGATATATGTACCCTTCATGCCAAGCGATTTGGTTTCAATTAAACCGGCGCTTTCAAATTTGCGCAGCGCATTTACGATAACGGAACGCGTAATGCCAACGCTGTCGGCAATTTTAGATGCCACCAGCAAACCTTCCGTGCCGTTTAAAGCATCCATAATACTGGTAATGGCTTCCAGTTCGGAAAACGAAAGAGTTGAAAAAGCAATCTGCACCATGGCTTTTTTGCGTGCTTCCTCTTCCACTCTGGCAGCGCGCTCATGCAGAATTTCAACGCCGATAACGGCGGCTGCGTATTCTGCCAGCAGCAAATCTTCATCATTAAACTCACGGTCATACTTCGCAACAATCAGCGTACCGATACGCTCGCCGTTACCATATATCGGCACAATGGTTGTGCGCTTATCGCCGAAATAACATTTAGTGCCCTTTAAAAACGAACATTCCTCATCAACATGCCCAATATTTGAAACAGTTTCGCGGCACTGCATGATAAAGCTTAAATAAGCCGGCGGAAAACGTTTTAAATCAAGCACCTGCTCACGCATAATATCACATTCAAAGTCATCAAGCAGCGCAAAGCCCTTTATGCCGCCTTTGCGGCCCACAATATAAACATTGGCTACAATAACGTCCTTTAAAAGACGTGCTATGGCGTTAAACTCCACCTTTTCGCCGCGCTGCAGTAATTTGTTGATTTTTCTTGTTTTTTCTAAAAGTTCCACAGTAGCCCCTCCCATCTACGCACGCGGAAAATTCTTCTCATAAACGGAAGTAATTCTCTCGGTTGTTACATGCGTATAAATCTGTGTCGTCGATAAATTAGCGTGGCCGAGAAGTTCCTGTACCGCCCTTAAATCCGCACCATGGTCAAGCAGATGAGTAGCAAAGGTATGCCTGATTGTATGCGGCGAAACATTTTTTCTCAATGCCAGTTGTTTAATATATTTGTCAAGTATGCGGCGCACGCTGCGGTCAGTCAGCGGCCCGCCAAGACGGTTAACCAAAAGCTGTTCGTGCGGTGCGGCATGGTACTTTTGCATAAGCTGCCGCCTTGCATTGTTTAAATAACACTCCACGGCTTCGCGGCAGGTATGCCCTATCGGCACCAGCCTGTCTTTATTGCCTTTGCCGTGCAGCAAAACAAACATATTGCCAAGGTCAATCGTTTCAAGCGTAAGCCCTACAAGCTCCGAAACACGGCAGCCGGTAGCGTATAAAAGTTCCAGCAAGGCCTGGTCGCGCATGCCGAGTTCATCTGTTTTGTCCGGCATTTCCAAAAGTTCGTTAATCTCAAACTCTTCCAAAAATACCGGCAGATGTTTCTCCAGCTTGGGCGTCCGCACTTTAACAAAAGGATTCTGCTTAACCTTGTTTTCTCTTTGCAGGTACTTATAAAAAGAACGCAGCGCCGATATGCGCCTGGCTATGGTTGTGCGGGCATATTTTTTACTGTTCATTTCCGCAAGATACGAACGTATATCCAGCACGCTGATTTCCTGCCAGCTGAAACCACTGGCATAACGTGTTTTTAAAAATTCCGTAAATACTGCGATATCGGCAGCATAATTTTTTACTGTCAGTGCCGAAGTATTTTTTTCTACCGCCAGATATTGTAAAAATCTGCGCACATCCGGATAAGCGCTAAAGTCCTCTTTCATAAATATCCCTCTTTTAAAGTAAAAATATAGTATCATAATTGTTAAACAATTTCAATAATTGTTGTCTGTATTTTTTGAAATTTTCTGCGTTTTTATTTATAAAACCTGCAAAAACACAAAAAGCAGCGGTTTTTAAGCCGCTGCTGTAATTTTTTAGGCCTTATGCCCCGGTATTTAATTGTTCCTGCACTTTGGCAAGCGCTTCCAGCGCGCGTTCTGCCAGCATGGCATTTTTAAATTTTTTGCCGCGCACACGTTTGCCAAGCGGCGGTATCAGCCCAAAGTTTACGTTCATCGGCTGAAAATTTTTAATTTCCGGATTGCTTATATAATGCGCCAACGCCCCATGCGCCGTTTCCGGCGGAAAATCAACCGGCGCCTGTCCAAGCACTTTGCGGGCCGCGTGTATGCCGGCCATCAGGCCGGATGCCGCAGATTCCACATAACCTTCAACACCCGTAAACTGTCCGGCGAAAAATAAATTTGGCCTCTCGCGCATGCTAAAATCGCTGTTAAGCAGTTTGGGAGAATTGATATATGTATTTTTATGCATTACGCCGTAACGGACAAACTCTGCTTTTTCAAGTCCCGGTATCATACCGAAAACTCTTTTTTGTTCTCCCCATTTTAAATGCGTCTGAAAACCTACGATGTTGTACAGCGATGCCGCCGCATCATCCTGACGGAGCTGCACAACCGCATATGCTTCTTTGCCGGTGCGTTTATCTACAAGCCCAACGGGTTTTAAAGGGCCGAAACGCATGGTATCCTCGCCGCGGCGCGCCATTTCTTCAATTGGCATGCAGGCTTCAAAAAACACTTCTTTTTCAAAATCTTTTACAGGCGCAAGTTCTGCCGTGCGCAAAGCTTCCCAAAAAGCAAGATATTCTTCTTTGGTTTCAAACGGACAGTTCAAATAATCCGCATCGCCCTTATCATAGCGCGAAGCACGGTAAACTTTGCTGTAATCCAGCGAATCTGCCGTTACTATCGGTGCAGCCGCATCGAAAAAGTGAAAATAATCTTCACCTGCCAGTTTGGCAATTTCTTCAGCAAGCGCTCCGTCTGTAAGCGGGCCGCTTGCGCAGATAACAACGCCGGGCAGGTTTTCCAGATTTGTTACTTCTTCATTTTTTACCGTAATCAGCGGATGGTTTTTAATTGTCTGCGTAACAGCTTCGGCAAAACCTTCACGGTCTACCGCCAGCGCACCGCCGGCCGGTACTTTATGCGCATCTGCGCATGCCATGATAACGCTGTCAAGGCGGCGCATTTCTTCTTTTAAAAGCCCTACGGCGTTTTCAATATTGCCGGCACGCAGAGAGTTGCTGCAAACAAGCTCGGCAAATTTACCGGTTTTATGTGCTTCGTCCGATTTAAGCGGGCGTTTTTCATACAGTATAACCGGAACTCCGCGCTGCGCAAGCTGCCATGCCGCTTCGCAGCCTGCAAGCCCTGCGCCGATAACGTGTACAGGCTCATTTACTTTTTGCACTTTTAGCAGCCGCCCTTCCTTTATAAGTTTTTACGGCGTCCTCACAGTTTTCGTTGGTGCAGAACAGCTTTTGCACGCCGTTTTTATCGGTTCTTTCAAACAGAACATGTCCGCATTTCGGGCAGCGTTGTTCTGTAGGTTTATCCCATGATGTAAATTTGCATTCCGGATAGTTGGAGCAGCCATAAAATACCTTGCGCGTTTTGGTTTTGCGCTCGATAATATCGCCGCCGCAGTCCGGGCATTTTACGCCGATTTTTTTCAGTATCGGCTTGGTATTGCGGCATTCCGGAAAGCCCGGGCATGCCAAAAACTTACCATAGCGGCCCTGCTTATAAACCATCATACGTCCGCATTTTTCGCATTTAACATCGCTTACTTCGACAGGCGCTTCTACGGTTTCAATTTCTTTATCGGCTTTTTCCAAAAGATGTGAAAACGGTTCATAGAAGTTTTCCAGAACTTCGTTTTTATTTGCTTCATGTTCGGCAATTTCGTCCAGTTCTGTTTCCAGGTTAGCCGTAAACGGAATGTTGATAATATCTTTAAAATAGGTTGTCAGCATATTGACAATAAGTTCGCCAAGTTCGGTAGATACCAGTTTTTTGCCGTCTTTAACGATATAGCCGCGTTCCAGAATGGTCTGAATGGTCGGCGAATAGGTACTCGGCCTGCCGATGCCCTTTTCTTCCAGCTCTTTTACCAGAGTTGCCTCGGTAAAATGCGGAGGCGGTTCGGTAAAATGCTGTTCCGCAGGCATCAGTTTATAAAGTTTAACCGGAGTTTGCGCGGGAAGATATGGAACTTCCTTTTCTTTTTCATTGGCAAGTTCCTTTTTATCGCTCAATTTTAAAAAGCCGTCAAATTTAAGCACTGCGCCGCCTGCACGGAGCTGATAGCCTGCCGCGCCAATTAAAAGCGTGGTTACATCATACAGCGCCGCTTTCATCTGGCAGGCAACAGTGCGGTTCCAGATAAGTGTATAAAGTTTTAACTGGTCTTTGCTTAAATACGGTGCCACAGCTTCCGGAGTACGCTCTACAGAAGTCGGGCGGATAGCTTCATGCGCGTCCTGAGCATTCTTTTTGGTACTGTAAACATTAACGTGCTGCGGCACATACTCCGCACCATAAGTGCTGCCGATATAACTGCGTATTTCTGCCGTTGCCACGTCGGATAAACGCACGGAGTCGGTTCTCATATAGGTAATTAAACCTACTGCCCCGCCTTTGCCAACGTTTACGCCTTCATAAAGCTGCTGCGCCAGCATCATGGTTTTTTTGGTGGAAAAGTTCAGCCTGCGCACGGCATCCTGCTGCAAACTGCTGGTAGTATACGGCGGCAGCGGGTTACGCTTGCGTTCTTTTTTGGATGCTTCTTCCACCACATAAGCTGCATCTTTTAAATCAGCTTCAACTTTTGCAGCTTCTTCGGCATTATGTATTTCTAATTTTTTGCCGTTGTATTTTACAACGTCCGCATCAAACAGCGGCGCTTTATCTTTTTCGCGCAGGCGTGCCGTAATAGTCCAGTATTCCTGCGGTACAAAATCGGCAATTTCTTTTTCACGGTCGCAAATTATTTTAACCGCAACAGTCTGCACGCGCCCGGCGCTTAATCCTTTGCGGATTTTGCGCCACAAAAGCGGGCTCAGCTGATAGCCAACAATACGGTCGATAATGCGGCGGGTCTGCTGCGCATCAACCATGTCCAAATCAATTTTACGCGGATGTTTTAACGCATCTTTTACCGCGCCCGGCGTAATTTCATGAAACTCAATGCGGCAGTCGCTTTCGGGGTCTAACCCCAAAATATATGCCAGATGCCAGCCAATGGCTTCTCCTTCACGGTCAGGGTCAGTTGCGATATAAACTTTATCGGCTTTTTTGGCCGCCGTTTTAAGTTCCTTAATCAGTTCTCCCTTGCCGCGGATATTAATATATTTCGGTTCAAAGCCATTTTCAATATCCACGCCGAAAATGCTTTTGGGCAAATCACGCAGATGCCCCATGGAAGCACGCACGGTATAATTGCGTCCCAAAAACTTTTCTATGGTTTTCGATTTGGCGGGAGATTCCACAATCACTAAATTTTTAGCCATTCAATGTCCTCCTAAAGCAGGTAATAGCTGCGGGCGGCGGTTTGCGCCACTCTGCCGCTCAGTTCCAAATCCAAAAGGCCCATCCCGGCCGCTGCCAGGTCAAGCCCGGTTTTTTCCAGTATTTCATCAAGCGAAAGCGGCTCAAAACTTAATACTTTCAAAAGTGCTTTCGCATTATCGTCAAGTTCTTTGTTTTCGTCAGCGTTATCAAACAATGCCGTCTGCTGCGGCTGCGCAGATATTTTTATGCTTTCCAGTATATCTTCCGGTTTATCCACAAGCTGTGCGCCGCTTTTTATAAGGCTGTGGCAGCCTATGCTTGTTGGTAGGAAAATACTGCCGGGCACGCAGTAAACATCATGCCCTTCATCCATTGCATATTCAGCGGTAATCATAGCGCCGCTTTTTTTGGCGGCTTCTACTACAAGTATGCCCTGCGTCATGCCGTTAATAATGCGGTTGCGCGCCGGAAAATTATGCGCCCTGGGCGGCGTTCCCGGCGGAAACTCGGTAACAAGTGCGCCGTGAGCGCAAATTTCATTAAATAAAGCTTTATTAACCGCAGGATATGCTATATCAATGCCGCAGCCCAAAACAGCAACCGTTGCGCCGCCTGCGGCAAGAGCCCCGCGGTGAGCTTCCGTATCAATGCCTTTGGCACCGCCGCTTACTATGGCAATGCCTGCGGCGGCAAGGTCAGCAGCAAAAACACCTGCTGCTTTTAATCCATAGCCGGATGCTTCACGCGAACCGACAATGCCGATGCTGCCGCGTAAATCCGGCAGGCTGCCTTTTACATAAAGCACCTGCGGCGGCGAGGCAATTTGCCGTAAACTGTAAGGGTACTGCTCATCCTGCGGCGTTAAAACCGTTATACTGTTTGTTTCGCAAAAGTTTTTAAGCCAGTCAGGGTAATCAAAATCCCTTCTGGCAATGAATTTTGTAACTTCTTTTTCATTCAATCCGGCTTCGCGCCATAATTCAGGCGCCGCCATATATGCTTCGGCAGCGTTTTTAAATTTCGCTGCCATATCCATCAGGCCTGCGCTGCGTGTGCCAAAAGCGGCGTACAGCGCTGCCAGATAATATTTTTCCAAACAACACACCCCAAAATAATGTATCCGCAAATTCGCTTCATTATAATGGTTAAATCATTTGCTGTCAAGCCCGTCTAATGTTTTTAACACAAAATCGGCCACGGCGGCTGCGGCAAAAGGCTTGCCGTAAACTTCGCGCCTGCGGCGGCGCAGCCTGTTTTTTTCTTCTGTATCAAGTTCCGCATATTTTTTTACAAAGCCGCACACTTCCTGCGGCGTAGCGGCAATGTGCGCTTCACACTTTCCGCAAAGATATTCCGCGTTGCGCACTTCCTGCCCCGGCAGCGGGTCATATAAAATATATTCCGTGCCGATGGCAAGCGTTTCGGCAGAAGTAAGCCCGCCTGCCTTGCTGATTACAATATCCGCACTGCGCAAAAGCTGCGGCAGCTCGGCTATAAAATCAAGCACCATTACATTCGGCAGCGCCATTTTTTTCAGCCGCTCAGCAAGTTCCGCATTATGCCCTGTTACAGCGGCAATTTTTAACCCTTCAACTCCGCAATGGGCTGTAAGCGCGCGCAAAAGCTCAGGCATCGGCAGCAAACCGTCGCCGCCGCCCATTACAAGGCACAGCGTATCGTTTTTGGCATAACCGAGGCGTTCACGCCATTTATCGCGCTCAAACGGCACATTGAACGCCTCGCGTATCGGTATGCCTGTAGCTATGGCAGGTATGCCTAATTCCGGCGGCACTTCAACATCGGCACCGGCCGTAAAATAAGCGTTAAGCCCTTTATAAATCCACCAATGGTGAAAATTAAAATCGGTAATAACCGCGCCAACCCATAAACCGGGTGCACAGCGGCGTTTATACTGCGTCATTACGCCCGCCGGCGTGGGGTGCGTTACAATTACGGCATCCGGAGCCGTTTTCTTTATAAATCCCTGCGCAAGATAAGAAAGCAGCATATTTAAAAAATCGCGCAGCCATAGACTATCGTTGCCGGTGTTGCTCCAGCGGTACGCAATATCGTACACCTTTGGCACATGCTTTAATATCCCGATATAGCCGCCAAGAATAATATTGCCCAGCCATTTCGGAAAAAAATCAAAGGCGCTGCCGTTAACAACTTTTACGTTATCATGTTTTCTGAATGCTTCTTCAAGCGCTTCCGCCGCCATTTTATGCCCGCTGCCGAGCGGCGCCGAAAGCAAAAGCACCGTATATTTTTGAGCCGTTAAAGACATTTAACAAACCTCATAGAAAATTTTTTGTGAAATAACTTGAACCTGTTATCAAAATAATATATCATAAATAGCAATTAGTAAAGAAATTAAACATAATTTTATGTTTGTAAATTTTATTGGAGGCATTTATGCAAGAAAGATTACCTGTTGAACATTTTCATTTTCCGGTAGAAAAAATTAAGGCTGGTTATTATTCGGACGCTTATTTTCTGCGCACGCAGGAAATTTTAAACGGCGATAATCACCATCCCCGTGTGATGATGCAGGTTTTTACCCGTGAAAAAGTTGTTGTATGCGGCATTGATGAGTGCATTGCGCTTATAAAAACCTGCGCCCACAACCCTGAAAACATTACCATTCATGCACTGCATGACGGCGACGAAGTTGAGCCGTGGGAAACTTTAATGACCATTGAAGGCGACCTTGCCGACTTTGCGCATTTAGAGACCATTTACCTTGGCATTCTGGCGCGCCAGAGCCGCATTGCCACCAACGTGCGCCGCACTGTGGAAGCAGCCAACGGCAAACAGGTGCTCTTCTTCCCAGCGCGCTACGATACTTGGCAAACGCAGGAATGTGATGGTTACGCAGCCAAAATCGGCGGCATTAAAGGCTTTTCCACTGATGCCAACGCATTGGCAAGCGGCGGTAAAGGCCTCGGCACAATTCCCCACGCATTAATTGCATCTTACAAAGGCGATACCGTTGCCGCAACCGCTGCATTCGACAAATATGTAAACCCCAAAATTGCCCGCATTGCACTGGTTGATTTTAACAACGACTGCGTTAACACAGCGCTTGCCGTTGCCCGCAAATTAGGCAAAAACCTTGCTGGCGTGCGCCTTGATACCAGCGGCACCATGGTAGATAAAAGCCTGTTAGGCCAGCTTGGCATGTTTAACCCCACCGGCGTATGCAAGGAACTTGTTTGGAACGTACGCCGCGCGTTGGATGCCGAAGGCTTCAACCATGTAAAAATTATCGTTTCCGGCGGCTTTAACCCGCAGCGCATTAAAGAATTTGAAGCGCTTGGCGTGCCGGTTGACACTTACGCTGTAGGCAGCAGCCTGTTTGACGGCAACATTAACTTTACCGCCGATATCGTTATGGTTGACGGCAAAGAATGTGCCAAAGCAGGACGCAAACACCTGCCTAACCCGCGTCTGGAACTTGTAAAATAAACACAAAAAGCACTGCGTAATGCAGTGCTTATTTTTTAAAGAAAGGCATTATTATGGATTTAAACGCAACACCATCGGCAGAACGTACCCATATAGGTATTTTCGGCAAACGCAACGCAGGCAAATCAAGCCTTATTAACGCCATTACGGGCCAAAACCTTGCCATTGTATCCGACACCAAAGGCACAACAACCGACCCTGTATATAAAGCAATGGAAATTTTGCCGCTCGGCCCGGTAATGATTATCGACACACCGGGCATCGACGACGAAGGAGAGCTCGGCGCCATGCGCGTGGAAAAAGCAGTACAGGTGCTTAATAAAACCGATATAGCCGTACTTGTTATCGACGGCACACTGGGTCCGGATAAAGAAGATACTGCCCTGCTTAAACGCATCAAAGAAAAAAAACTGCCTGTTATCGCCGTCTTTACCAAAGCAGAGAAAAATATTAATTTATCAGAATTTGAAAAAATTCTCGGCATAAAATGCATTGCTGTAGATTCTGCCACAGGCAAAAACGTACCGGAACTGCGCCTTGCCCTTGCCGCTCTTGTGCCGGATAAAAAAGACCCGCAGCAGCTTGTAGGCGATTTGGTTCAGCCCGGCGACATTGCCGTTTTGGTTGTGCCGGTAGACAGCGCCGCTCCCAAAGGAAGGCTGATACTGCCTCAGCAGCAGGTTATCCGCGGGCTTTTAGATGCCGGCGCCATTCCGGTTGTTACGCGCGACAGCGAACTGACAATAACGCTTAATGCGCTTAAACAAAAACCTAAAATCATAATTACCGACAGCCAGGTATTCGGGTTTGTTGCCAAAACGGTGCCGCAAGACATTCTTTTGACATCATTTTCTATTTTATTTGCCCGCTACAAAGGCAATTTACTTGAAGCCGTACGCAGCGTAAATACCTTAAAAGAAATTAAAAACGGAGACAGAATTTTAATCAGCGAAGGCTGCACCCATCACCGCCAGTGCGGCGATATAGGCACCGTTAAACTGCCTGCATGGATAAAAAAATTTACAGGTGCCGAACCACAGTTTGAATGGACAAGCGGCACAGGCTTTGCCGAAGATTTAACATGCTATAAACTAATAATTCACTGCGGCGGCTGCATGCTTAACGAAAAAGAAATGCAGCACCGCATCCAGTTCGCGCAAAAACAAGGCGTGCCAATTACAAATTACGGCATTGCCATTGCTTATATTAACGGCATTCTCCGCCGCACATTAGGCCCATTTCCCGATATTTTAAAAGAGTTAAAATAAAAAAGAGCAGGTTCACCTGCTCTTTTTTATTACTGTTTTTATTTTTTATTGCCGTTGATAAACTGCATGGCAGCATTATAAGTATTATCAATATGTTTTGCCATCGCTGCCGCAGCCATCGGCAAATCTCCCGCCGCAACAGCTTCCTAAATATGCCTGTGCTCCGTTATGGTTTCTGTATAACGGCTGCGGCTGGCAAATATTGCCTGCATGCCAAAGCTTTTACTTTTATCACGCATTTGCCCTATTAAATCAGCCAAAAGCTGGCTGCCGGCAATTTTCAGCAAAATGCCGTGAAACTCCAAATCGTAATCAATAAACTCCGCCACCACAGGGTCATTATTTTCCAAAAGCGCTTCCTGCTTCTGCATACTGTTTTCCAACTCCTGCAAAAGCGGCGGCGTTATTTTTTCAACTGCCGATTCCACAACCATTACTTCCAGTGCTTTGCGCACCCTAAACACATCTTTTAACCCATCCAGAGACATCTGCTTAACCAATATGCCTTTATAAGGAACATATTCAACCCAGCCTTCTGCTTCCAGCGCTTTAAGCGCTTCACGCACCGGCGTTTTGCTGACCTGCAATTCCTGCGAAATTTTCTTTTCGTTAAGCACAGTATTATCCGGATAAGTTTGATTGATAATATCTTCTTTAATAATTTCGTAAATCTGGTCTTTTAACGATTTGGCCTTTTCTAACTGCTTCACTTGCCATTCACTCCAAGTATTTATATACTAATATCTTTTATAATAGCATATCATTTATTAATAGAATGTACAAGATTTATCAGATAACGAAAGTTAACAGGAAACATGCTCCTGCGCCCACAAGCATTGCCGGGCGCTGATATTTATTGGCAAGTTTTTGCACCGTGCCGGGAATAACGCCTGCAACAACCGGCAGTGCCGTAAGTGCGCCGCCGGACAGGAAAAGCTGCATTACAGCCGCGCCTGTAATTGCCGCAAAACTGGTTGCCAGCGGGTCACAGCCCATATCAAGCACAATCTGCGTAAAGGGAAGAATAATTGGCGCAGATGCTGCATAAGACTGCGTAACAAGCCCTGCAGTAAACGATGCCAGGAACAAAAGCTGAATAGGCGCCAGTGATAAATAAGGACGCACATATTCTGCTATAAGTGTTACCAAACCGACTTTGGTAATTACGTTAGACATAAACATCAGGCTGATAATAGCAACTATAGGAATAGCTATCTGCGTTACGCCGCTTACCATAGCTTTTTCACCATCGGCAAGGTTCATATGTGTCATAATAATTACTAAGATGCCGCAGAACATACCTACCAAAAATACAGGTATTCCTGCAAAAAACGCTACGCACAAAACCAGAAACGGGAAAAATGCTTTTTTAAAAGAAGGCGCACCTTCCGGCAGCGGTTCAAACGCCCCATCATCATCCGTTCTTATGCCAATGCCTTCGGCAATAAGTTCACGTTTGGCACGATAATAGCAAAATACATAAATCCAGATACTGCCAATAAACCCATATATATTTATAAGCCCAAAATGCACGCCGGTAATTGCCAAAATAGCAAGATATGTAGGATGAGTAAAACTGCAGCAATTAGCCACAGTATTAGCCAAAGAAATAATACCGGCCGCCTTATTAGGCGTAAGGCCTAACCGTACCGCCGCAGGCCCTGCAACGGTAGCAGTAATAACAGGCTGGGTAAATGCTGTAAGCGCGCCAAGCATTGCAGCCGCTAAACCGGCAGCGGTAGAAACACCCGGAGCCCCGCCTTTTTTACGCCCAAAATCCACAATATGCCAGATGATAACATCCATGTAACCACATTTCTGCATAATGCCGATAAACAGCAATACGCCAAGCATATCTACTATAACAGGATTTATTGATGCTATTAAAAGTTTCTGCACTGTTACATCTGCAGTTCCGGTAAGTGGAAAACCTGCCGCAAAGCACGCCAACGCCGAACCCACTGTAGCTGTAATATAAAGCGGTGCCCAGCCCATAATCATAACAGCCAGCGTTAAAATCATAATAATCTGTGCAAGTGCCATACCGTCCATAAAGTCACATCCTCTTACTTAATCAAAGGCGGTAAATTAATGTTCTTCAATAACCTTAACTTTGTAACTCAGGCAAATTTCTCTGTTCAGCTTTTCATCAACCAGTTTGCAGCTAAACTCCTCGCCAAATTTAAAGCCGTCTTTTAAAGGAACTGTACCTGTATAAATAAGGCTGTTATCAATATCAATTTCTGTTTTCAACTCATCCATAATGCGCTGCATGGGCAGTAAATCACTCGTTACGCCACACTGATAATCAACGGTTTTTCCATCCACCACTTGTGTGGATACAAGTTTAATATCATCAAAATGGTCTTTAATTTCTTCATAATCCCAAAAATCCTGTGCATAAGGTTTAAGGCAAACCTGTTTGGATTTATGAATGCTCACAGCTTCCATTTCCCTGTCGGTATGGTCGCTGCCAACGCCGATATAAATTTTACCGTCTTTAATTAAAATCAAATACTCAACTTCGCCGCTGGTTTTATTGCCGATAACTTCAATTTCATTTTTATCAGTCAAAATCTGTTTTTCGCATTGGTACAGTACCGGTACTTTACGCGGGCATTTAATTCCTTCTGCTTCCAGTTCGTGAATATGCTCCATCGTTTTTTCAATATCTTTGCCGGCAAAACCTACAACAAGCAAATTTTTTAATTCCATTTCTTCGCATCTGGTACCTTCTTTAGTAATTACGTTAAATTTCATAACCTTTTCCTCCTTAATTAAATATGGTAATATTCCGGTTTACGGTCGCGGAAAACATTAATGCTTTCGCGTATTCCTTTAATAACATCCAAATCAATCTCGCCAACCTGAATTTCTTCTTCTGTGCCAAGGTGGCAAATTTCTTCGCCCCATGGGCTGATTAACAGCGAATTGCCGCCATATTTTGCTTCACCGGCATAACCACAGCCGTTAACAGCACACAAATACATCTGATTTTCTATAGCTCTGGCAGTATTAAGTGTTACCCAGTGCAGCTTGCGGATAAGAGGCCACTGCGCCGGAATAAAGAATAAATCAACTCCCTGCACTGTTGCCGTGCGGATAAGTTCCGGGAAGCGTACATCATAACAAATAACCATCGAGCAGCTGATGCCATCCAGTTTAAACAGCTTAATTTCCGTTCCGCCTTTAAAATATTCATGTTCGTTTGAGGGCGTAAAACCATGTACTTTATCATATTCACACACGCATTCGCCTTCACGGTTAAACACATATGCAGTATTGTAAACTGCATCGTTTTTTACATTGGCAACACTGCCTGCAACAATATTAACACCATGCTTTTTAGCAAATCCGCCAAAAATTTCTTTGGTTTTGGCACCGTCAGCATCACTTAATTCTTTTAAATTTTCTGTTGGAAAAAATCCTACATTTAAAGTTTCCGGCAGTACCAAAATATCCGGCTTCTCTTCCATGGCTTTTTCCATTAACTCTGCTGCATGTGCGTAGTTTTTATCAGGCTCAGCCATAGCAACATCCATCTGAATAAGCGCAATTTTTTTCTTCATGAGTATCCCCTCCTCATCTTTGTAACTGGCTCCCTTATATAACACTCTCAAAAGGCGCATCTGCAAAACTGTTGTCTGCAAAAGCGCCGCTGCCAGTATTTTTACCTGCATAACCCTTTACCGCAAACCCTGGGAGCTATTTGCTTATAAAGGAACAATGCAAAATATTCAATATCTAATATATGATATATCTTTAATTGTAGTATAACTTATTTTACCCGTTACTGCAATAGTTAACTTTAGTTACAGCAATGTATACAAAAAGCCCGCCGCTAAATCTTGCGGCAGGCTTTAAATTTAGACTTGTTTTTTATCCTTAGCCACCGCTATAATTAAAATAAAAAACGGAGGCTTTTTTATGGTAAACGAAACTTTAAAAAATTACACCAAAGAACAATTAATTGCACTGATTGAAGATTACTGCAAAAACTGGCTGGCTATGGACGGAGTGTGGTTCCAATCCGTTGAGCGCAAATTCGGCATGGACGAAGCCATGGAACACGACCGCGCCATTTGGGAAAAGTTTACCGTTATCGAAGCCAAACGCATAAAAGCCTTTTTAAACCTGCCGGAACAAGCCGGTATTGAAGGCTTGAAACAGGCCTTAAAACTGCGCCTTTATGCCAACATTAACCATGATGAAATTATAATCGAAGGCAACACCTTAATTTACCGCACTTCAGAATGCCGCGTACAGCATGCACGCAGCAGCAAAAACATGCCGCTGCACCCCTGCAAAGACGTTGGCATTATTGAATACAACGGCTTCGCCAAAACCATAGACAGCCGTTTTACCTGTGAATGTTTAAGCTGCTATCCGGATATTACCGACCATACCTGCCACTGCTCTTGGAAATTTACTCTTTCTGATTAGCATCAGGCGTTTGTTCAGCGCCATTTTCCGTAAATTTATATTCAGTCTTTCCGGCAAGCGTTGTTACAGTGCCGCCCGTTTTCCACGGTGCGGCATTTTTTATTGTGCCCATAGTTACGTTACCGGCTTCATCAAAATAAACGCAGGTTTCCTTTTTAAACTCCACAAAACCAGCATTACTGTTATCAGCCATATTCTGCTGCCAAAAAGCCGGGCGAAGCTGCGTATCTTCCGCCAAAGTTCCCATTTTAACAGCGCCGCTGTCATAAAATTCCAAAATGGTATCATCAGCAAAAGTTACAAAGCCATACTGCCCTTCACCAAGGCTAACTATTGCCTTGCTTGCCACAGTACCGCTAAGCACCGTACCCTGTTTACTAAAAGTAACGGCGGTGTTATCTTTATAACGCAAATGACCATAGCTTGAAAGCGCTACGCTGTAAATACTGCCCGGCCAATAACGGTGGTGCCGCGGGAACCAGCCCCCGCCCGTATAAGCCGAAACAAAATAATGGTCATTAATAATGCGCTGCCACCCATGCGGGCGCAAATAAGTGTCATCAGCCAGCGTTCCGCTGATAACCTCGCCAACATCATTTAACCGTACTGCCGTTTTCTTTTTAAACTTTATGGTTTCGCCCACGCTCCACCCCTGCGGATGCAGCTCTGTATTTTTCTCTAAAGTACGGCTGCTTTCAGCAAAAGCTGCTGAGCAAGCCGTAAAACACAACAGCACTGCCATTATTACAAACTTTTTAAGCATTTTCATCACCTCTTAAATTTATTGTACAATTTATGGCAGCAAAATGTTGTGAAAAAATTAAAAATTATACTTCAAATAAATTTTTATTGCCAAAAACGCCAAAAGCCAAAGTTCTGCCTTTTCAAAACAAAAACTTTGGCTTTTACTTATTTTAGTTTCTCATTTACAATAAGCGATATTAAAGGCTGACTAATATTGAACAAGTTAGCCAAGAACATTTGACTTAAGCCTTCCTTGTGATACAGGCGGTAAATTTCGGCATTGCGCTCCACGCGCGTTTTAAACGGATTTACTTTTATTTGCTCAGTGCTTATTTCAAAACCGCTGTCGCAGATTACAAAAATTTTGCGCGTACCGTTGGCATTTTTTATTTTAAGTTCCCATGTAGGCATCCCGCTTTTACTGCGTGGGTTATACAGGCAAAATTCTATTGTGCCGTCACCGGCGATATGTTTTAAGGTTTCGTTGTCTAAAGTTGGGGCAGGCATGGTTTTTCTCCTTTTATGCTGATTTTATTTACTTTTTCGTCTTTGCATTTAGTTTTATATTTTTAATTTTCGTTATCACTTATTTTGATTATACCTTTGCAGATACATTTTACTTTTTATTATTGCTTTCTCATTCATCTTCATTCTTTTGACTGAGCAAAAGAATTTGGGATGCTAAATTTTATTCCCTATTCGGTCATAAAATTTGCCTGGCTTTGCTGGCACAATTATAAACTTCGCTTAAAGCTCGTTTCTAATTGGCGATTCAGCCAAATAAAACTCCTGCGGCGAGCGGATTTTTTAACGCAAGCATGTTTGTCTAAAAAC
>CAJLLL010000037.1 GCA_905207485.1 uncultured Phascolarctobacterium sp.
AAGTTCTTGGCGTGCATCTGGCAGGCGAAGGCGTGCTGCGCGATGTTATCTTCCTGGCAGCGGCAGGTCTTTCGCTTAAACTTACCAGCAAAGAAGTGCGTGAAGCCAATCAGTTTGGCTGGGACCCGATTTTAGAAGTTGGCAAACTGTTCTTCGGCATTTTTGTTACCATCGTGCCGGTGCTTGAAATGCTGCGCGCAGGGCTTGACGGCGCTTTTGCACCTGTGGTTGCGCTTGTAACAAATCCGGACGGCAGCGCCAATAACGCCATGTATTTCTGGATGACGGGCGCGCTTTCCAGTTTCCTTGATAATGCTCCGACCTATCTTGCCTTCTTTAACCTGGCAGGCGGCGAGGCTCAGGTTCTGATGACCGAAGGCGCCAAAACCTTAATGGCAATTTCCATGGGCGCGGTATTTATGGGCGCCAACAGCTATATCGGCAATGCGCCGAACTTTATGGTGCTTTCCATTGTACAGGAACGCGGGCTGAAAATGCCGAGCTTCTTTGGTTACCTTGTATGGTCCGGCTGCATTTTAATCCCGACATTTTTGCTGTTAACCTGGCTGTATCTTTTATAAAACAGCTTTTTAAAACGTGGCAAACTGCATTGCAAAGGTCAGCTTTTGCAATGCAGTTTTTGTCTGCTGCAAAAATTATTGTTTATGTAGTTTAAATAAAGGAGTTAAAGTTTTGTCATTCAGAAGCGGCGTAATTTTAATTTTATTATCGGCAGCAGCCTGGGGACTGGGCGGCGTCTGCGGCCAATATCTGTACCAGTACCACAGCGTAACGGCAACGTGGCTTATTGCGGTGCGGCAGGTGCTGGCAGGGCTGATATTTTTAGGCTGGCTGGTTTTGCGCGGTGAAAATATCTTCCGCATTTTTGCGGATAAACGCGATGCCAAAGACCAGCTGGCATTTACTTTTCTGGGGCTTTTAGGCGCGCAATTTGGCTTTTATTACACCATTTCGCTGTGCAACGCGGCAACGGCAACCGTGCTGCAATATACGTCGCCGGTGTTTGTAATGCTGTGGATGAGTTTTAAAAGCCGCCGCCTGCCGGAAGGGCGCGAGTTTTTAGGCATTATTTTTGCACTTGTGGGCGTATTTTTAATTTCTACCCACGGCGATATAAATAATGTCGTGCTTTCGCCGCTGGCGCTTGCAATAGGCATCATATCGGCAATATCGCTGGCGTTTTATACGGTGCAGCCCATGCGGCTTTTATCTAAATACAGCACTACGCTTGTGGTGGGTTGGGGGCAGCTTTTATCGGGCATGCTGCTGTGCATGTTTGTAAACCCGTTTGCACCGACCGGCAGCTGGGACATGCCTGCGCTTATTGCGTTTGCCTACCTTGTTATCGGCGCGACTGTGCTCAGCTATTCCCTGTTTCTGGTAGGGCTGAAAGTTGTAGGCTCCACAAAGGCAAGCCTTATAAGCTGCGCAGAACCGCTGGCTTCAATTATTGCCGTAGTATTATGGCTTAAAACGCCGCTTACGCTGATGGATTTAATAGGCATGGCATGCATAATTATTACCGTTGTACTACTGTCAATACCAAAAAAATAATTTTGGGAACAAATTTATAAATTATTTAATTTAAGCATTGCCGAAAGACAAATATTAGGGTATAATATATTAAACTATAAAAATTGGACTTTTGCCAAAATTTAAACCATATGTTTATTCTTATTAAGCAGCAGGTTCGTGTCGGATTAAAAAAAAGGAGTTGGGAATATGGATATTAACTATAAAGCAATCGGAGTAAGAATTAAAGCTGCACGTGCACGTAAGGGCGTAACACAAGGTTATATCGCCAATCTCATCGGCCTTTCCACCCCTCATATCAGCAACATTGAAACCGGCAATACCAAACTGGGCCTGCCGACCATCATCCATCTGGCAAATGTGCTTGATGTATCTGTTGATGAGCTTTTGTGCGATAACATTAAACGCAGCGAAAAAATCTTCCAGAATGAACTGGCTGATTTGCTGAAAGACTGCAATGCGCAGGAACTGCATTTTATTACCGAACTTATTAAAGTTGTTAAAAAGAACGGCTATGCCGGTGAACCTAAACGCCGCGGCCGCAAACCTAAAAAACTGGCAGAAGCCGAAAAAGCTGACGAATAATGCAAATCTGGCACTTGCCAAACAAGCTGCTTTTGTATTATAATATTGCCGTTAAGCCACAATAGCTCAGTTGGTAGAGCATCTCATTCGTAATGAGAGGGTCGCAGGTTCGAGTCCTGTTTGTGGCTCCAATAAAAAAGTAAGCCGTGGTGCATATCCGCGGCTTTTTTTATTTTAAAAAATATGCAGGCCGGTGGGTGCAGCGGTTGCTGTATTAATTACTAATGGCAATAAGAAATTAAAATAAAAAATACATTAATTTTAATAATTATTGTCATGGATTTTGCTTGAAATTGGCATTGCAGTTTTTTGACAAAAATGTGAAATCATGCTACATTATAGGTGAAAACCGGAAATATCCGGTTTGGGGATTTTAGGCTTCGCTTTAAAAGGAGGCGTTTGTTATGAAAAAGATTTTTGTTGCAATTGACGGCAGTGAGCATGCATGGAAAGCTTTGGATTATGCGGCCGAACTTGCTAAGGGAATGAACTGCACTCTGTTTGTTTATACGGCGCTTAAACCCAGCGACAGCGGCGCTTTGCTTGCTATGTACGATATGGTTGACCCGCTTCTGGCGACGGAAGTTTCCGGGCTTGACGATTTGGGCGACAAACTTTTGGCACAGGCTAAAGACCGTTTGGACGCTTCTATTGAAGCAGAATATAAATATGAAGTTGGCTATCCGCCGGAAATGATTTTGGCTGCTGCCGAAAAAAGCGGCGCAGATACCATTGTAATGGGTTCGCGCGGACTTTCCGGCATTAAAGAACTGCTGCTTGGCAGCGTCAGCAACCACGTTGTGCATTATGCCAAAGTACCGGTTGTAATTGTTAAATAATTCAGGTTTGCGTTTATTAAAACGCTGTGTTATAATAAAGCCACAAAAAGCTAGTGCAGCCTCATTAAACATGGCGCACAAACAAAAAACCGGGAGACGCCACTCCCGGTTTTTTAATTTGGGCTGACCGTGATTACAAATATCTGTCCAGCCACTTGCAAATACAATACGCCACTATACTTGCCATAACAGATACAATAAAAGCTAATGCATCATCAAACATAGCACACCTCCTTTCCGCCGGAAAGGGTCACGGCTTTTCCATTATGCCCGAAAAATATCTTTCTGTCAATATAATTATGTTATTGCAATAGTTGATGCATGGGCATACAAAAAACAGCAGCCGCCGTAAGGAGCAAATCCTTCGGCAACTGCTGCTTTTATTATTTTACGCTGTTAATTTTTATTTTGCTTCACCGGTCAGGCGGCGGATAATTTCATGGTAGGCTTCTTCAACACCGCCCATGTCGCGGCGGAAGCGGTCTTTATCCAGTTTTTCGTTGGTGTCCCAGTCCCACAGGCGGCTGGTATCAGGGGTAATTTCGTCGGCAAGAATGATATTGCCTTCGCTGTCAACGCCGTATTCGGTTTTAAAATCAATCAGGCGTACTTTGCGCTGTGCTAAAAAGTCTTTCAAGACAGCATTGATTTTGAGTGCCATTTCACGGATAGCTGCAATCTGTTCATCGGTTGCAAAACCGAAAGCTGCGCCGTAATCAGGGCTGATCATGGGGTCGTCAAGTTCATCGCTTTTATAGTAGAACTCAACCAGCGGGCGGTGCAGTACATAGCCTTCTTCCACGCCCATTTTTTTGGCAAGGCTGCCGGCAGCGATATTGCGGCATACAACTTCTACAGGGATGATTTTTACTTTTTTGCAGAGCTGTTCGCGGTCGCTGAGTTTTTTGATGAAGTGGTGCTGAATGCCGTTTTTGCCAAGTAAATCGAAGAAAAAGGTTGTAATGGTGTTGTTCATAATGCCTTTATCAACGATAGTGCCTTTTTTGGCGCCGTTTAAAGCAGTGGCGTCATCCTTATAGTAAATTACTACTTCGTTGGGGTCTGCGGTTGCAAATACTTTTTTTGCTTTGCCTTCGTATAACATTTCGGCCATGTGTTAAAACCTCTTTCTTTTATAAAGTAATGCCCGTATTATAACGGGCATCCTGTTTAAGCGTGTTTTTAATGTAAATATTTTAGAACTTTTAAAAAGGCTTGTCAACAATTTTCAGGCAAAAATGTCTAATGTATACAGCACATATTCCACTAAATTTTCAGAAAATAACAACATTTTTCAAACTACTTTACAAATAGTGTAAAGCGAATTATAATTACAGCATAAGCAACGACGAAGTTGTGGAAGTCATTCCGCTTCGCACGTTGCTTTTTTTATTTTGTTTTTTGTTTTATGGGGGGACTAAAAATGACAAGTGTTCCGAAACTTTTTGGCTGTGCGGTTTTTAACGAAACAGTAATGAAAGACCGCCTGCCGACAGCAACTTACAAGGCTTTTAAAAATGCTGTGCTGAAGGGTGAGCCGCTGGATTTGCCCATTGCCAACATTATCGCCAATGCGATGAAGGATTGGGCGCTGGAACATGGCGCTACGCATTTTACGCACTGGTTTCAGCCGATGACGGGGATTACTGCTGAAAAGCATGAAAGTTTTATCACGCCGACGGCGGACGGGCGCGTGATAATGGATTTCAGCGGCAAGGAACTGGTGCAGGGCGAGCCTGACGCTTCGAGCTTTCCTTCCGGCGGGCTGCGCGCTACGTTTGAAGCGCGCGGTTATACGGCGTGGGACCCGACAAGCTATGCGTTTGTGAAGGACGGCTGTTTGTATGTACCGACGGCGTTCTGCTCCTACACTGGCGATGTGCTGGATAAGAAAACGCCGCTTTTGCGCAGCATGTGCTGTGTAGACAGGGCGGCACGCCGCATTTTAAAAATGTTCGGCACCGATACGGAAAAAGTTATTACAACCGTTGGCCCGGAGCAGGAATACTTTTTGGTGGATAAGGACATGTACGATAAACGCACGGATTTGAAGTTTACCGGCCGTACATTGTTCGGAGCCATGCCGCCGAAGGGGCAGGAACTTGATGACCATTATTTTGGCATTATCAAACCGCGCGTAAAGGCTTTTATGAAAGAACTGGACGAAAAGCTGTGGGAGCTTGGCGTTTTGGCGAAAACGGAGCATAACGAGGTTGCCCCGGCGCAGCACGAACTGGCGCCGATATTTGCCGGCACCAATGTAGCCACCGACCATAACCAGCTTACCATGGAACTGATGCAGAGCATTGCGCGCAAACATAATCTTGTGTGCCTGCTGCACGAAAAACCTTTTGACGGCGTAAACGGCAGCGGCAAGCACAACAACTGGTCGCTGGCAACGGTTGAAGGCGAAAACCTGCTTGACCCGGGTGCAGAGCCTTATAAAAACCACCGCTTTTTACTGTTTTTGGCAGCGGTAATAAAAGCGGTTGACGAATATCAGGATTTGCTGCGCATCAGCGTGGCAAGCGCGGGCAACGACCACCGCCTGGGAGCAAACGAAGCTCCGCCCGCAATAGTATCAATGTTTTTAGGCACCGAACTTACCAATGTGCTGAAAGCCATTGAAGCCGGTGCTGAATATAAACCCGAAAGTGAAGGCGAACTGAAGCTGAGCGGCAATGTGCTGCCTGCTTTAAAGAAAGACAACACGGACAGAAACCGTACTTCGCCTTTTGCTTTCACCGGCAACAAATTTGAGTTCCGCATGGTAGGCTCTGCCGCCTCCATTGCCGGGCCGAACATAGTTTTAAACACCATTGTTGCCGAAGCGCTGGAAGAGTTTGCCGCAAAATTAGAAAACGCGGACGATTTTGAAGCCGCAGTGGTAAACCTCATCCGTGAAACAGTCATCGCGCATAAACGCATCATCTTTAACGGTGACGGTTATACCGATGCCTGGGTTGAAGAGGCCAAATCGAGGGGGCTGCTCAATCTGAAATCCACGCCGGAAGCACTGCCTTATATGGTAAAAGAGAAAAACATCAGCCTGTTTGTAAAACACGGCATTTTTACCGAGGCAGAAATCCGCAGCCGCCTGGAAATTTCTCTGGAAGGCTACAGTAAAGCCATCCGTATTGAGGCGCTGGCAATGCTGGAGATGCTGTTCAAAGACATTTTGCCTGCCGCATCCGCTTACAGCACGGATTTGACCACGGCGGCGCAGGGCAAAAAAGCTCTTGGCATTGCCGGCTGCTTTGAAACGGAGCTTGCCGGTAAAATCGCAACATTATCCAGCCTGCTTTACACAGATGCAGAAAAACTGAAGCTGGATTTGGCAAACGTGGTAAAAACATCTGCCGTGGCAGAAGCCGATTATTACCACGATGTTATTTTAAAAGACATGGGGGCTTTGCGCGAGGCAGCCGATGAAATGGAAGTGCTGATGGGCGGCAGATACCTGCCGTACCCGACTTACAGCAGTTTGCTGTTTGGCGTAAACTGAATTTAAAATTTATTTTGCAATGCACAACGGGGTGTATCTTAAAGGGTACACCCCGCTTTTGTTTTAAATTAGAAAGAGGGCAATAAAAATGAGGGGCTTAATACATGGTTTAATGGCAGCCGCTGTGCTTATGGGCTTGCCGCATGCGGCACTGGCGGCGGAGGCTGCGCCTGCGCTGGATACCGGCGATACGGCATGGGTGCTTATGAGCGCGGCGCTTGTTATGCTGATGACGCCGGGGCTGGCATTTTTTTACGGCGGCATGGTGCGCAGCAAAAACGTGCTGACAACAATTATGCAGAGTTTTTTTATAGTGGCGCTTGTAAGCGTGCAGTGGCTTTTGTTTGGCTTCAGCCTGGCGTTTGGGCCTGATATTGGCGGTTTTATAGGCAGTTTAAGCTGGGCGGGGTTTAGTGATATTGCGCTTTTTGCCGTGCCGTATGATGCTTACAGTGCTACGGTGCCGCTGTTTGCTTTTGCTGCGTTTCAATGTATGTTTGCCGTTATTACAGCGGCGCTTATTACCGGCGCTTATGCTGAACGTTTTAAATTTCCGGCTTTTGTGCTGTTTACTTTTTTGTGGACAACGTTTTTATACGACCCGATGGCGCACTGGGTTTGGGGTGACGGCGGCTGGCTGCGCAGTTTGGGCGCGCTTGATTTTGCAGGCGGCACGGTAATACACATACTCAGCGGCGTAAGCGGGCTGGTTGCCTGCATAATGCTTGGCAAACGCAGCGGCAAAGGCGTTGTGCCGATGCTGCCGCACCATTTGCCGATGACTGTGCTTGGCGCGGCGCTGTTATGGTTTGGCTGGTTTGGCTTTAACGCAGGCAGCGCACTTAGCGCCAACGGGATTGCCGCAGGCGCTTTTGTAGTAACGCAGGCAGCTGCTGCATCGGCAACCTTATCGTGGGTAGCTGCGGAATGGTTTATAAACGGGCACCCAACAATGCTTGGCGCGGCAAGCGGCTGCATTGCCGGGCTTGTTGCCATTACGCCGGCGGCAGGTTTTGTAACGGTAGTGCCGGCTGTGCTGATAGGCCTTATCGGCGGGGTGCTGTGCTTTACGGCAGTAGCCTTTGTTAAAAATAAGCTCGGTTATGACGATGCGCTTGACGCTTTTGGCGTACATGGCGTTGGCGGCACCTGGGGCGCGCTTGCTACCGGGCTGTGGGCAAGCAAACAGGCTAACGCCGCCGGTGCGGACGGGCTTTTTTACGGCAACGCGCACCAGCTTTATGTGCAGGCGGTAACAGTTGTTGTTGCCATTGCGCTGGCGGTTATAGGAACTTATGTTATCTTAAAAATTACCGGCGCGGTAACAACCCTGCGTGCAGATGCCGCTGAAGAAGAAACCGGGCTTGATATTGCAGAACACGGCGAACGGGCATACCGCCAAAGCATTATCAACGGCACGCCGCTTACAAATCTTGCGGCAGTGCAGCAGCCCGTGCTGATAACCAATCCCGCTGCGGCGGAAAAATAAACGGAGGCAGTTATGAGACCCATTACCAAAATTGATATTATTACCCGCACCGAAAAACTTGATGCGCTGAAACTGGCCTTTGCCGAAATTGGCGTAACCGGCATGACGGTAAGCCAGGTGTTTGGCTGCGGGCTGCAAAAAGGTCACCGGGAAGTTTACCGCGGACAGGAATATGATATTAACCTGGTGCCGAAAGTAAAAATAGAAACAGTTGTCTGCGAAGTGCCGGTAGAAGAAGTTTTGCGGGTAGCGCAGAAAGTTTTGAAAACCGGGCAGCCCGGCGATGGCAAAATTTTTATTTACCGTTTGGATAATGCCGTTAAAATACGCACCGGCGAACAGGGCGAAGCGGCAATTATTGATGACCATAAGTAAGACGGCAGGTAAAATTTGCGGCTTATTGATTTATAAGCTGCACTGATAAATTCTTTGCAGTCTCCACCTTTCATTGGCACTGCGTGCTTTTATGCCGCAGTGCCTTTTTATGCTTGTAACTATAACTGTGCATATTAATAAGTTCTGCTTATGAATGTTAAAAAATTAAACTTTTTGCTGACATGTAAAACGGTTGATATAAGGCATTGTGTAAAATTACAGCAAATAATTTATAAGTTAAACTTATAAACAGCTCAGATGAAATAAGGGCTGCGTTTTTCTTCCGCACTTTGCACAGGTATTTTGGGTTATATTGCTAACGTACGTTAGTAATTTAGGGAACAAGGTAGATTATATATAATAAACCTGCGGTTTATTGGGAACAAGGTAAGAACGTATAGACGGCAAAGAAAAGAATAAGAGAAAAAACAGACAAAAAAGAGAAAAGAAAAGAAACTTACACCCACATAAACGTAAATGCAGGCATTAAATTAACCAGCGGCAGAAAAAATTTTTTACGGCAGGGTTAATTATTTTTACTTTTGGCTGTTTAGGTGGGTGTAAGGGTTGTGTAAATTTTAAAAAGCAATAAAAAACACCGCAGCAAAAAACTACGGTGTTTAAAAGCGTGAATTAAATTTTCAGTTTAAACGCTATGCACAGCATTAAAAAGTTACGGGTTTGCCGTAGTAAGCGCAGGTAAGCACTTCTTTCATGGCAGCATCGTCAATAGGGCGCGGGTTGGCAAGCGTGCAGGGGTCAAGCACTGCGTTGTGGGCAATGGCATCGGCGTGTTCTTTAAACAGTTCTTCGCTTACGCCGTTATCTTTATAGGTCTGGGCAATGTTCAGTTCTTTGTTCATTGCCATAATGGCTTTAACAAGCGAATCGGTAAGCTGTTTATCGGTAGCGCCGGGCAGGCCCAGATAGCGTGCGATGGCTGCATAACGGTTCATGCATACGCGCGAATTGTACTGAATAACGGACGGCAGAAGTATTGCATTGCAGCAGCCGTGCGGAATGTGGAAGACAGCGCCGGTTTTATGTGCCAGGCTGTGGGCAATGCCCAAAAGCGCGTTGCTGAACGCCATGCCTGCGAGGCACTGGGCAATGTGCATTTTGCCGCGTGCTTCTTTATCGCCGTGGTAGCTGTCAATGAGGCTGTCAAAAATATCGCCGATGGCTTTTAATGCCAGAGCATCCGAAAAATCGCTGCGCGCTGTAGCAACATAGGCTTCAATGGCGTGCGTAAGGGCATCCATGCCGGTGTGAGCCGTAAGTTTGGGCGGCATGGTCAGCGGAATATCGGTGTCAAGCACGGCAATATCCGGCGTAATTTCAAAATCGGCCAGCGGATATTTAATGCCTGTTGCGTAATCGGTGATAACCGAAAAGGCGGTAACTTCCGAAGCGGTGCCGCTGGTAGAGGGGATTGCTACGAAAATTGCCTTGTTGCGCAGTTTCGGCATGGTAAACGGTGTTTTAATATCTTCAAAGGTTTTTTCGGGGTGTTCATAAAATACCCACATGGCTTTGGCTGCATCAATAGGCGAGCCGCCGCCGATTGCAACGATAACGTCAGGTTCAAAGGCGCGCATTGCTTCTGCGCCTTTCATAACTGTTTCTATGGAAGGGTCTGGTTCGATGCCTTCAAAAACGGCGGTTTCAAGTCCTGCGGCTTTCAAAACCTCTTCGGTTTTCTGTAAAAAGCCGCCGCGGCGCATGGAGCTGCCGCCGGTAAAAATCATGGCTTTTTTATGCCCTTGCAAAACCTTTAATTCTTCCAGGGCACCGGGACCGTAGTAAATATCGCGTGGTAAAGTAAAGCGTGACATGTAATCGCCTCCTGTTTGTTTATTTGCCTTTATTATAACACTAAACTGCCGTAAAAAAATGAGTTTTCTGTGAAAAATTAAAAATAATTATTAAATGCTGATAAAAACTAATTTTGAAAAATCTGCAAAAGCGGTAGAGTGTTTGGCGCTTTTAGGTTATAATAAAAGCATTAACAGCAAAGGATGTGATTTTTTGGCAACACAAATGCAGCTTGCCCGTCAGGGCATTGTTACTGAAGCCATGAAACAGGTAGCCGCCTACGAAGGCGTAACGGAAGAATTTATCCGTAAGGGCGTGGCAGAAGGCACTATCGCCATACCCATGAATATAAACCATAAAAATGTAACTCCGCGCGGCGTGGGGCAGGGGCTGAGCGTTAAGGTAAACGCCAATATCGGCACTTCCAGCAGCTATCCCGACCCGGAGCCGGAACTTGAAAAACTGCGTGCCGCCATTGAAGCCGGTGCAGACAGCGTGATGGATTTATCTACGGGCGATAATATCGATGCTTCCCGCAGAGCCATTATTAATGCCAGCACCGTAATGGTGGGCACTGTGCCTATTTACCAGGCAACCGTGGAAACCATTAAAAAACGCGGCGCCGTTGTGGAAATGACCAAAGAAGATTTGTTTGACGTTATCCGCCAGCAGGCGAAAGACGGCGCAGATTTTATGACCATACACTGCGGCATTAACAAAAAAGTGCTGGACATGCTGACCGGCGAAGGGCGCGTAATGGACGTTGTAAGCCGCGGCGGCAGCTTTATTACCGGCTGGATGCTGCACAACGGACTGGAAAACCCGCTTTATGAATATTATGATGAAATTCTGGATATTTGCGCTGAATATGATGTTACCATCAGTTTGGGCGATGGACTGCGCCCGGGCTGTCTTGCCGATGCCAGCGACCGCGCGCAGTTACAGGAACTTTTGAATTTAGGCGAACTTACGCAGCGCGCGTGGGAAAAAGGCGTGCAGGTAATGGTGGAAGGGCCTGGGCATGTGCCTTACAACCAGATTGCTGCCAATATGCAGCTGCAAAAACGTATCTGCCACGGCGCGCCGTTTTATGTGCTGGGGCCTTTGGTGACGGACATTGCCCCTGGTTATGACCATATTACTTCTGCCATTGGCGGCACTTTGGCGGCGGTAAGCGGCGCAGACTTTTTGTGCTATGTAACGCCGGCCGAACATTTGGGGCTGCCCGATATCGACGATGTGCGCGAGGGCGTAATTGCAGCGCGCATTGCAGGCCATGCTGCAGATATTGCAAAGGGCTTGCCCAAAGCAGTGGCGTGGGATTTGGAAATGGCCAAAGCACGCAAAAACCTTGACTGGCAAAAACAGATTGAGCTTGCCATTGACCCGGTTAAAGCACAGGCGTACCGCGCTAAAAAGAACAAGGAAGATGATGAAGCCTGCTCGATGTGCGGTGATTACTGCGCTGTAAAAATTGTGGGTGAATATTTGGATAAATGCAAAGGCTGCAGAAAATAAATTTCTGCTTTTTAAAATAAGCCGTGCTATAATAAAAGCACAAAATGGGATTGATGTTGACATTTTGGCACATAAAAAAACGGGAGCTGCAACTCCCGTTTTTTTATGTGCTGGCCATCTGTTATGCTAAAAAATAAACATCAGTTAATAAAAACAGCCTGCTGTAATAAAACAGCAGACTGTTTTTATTTTTTATATGTTTCGTAAGGCTGCAATAAATCTTTATCAGTAAATACAGAAATAGGTTTTAACAGCTGCGGTGCGCCGTTGTGCTCCTTAAGGTGTTTAACATACCAGCAAACATCCAGCCATTTGCCGTGCTTAAAACCTGCCAGGGGATGTGTGCCGGCATCTGTAAAGCCCATGCGGCGGTGAAATTTAAGGCTGTTTTGGTTAGTGGCAGTAATGCAGGCATAGGCACTGTAAAAGCCCTGCTTTGCCAAAATATCAAACATTGCCGCATACAGGCATTCGCCCATATTCTGCCCGCAGTATGCCGCATCTACATAAACGGAAAGGTCAACCGTGTAGTTGTATGCCGCGCGGCTGCTGTACGCCGATGCGTAAGCATAGCCTGTAACAAGCCCGTCCCGTTCATAAACAAGGTAGGGGTAATGGCTGCGTATTTCTTCAACGCGTGCGGAAAAATCTTCAATTGCTGGTACGTCATATTCAAACGAAATGACGGTATCGGTAATGTACGGCGCGTAAATTTCTAAAATGCGGCAGGCATCATCTGCCCTGGCAAAACGGATTAAGTCCTTCATTTTTTATTCCTGTCGGTTAAAATGCGGCGCAAAATGGCAAACAGCACTTCGGCAGCGTCATCCTGCATTTTAAAGGAGAGGCTTTCGCCTTCGTTGGGATGCAGGTAAATAATATTGGTAGAAAGGTCTGCCGTTTTTAAATCGTCCAGGCGGACTTGTTTAGCCATTTTTTTGCTTAAATAAATTACGCGGTTATTGGTTAAAAACAGGAAGCCGGTATCGGTAATAACGGCGGTTTCTTCCATAATCTGCGGATGTTCGATATGCTCGCCTTTAAAAGAAATGGTTTCATCGATGCGCAGTTTGCGGGTAAGCTGGTAGTAGTTGTCTTCTTTGGCAACGGTTTTAACTTCGCACAAATAAGCCTGCCCTGCCGCGTGGCAGATTTCGCCTTCTTCCAGCGGAAAATCTACTTTTACATTGCCGAGCGGTGCATTTTCGGCATTCCACAAATAGCGGTATTTGGTAAGCGCGTTGTCGATGTTGGCTTTAAATTCGTAGGGAATATCCAGTTTGGCGCACATATCGCGCAGGTGCTGCTCGTCTTCCGGCGTAAAGCGTTTGGCTTCGGCAATGCGGTCAAACTCACCGTTAAAATAATCGTTAAAAACCTGTTTGCGGTAATCAAAACCATCTTCGTAATCGTAGCCGAACAGTTCGTTGATGGCTGCAATGCTTAAGGTTTCTTCGCCGGTAACAATGTTGCGGCAGCGTGAAAAATACGCCGATTTTTTGGCTCCGTTATCCGCCAGGCGGCATAAATTATCGGGAATCTGCAAAATGGCTGCCATGTGGGCGCGGTCTGCCAAAAGAGCATCGTCCTTGCCTTTGGCGTAAGTAAAGGCGTTGTCGGCAACTTTGCGGTAAATGGCGCTGCGCTGGTCCATATTGGCATCGCTGAATTTAGCGCCCCATTTTTTAAAAACGGCGTCTGCCGCTTCTTTGGTAAGTTCCTGCGCGCTCATGGCATCGGTTAAAATGTTATTTATTTCGGCAAAGGCATTCTGCTGCGGCTTGGAGCCAAACAGCCTGCCCATGAAACCCTGTTCTTCCAGTTCCTGCTTTTTAAATCCTTTCACGGTTACACATCCTTATAATAATGTAGTAAATTAATTATACAATATCCGCCGCTGCGCCGCAATAACCGCTTTTGCGCAAGGAGTTTACATAAAGTTCACAACAAATATTTAGAATATGTTAAAATGTTAATATAGGATATAATCGTGCGGAGATGATATATATGAATATTTTTGAGGACCGCGGGAACGGCAAGCTGCATTGGAAGCTGAACCTGTATGTGCTGTGGGTGTGCGTGTTTTTTTGCTGCGCCAGTTATACCATGTGCGTACCGTTTTTGCCGGTGTACCTTTTGCAGCATTTGGGCGTAGAGCAAAGCGACGTTAATTCATGGACGGGGCTTATTTATTCTATTACCTTTTTTACGGCCGCCATTATGGCGCCTTACTGGGGCGCCCATGCCGACAGAATCGGGCAGCGGCTGATGGCGATACGCGCAGGCTTTGGGCTGGCGCTTAGTTATGCACTGATGGGCATGTGCCAGACTCCGGAACAGCTTTTTGTTGTGCGCCTTATTGCAGGCCTTGTCAGCGGCTTTGTGCCTGCTTCGCTGTCGCTTGTTTCATCTACCCTGCCGGCCGTTAAAATGGGCTGGGGCATGGGGCTTATGCAGACGGCGGTTGCCTCCGGCAGTATTTTGGGCCCGATGCTTGGCGGTTATGTAAGCGCGTGGTTCGGCATGCGCATGTCGTTTTACATTGCGGCCGTGGCGCTGTTTATAGCTACCGTTATGGTTATCGCCTTTGTGCGTGATGTTGAACACGAAAAGGGCGAAGGCAAAGTTATTCACGTTTGGGCAGATTTAAAAGCCTCGCTGCAAAATAAAGGGCTGCTGTTTGTTATGAGCATGTTCTTTTTGGTGCAGGTTTGCGTAATGATTGTGCAGCCGCTTATTACCATGTATGTATCGTACCTTTTGGGCGGCGTTGTTAATGACGACGTTGTAAAAACGGCGGGCATTATCTTCTCGCTGGCAGGCATTGCGGGCATTGTGGCCGGGCCTTACTGGGGCAGCCGCGGGCAGAAACGCGGCTATACCAAAACGCTGTTTTTGGTATTTATCTGCGCGGGCGCGGTTAATATGTGCCAGTTTTTTGTAGGCAACATCTGGCAGTATGCCGTTGTAACCTTTATTTACGGTTTGTTTTTGGCAGGTGCTGTGCCTAACATTAACGCCCGTCTGGTTGAAGTTACCGACCCTTCCGTGCGCGGCAAGGCTTTTGGGCTTGTAACAAGCGCGCAGCAGTTCGGCGGCGTGGTTGGCCCGCTGTTGGGCGGCTTTTTGGGCGGCTTTATGCCTACAAGGCTGATACTTGTTTTAACCGGTTTTATTTTGGTTTGCGCCGGCATTTATACCTATTTAACCAAAGTACGCAATCTGGCAAGGGCCTAAAACGTATAATTTTTAGCATTTTTACAAAGATTCCGTTATTAAATAATGAAATCTTTGTAAATGTCTTGACAAATTTTGTATACAATATACAATTAAAGTGTAAGCAGCGAAAAGGAGGAATCTTACATGCTTATTAAAAAATTTGAAGGCAATACCCCTAAAATTGACCCGAAAGCTTTTGTTGCCGAAACCGCAGTAGTTATCGGCAAGGCAGAACTGAAAGAATTCAGCAGCGTATGGTATAACGTAACCATCCGCGGCGATGTTAACGAAATTAAAGTTGGCAGATACACCAACGTGCAGGATAACAGCGTGCTGCACGTTTCCGATACGCATCCCTGCATTCTGGGCGATTATGTAACAGTTGGGCACTGCGCTCTTCTGCATGCCTGCACCGTAGAAGACCATGTGCTTATCGGCATGCACTCCACCGTTCTTGACGGCGCAGTAATCGGCAAAGGCTCCATTGTTGCAGCCGGCGCCGTTGTAACCAAAAATACCATTGTGCCGCCGTATTCCCTTGTTGCAGGCGTGCCTGCCAAAGTTATTAAACAACTGCCGGAAAACACCGACGCTACTCACGCGCAGGCAGTTAAATACGAAAACCTGTGGACCCGCCGTTACAACGAACTTCCCGATGGCGGCGGCGAAGAATACCACGGCGAAAAGATTGTTTAATTAAATATTGCAGCTAAAAAAGGCATGGCTTACGCTATGCCTTTTTTCTTTATCTGCACGGCGCAGGAAGCAATTTATTTAAGGCTTAAAATTTACAAACCCCCATAAATAGTGTATACTAATTATATGCAGAGTTTTTAGCATAACCAATTTCAGCAGTTAAAAAGGAAAGAGGGGAATCACATGACAAAAATGAAAACCATGGACGGCAATACCGCTGCGGCTTATATATCCTATGCGTTTACCGACGTGGCAGCTATTTACCCTATTACTCCGTCTTCGCCGATGGCAGAAGTTGTTGACGAATGGTCTGCCCAGGGCAAGAAGAATATTTTCGGCCAGACTGTAAAGGTGCAGGAAATGCAGTCCGAAGCAGGCGCTTCCGGCGCTGTGCACGGTTCTTTGCAGGGCGGTGCGCTTACTACCACTTATACGGCATCGCAGGGCCTGCTCCTCATGATTCCTAATATGTATAAAATGGCAGGCGAGCTTTTGCCGGCAGTGTTCCATGTATCTGCGCGCGCGCTGGCAACCAGCAGCCTTTCTATCTTTGGCGACCATCAGGACGTTATGGCTACCCGCCAGACTGGTTTTGCGCTTCTTGCCGAAGGCAGTGTGCAGGAGGTTATGGATTTGGGCGGCGTTGCGCATTTATCCGCCATTAAAGGGCGCGTGCCTTTTGTAAACTTCTTTGATGGTTTCCGCACTTCGCACGAAATTCAGAAGATTGAGCTGATGGATTATGACGATTTGGCTAAACTTCTGGATTGGGAGGCGCTGGATGCGTTCCGCAAACGTTCTCTGAACCCGGACAACCCTGTTATCCGCGGTACGGCGCAGAACCCGGATATTTACTTCCAGACCCGCGAAGCTGTTAACAGCTATTACACCGCGCTGCCGGAAATTGTTGAAAACTACATGAACGAAATTAACAAAATTACCGGCCGCAATTACGGTTTGTTCAATTATTACGGCGCGCCCGATGCCGAAAACATCATCATCGCTATGGGCAGCGCATGCGAAACCATTCAGACCGTTGCCGAAAAACTTAATGCCGAGGGCAAAAAGGTTGGCTTACTTGCCGTTCATCTGTACCGTCCGTTCAGCGTTAAGCATTTTATGGCGGCAATTCCGGAAACCGTTAAACGCATTGCCGTTCTGGACCGCACCAAAGAGCCGGGCGCTTTCGGCGAACCGCTGTACATGGATGTGCGCGGCGCGTTCTATGACAGCGACCGCAATCCGATGATTATCGGCGGCCGTTATGGCCTCGGCAGCAAGGATTTGACCCCGAGCGATATTCTTGCCGTTTACGAAAATCTGGAGTCTGAATGCCCGAAAAACAACTTTACCATCAGCATTGTTGATGACGTTACCAATACTTCTCTTACGCCGAGCCATGAAATTGACGTTACCGGCGCAGATACCAAGAGCTGCAAATTCTGGGGCCTTGGCAGCGACGGCACTGTTGGCGCAAACAAGAGCGCTATTAAAATTATCGGCGACCATACCGATATGTACGCGCAGGGTTATTTCTCCTACGATTCCAAAAAATCCGGCGGCATTACCGTTTCGCACCTGCGTTTCGGCAAAGAGCCCATCCGTGCGCCGTATCTTATCAATTCGGCAGATTTTGTTGCCGTACATAACCAGAGCTATGTAGATAAATATGATGTTACCGCAGGGCTGAAAAAAGGCGGCACGTTCCTTCTGAACTGCAACTGGAGTGCAGAAGAGCTTGATAAGCACCTGCCCGGCAGCATTAAACGCTACATTGCCGAAAACGAAGTAAACTTCTATATTATTGATGCCGTTAAAATTGCGCAGCAAATCGGCCTTGGCGGACGCATTAACATGATTATGCAGTCGGCGTTCTTTAAACTTGCCGATATTATTCCGCTGGAAGATGCTGTTAAATACCTTAAAGAAGCGGTTGAACACAGCTATGGCCTGAAGGGAAAAGACGTTGTTGACATGAACAACGCCGCTATTGACATGGGCGTTAACGCCGTTGTGAAAGTTGATGTGCCCGCAAGCTGGAAAGAAGCTGCCGATACTGCTGCCGAAGCTAAATCCGGCAACGATTTTATTGACAATATTCTTGTGCCGATGAATCGTATGGAAGGCGACAAACTTCCTGTCAGCGCCTTTACCGAACATCAGGACGGCACTTTCCCGAGCGGCACTTCCGCTTATGAAAAACGCGGCATCGCCATTAACGTTCCGGAATGGCAGTGCGATAAGTGCATTCAGTGCAACCAGTGCGCTTTTGTTTGCCCGCACGCTGTTATCCGCCCCGTGCTGATGACCGAAGAAGAAGCTGCCAACGCTCCGGCAGGCATGGCTTCCAAAGATGCCATCGGCGCCAAAGGGCTGAAATTTACCATGGCAGTATCCCCGCTTGACTGCACCGGCTGCGGCAACTGCGCTCAGGTTTGCCCGGCTAAGGAAAAAGCCCTGGTAATGAAACCGCTGGAAACCCAGCTTGCCAAAACCGAAAATTGGGAATACGCAATGCACAAAGTTGCGCCTAAACCCAACCCGATGAATAAAAACACCGTTAAAGGCGTTCAGTTTGAACAGCCGCTGTTTGAGTTCAGCGGTGCGTGCGCGGGCTGCGGCGAAACCCCGTATGCCAAACTTATTACCCAGCTTGTTGGCGACCGCATGATGATTGCCAACGCAACCGGCTGCTCCTCCATCTGGGGCGCAAGCGCACCTTCCATGCCGTACTGCAAAAATGCGGCAGGCCACGGCCCGAGCTGGGCAAACAGCCTGTTTGAAGATAACGCCGAATACGGCCTTGGCATGTACCTTGGCGTTAAACATACGCGCGAACGCGTTGCTGACCGCGTAAAAGAAGCTCTGGCACTGCCTGTAAGCGAAAGCCTTAAAGCAGCTATGCAGGATTGGCTGGACAACATGAACGTAAGCGACGGCACCCGTGAACGCGCTGAAACGCTGAAAGCAGCACTTGCTGCTGAAAACAGCGATAACCAGCTCTTAAAAGAAATTGCCGAACTCGGCCAGTATTTTGTAAAACGCAGCCACTGGATTTTCGGCGGCGACGGCTGGGCTTATGATATCGGCTACGGCGGACTTGACCATGTACTTGCCAGCGGCGAAAACATTAACGTAATGGTATTCGATACCGAAGTATATTCCAACACCGGCGGCCAGTCCTCCAAAGCAACGCCTACTGCGGCAATTGCCAAATTTGCTGCCAGCGGCAAAAAAACCAAAAAGAAAGACCTCGGCATGATGGCAATCAGCTATGGTTATGTATATGTAGCGCAAATTGCCATGGGCGCGGATAAAAACCAGACCCTTAAAGCCATTGCCGAAGCTGAAGCATATGACGGTCCGTCCCTGATTATCGCTTATTCGCCCTGCATTAACCACGGCTTGAAAGCAGGCATGGGCAACAGCCAGCTTGAAGCAAAACGTGCGGTTGAATGCGGTTACTGGGCAAACTTCCGTTATAATCCGGACCTTAAGGAACAGGGCAAAAATCCGTTCATTCTCGACAGCAAAGAGCCTACCGGCGATTTCCGCGAATTCTTAATGGGCGAAGTACGTTACTCCGCACTGCTGAAACAGTTCCCGGATCAGGCAGAAGAGCTGTTTGAAAAGACCGAAGCCGATGCTAAAGAACGCCTTGCCACTTATAAACGCCTGGCAGGCAAAGAATAACAGGCTTAAAGCCTTGATGCTACGGCATTTATAACTGCAAAGCAGCAATAAAAAACGGGCGCACCGTAAAAAGTGCGTCCGTTAATTTTTTGACAAGCACCGTAAAAGAAAATGAGCGCTGCTAAAGCAGCAAACATTACCGCAAAGGATAATGTTTTAAATACGTCACAGCATGATGTTTCTGCTTGCCGGGAGAAAGACGGACCATCAGATTATCTCGAGAAAAAATATAACATAAGATAACTTTCATAAAAATGAACAAAAAAACAGCAGTTCAAATTGAACTGCTGTTTTTGTAATTTTATTCTTTATTCAAATGTTCGTCAAGCATGCCCTGGTTAACGCTGTCCAGCGTGCCTATAATTTTAACTTTTAAGCGGGTAATGCGCAGGGCTTCCACTTCTTCAACACTAATTTCCGCTTTGGGCAGTTTAACGCTTTGGCCAACCTGCGGCTGTGTATTAAGCTGCGTATAAACCCAGCCGCCGATGGTGTCGCACTGGCTGTCGTCAAGGTCAAGCCCGAACAGGTCGTTAACATCTTCCAGCAGCATTTTGCCGTCGATAGAATATGTTTTATCGGTTTCTTCTTCAACTTCGGGACGTTCTTCGTCGAACTCGTCCTGAATTTCACCAACGATTTCTTCAACAATATCCTCAAAAGTAACAATTCCACTCATAACACCATATTCATCTA
>CAJLLL010000038.1 GCA_905207485.1 uncultured Phascolarctobacterium sp.
TGTTAATAAAAATGAGAAAAGGAAATTAAAAGATATGTTAAAAATTGGAATAATAACGTTAAACGGATATTATAATTATGGAAATAGATTACAAAATTATGCATTGCAATTTGAAGTAGAAAAATTATTAGGAGATGTAATTGTTGAAACTATTTGGTATGAAAAATATAATTCAGCTTTTTTGGAAAAATTTGTTACCTTTAACAATATAAGGCGATATGTTTTTAATAGACATGGATTTAAAAATTTTATTGATTCGGGGAAATATGTTTATAAAATTATTCGCGAATATAATTTTAAAAAATTCAGCGATAAATACATAAATTCTGTTTTGGATTTTGAAGTAAAGCCTGATTTAAACAACAGATACGATTATTTTATTGCCGGAAGTGACCAGATTTGGAATCCTAATTATTCGGATTTAAAAAATGAATTTTTGCAATTCGCTGACAGAAATAAACGAATTGCTTATGCTGCGAGTTTTGGTGTAAGCAAAATATCGGCTGATAAAGTAGAAATAGTAAAGAAGGGGCTTGAAGGTATTGATTATATATCTGTGCGTGAGTATGCTGGCGCAAAAATAGTTAAAGAGCTAACAGGGAAAGATGTTCCTGTATTGGTTGATCCGACTTTGCTTCTAACTGCGGAAGAATGGGAAAAAGTAATGGAGCGTCCGGTTTGGTACCGTGATGATAAATATATTTTAGTTTATTTTTTAAGTAAGTTGCCTGATAAAATAAAAAAAGATATTCAAAATTTAGCAGAAAAATATAAATTAAAAATAGTTGATTTGATGGATAAAGAAAATATAGATTACTATTGTTCCCCCCCCGAGTGAATTTTTGTATTTGATAAAGAACTGCTCTTTAATGTATACAGATTCTTTCCATGGAACTGTATTTTCAATTTTAAATAAGAGGCCTTTTGTTACCTGTTCCCGAGAAGGCGGTATGAATATGGATTCCAGGATAGATACACTGCTTTCTATGTTTAATTTGCAAAGCCGTAAAATTTCTAAAGAGAATAATTACAAAATTGCTAATCCTATGGAAATAGAATATCCTGATATTGAAGATATTTTGAATAGAGAACGGCAGCGTTCCAAAGAATTTCTATGCAAAGCATTAAATATAAAAGAGTGATAATATGATAATTACAGAAAAATTAAAACAAAATAATTTAAAATGCTGTGGTTGTACTGCCTGTTATGTTATTTGTCCTAAAAATGCTATTACTATGCAGGTGGATAAAGAAGGATTTAAATATCCTGTTATTGATAAGGAAAAATGTATTGATTGTGGGATGTGCTGCAAGGTTTGTCCTTTGGATAAAAAATTAGAGAACGTAATTACGCCGGCAGCATCTTTTGCTTGTACAGTAAAAGATGAGAACTTTGCTGCACAAAGTTCTTCCGGGGGGGTATTTCCTTTGCTGGCAAATATGTTTGCAGAACGGAAGGCTATAATCTATGGAGCTGCATTCGATAATAATTGGAAGGTTAAACATATCAGAGTAGACGATATAGATGAGTTAAAAAAATTATACACATCAAAATATGTCCAAAGTGATATGGGGGATTCTTTTAAACAAGTAAAACATGATTTGAATACTGGCAAAGACGTGTTATTTGCCGGAACGCCGTGCCAGGTTGCAGGATTAAAAAGTTATTTAAGCAAAGAGTACAATAATTTAACAACCGTTGATTTTATTTGTCATGGTGTGCCATCTCCAACTGTGTGGCATAGCTATATTAAAGAAAAAGCTGTGAATTTAAATAGCAAAATTATAGATATATCTTTTAGAAATAAAAAAGATGGTTGGAAAAATTATTATTTTATGATTAAAACAGAAGATGATAACGCAATTTACGAAAAAGCTAGTGACAATATATATATGCAAGGTTTTTTAAAAGATTTATATTTGAGACCATCCTGCTATGATTGTAAATTTAAAACATTAAATAGAATGAGTGATATAACTTTAGCTGATTTTTGGGGCGTTGAAAAAGTGCTTCCGGAAATGGAAACAGCAAAAGGGGTGTCGCTTTGTTGGGCAAGTAGTGAAAAAGGGAAGAATATATTGACTAAAGCTTTAAAGCAGACAGTATATAAAGAAGTAGACTTAAACGAAGCAGTTAAGTATAATTCTGCTGCTGTAAAATCTGTAAGCATACATAAAAATAGGGATAAATTTTTTAAAGCTTTTAAACAGCAGCAAAATAGTGTTACAAAGTTAATTGAAAAGTATTCTGATACACGAAGCTTAAGAAAAAGGTTATCTTATAAGATTAGAATGAAATTGAAAAGTTTATTCAAATAAGCATTTATAAGTCGGAGTTCAACGATGCCACTAAAACTTATCAAAATTCTCTTTGCCGGTGTATTAGCTGGGCATTTGTTAAAAGCGAATAGGGTGCGTTCAACTGCGCGGTTTAGCCGGGCAGGGTGGGCTATGTTTTTTACGGCGGTTAAGTTTTTCTGGCTGGTGTTTAAATATGCGCGGCAGCGTGATAAGGAGTTAAAGAAAAAACTTTAATGATTAACCTTATTTTAAATTGTCTACATCGGTAAGTTATAATTCGGCAAAAGATAGTTGAACAATATAAAATAAAATTTATCTAAAGGACTAACCTATGCAAATCATAATTTCGTCGGCGAAGAAGATGCGTGTTGATAATGACGATATTGGCGCGACGCGTTTGCCGGTGTTTTTGAGTAAAACTGAAGAGTTATTGGCGGTGCTGCGGGCATTAGATTACAAGGCATTGCAAACTTTATGGCAGTGCAATGATGCAATAGCGGAGCTTAATTACAATCGCTTGCAAAAGATGGATCTGCGCCGCAATTTAACGCCTGCCGTATTTAGCTATGATGGGCTTCAGTATCAGCATATTGCGCCGAATGTGCTTGATGAAGCAGCACTTGAGTATTTGGATAAGCACTTAAAAATACTAAGCGGATTTTACGGCATCTTAAGTGCTTTTGACGGCGTTGTGCCTTACCGTTTGGAGATGCAGGCACGCCTTGCCTGCGGTGGGAAGAAGAACCTGTATGCCTTTTGGGGCCGCAGCTTATATGATGAACTGGTTAAGAAAGATAACGAGGTTTTAAACTTAGCCAGCAGGGAATACAGCAAAGCCGTGGAGCCTTATGTTGATAAAAATATCCGTTTTGTAACCTGTATTTTTGGCACTCTTAATAACGGCAAAGTTAAAGTACGGGCAACGGAAGCTAAAATGGCGCGCGGCGAAATGGTGCGCCGTTGTGCAGAAAACAATGTGCAGCATATTGATGACGTTAAAAATTTTACCGTAAACGGTTACAGTTTTGCTTCTGAGTTATCGACAGATACAGAATTTGTTTTTTTAAAATAATCATGAATAAATTATTAATAAAATTTTATAAGCCTGCGGCGTTTTGCTGCGGGCTTTTTGTTTATCTGCGCAAGCTGAATTTATAAGTAAAACTTATGAAGCTTATAAGATATAACGACAAACCGGTGTTAAGAAATTGGAGCGTTTATAAATACAAACAACAGACAAAATAAATGCAGATAATAAAGTTTTAGTAAAATTTTCATTAATATACTAAAAATAAAATACAAAAATACGCAAAGTGTTAAGATTGTGATACAAAATTCTCTTGACGAAATTGTGAAATTTTGTTATTTTTATATAAATGACATCCTTTAAAACGTTAAAGTATAAGGGAGCAAAAAACGGTATCTGCCGTTAGCAGGTACTGTTTTATTAATTAAACAGGAGGGAATAAAAATGGGTATGAAGGAAAATGCGTTTGCGTATATTGATGCGCATCGCAGTGAGATGCTGAAAATGTGGGAAGAACTCGTTAACATAGACAGCGGCTCTGACTATAAACCCGGTGTTGATAAGGTTGTTGCAAAGGTTGCAGATGTGCTGACTACGATGGGCGGCAAGACGCGCATTGTTGAGCATGAAAATGCAGGCAATGCTGTTGTTAGCGAGTTTGGCGATTGCCAAAAGAAACCGTTTATAGTTTTAACAGGGCATCTGGATACTGTTTTCAGTGACCCCAATACAACCAAAGAGCGTCCGTTTACTATTAAAGAAGGGCGCGCATATGGTCCGGGCGCGCTGGATATGAAGGGCGGCGTAACGCTTGCCATCCATGGTTTGCAGGCGCTATTGGCTGAAGGCTTTGATAAATACGCATTTAAAGTTGTATTTGCCGGTGATGAAGAAACCGGTCATAAGAGCAGCACGCTTGCCGAAACAATGATGGCTGAATTTAAAGGCGCTGCTGCCGCGTTTGATTTTGAAACCGGCTTTATGGATGACAGCGTTGTGGTGGAACGCAAAGGTTTTTACCGTTTCAGCCTCGAAGCATTTGGGCGCAGCGTGCATGCGGGCAATGAACCGGAAAACGGCCGCAATGCTATTGTAGAACTGGCGCACAAAGCAGTGGATATTGATGCGCTTACCGATTGGGAAACAGGTACTACCATTAACATCGGCACTATCGAAGGCGGCACGGTTGCCAATGCTGTTCCGGCTTATGCCAGGATGGTTGTTGATGTGCGTTATCTTGACCCGGCAGATTTTGAAAAGAAGAAAGAACGGTTTAAAGCTGTTGCCGATAAGGTTTACATTAAGGACGTTACCACAAAAATGACGCCGCTGGCAGGGCTGGAGCCAATGGTCCGCCTTGACGGCAGCATGAAATTGTTTGATGTATATAAATCCGTTTATGAAGAAGAAGGCTTTGGTACACCGAAACCTGTTATGGTTGGCGGCGGCAGTGATGCTACATATACAACTAAAATGGGTGTGCCCACCGTATGCGCAGTTGGCGTAAAAGGCGGGCTGAATCATACCGTTAACGAGTTTGCCGATGTGGAATCACTGTTTATGCGTGCCAAAGTATTTGTGGGCACGGTTTTAAAATTATAATTAGGGGGGCTTATTATGGCAGAAAAAGAAATTACTGCTGTTGAAGAACAAAGTTATGAGCAGCATCTGACATGGCGCGGCTGGTTGTCTTTCATAGTTGTTGCATTATCATTCTCGGGTGTGTTAAAGGATATGGGGCCGTTAAGCGCCTTTGATTTTACGGTTCTGGTAGGCAAGTTTGGCAAAATTGCCGAAGGCGCGACTTTTATCGGCAAGGGCGGCATTGGCGCCAGCGAAGGTTTTATGTTTTCGCTTACATTATTCCCGACCGTTATTCTGGCGCTGGGCATTGTGCGTGTGGTTGAAAGCCGCGGCGGGCTTTTGGCGGCAGAACGCATTATCCGTCCGCTGCTGCGCCCCTTGATGGGTTTGCCAGGTTATGTCGGGCTGGCGTTTATCAGCAGCTTTACCACAACTGACGTTGGCGCTGTAATTACGCGCGATTTGTATGACGAAGGCAAATTAACCGATGATGAGCGCACAATTTTCGTGGCGTACCAATACGCTGCTTCCGGCACGCTTGCCAATACCATTAACTGCGGCGCGCCGCTGATGCCGATTTCTTTACTTTCTTTCGGCGTTATCTTTATGGTAGAAATTATTGTTAAAATTATCGGTGCCAATATTATAAGGGTTTACCTGGCAATGAAACGCAAAAAGGCCGTAGGGGGTGCAAACTGATGGCAGCACAGGCTAAAAATAAAACAATTTTGGAAGAATTTATGGTGGGCTGCAAAAAAGGTTTTTACGTTGGCGTAGAAAACATTATGCCTGCTATGGTGCTGGCTTATGCGCTGATTTTGTTCTTACAGATTAGCGGCCTGATGGATATTATCGCAACGGCAGTTGCTCCCGTAATGGCTTTATTCGGTCTGCCGGGCGCGGCGATTGTAGCGCTTATTTCTGCATTTTTTGCCAAGGCGGCCGGTGCTGCAACCGCAGCTTCGTTGTATGCGGAAGGCATTATTAATGCAGCGCAGGCAACTATTTTGTTCCCGGCAACGATTACGATGGGTACGCTGGTAGGGCATTTTGCGCGCTGCGTATTAACTTCCGGCGCAAACCCGAAGCACCATGCGCTGCTGTTGGCAATTCCTATTATTGACGCATTGATTGCAATGGTTATAGTAAGGGTAATTCTTAATTTAATGGGTGTATCCTGCTAATTGGAGGAGAGTAAATAATGAGTACAAAAGAACAGGCATATGCGTATCTTGATGCGCACCGTGATGACATTATGAAAATGTGGGAAGAACTTGTTATGATGGACAGCGGCTCTGCTGATAAAGCCGGGGTTGATGCAATTATTGCTAAAGTTGCCGGTATTTTATCCGCCATGGGCGGCAACACACGCATTGTTGAACATGAAAATGCCGGTAATGCGCTGGTAAGCGAATTTGGCGACTGCCGGAACAAACCGTTTGTAATTTTTACCGGGCATTTGGATACGGTATTTAATGACCCGGAAACAACTAAAAAACGTCCTTTTACCGTTAAAGAAGGCAAAGTTACGGGACCGGGCGCGCTTGATATGAAAGGTGGCGTGACACTGGCTATTCATGCCCTGCGTGCTTTGCAAAGCGTAAATTACGATAAATACGCCGTAAAATTTATTTTGGCCGGCGATGAAGAAGTTGGGCATAAATTCAGTGATTTTGCCGATACCATGATGGCAGAAGCCAAAGGAGCTGTTGCTGCGTTTAATTTTGAAACCGGCTTTATGGATGACAGCATTGTACTGGCGCGTAAGGGCGTATATGCTTTTGAAATGGAAGCTTTTGGGCGTGCTGCACATGTCGGTAATGCTCCGGAAGAAGGGCGCAGCGCAATTAAAGAACTGGCGCATAAAATTTTGGATATGGAAGCGCTTACCGATTGGGACAACGGCCTGAATGTAAATGTCGGCGTTATTGAAGGCGGCACTGTACACAACGCTGCGCCTGCTTACGCCAAAATGATTATAGACCTGCGTTTTAAGCGTCCGGAACAGCTGGAAGAAATGAAATCTAAATTTCAGGAAATTAATGATAAAGTTTATATCGATGGCGTAACCTGCAAAATGAACCCTGTTTCTTTAATGCAGCCGATGGTTGCCTTGGACAGCAGCAAAGAACTGTTTGAGCTTGTAAAAAAAGTGTATGAAGCAGAAGGTTTTGGCAGTCCGAAAGCTATCAGCGTCGGCGGCGGCAGCGATTCTGCCTATACTACAATGGTAGGCGTGCCCACTGTATGCGCTATGGGCGTTAAGGGCGCACATAACCATACGGTTGACGAATTTGCCGATTTGGAATCCATTTTTATGCGTGCTAAATTAATTACAGCCGTTATGCTGGAACTGTAATTTTTGTTGACAGCGCGCAGGCAAAGGCTTATACTTAACATAACTGAACAGGGGAGCTTACAAATAGGCTGAGAGGAAGCTGTGCGCTTCGACCCGTAACCTGATTTGGATAATGCCAACGTAGGGAGTGTTTGCAAATGACGGCAAGTGCCTTGTTGGCGCTTGCCGTTTCTTATTATCAGGCAGTTGCAATTTAATATGCCGTTAGATTGGGCAAAGCCCATGAAGGGGTGCACCACCGCGGGTGCAGGCTTCTTCATGGGCTTTTTTAATTACGGCGGAAAGGAGAAATTTATGCTTTTGAATGGTAAAAATGTACGGCTTAATGCTGCGTGCACAGTTGCCGAATTTTTAAAAATGCAGAACCTGCGTGCGGAACTGGTGGCGATAGAACTTAACGGCAGCATTGTGCCGCGTGCAGAATTTAACACTGCTGTTTTAACAGATAGTGACGAAGTAGAAGTTGTAAGTTTTGTAGGAGGTGGCTGAAATGCAGCAGGCAGATAAATTACAATCCGCACATATCGGCATTGCAGGATTAGGCGGGCTTGGCTCGCACATTGCTGTGTTTTTGGCGCGGGCAGGTGTTAAGCATCTGCATCTTGTGGATTTTGACCGTGTTGATAAAAGCAATCTTGAGCGGCAGCACTATTTTTTGCGGCATCTTGGGCAATATAAAACGAAGGCACTGGCAGAACAGATTTTGCAGATTAATCCTCAGCTTGATTTACGCCTGCAAAATTTACGGTTGGACGCAAATAATACGGCAGCGGTTTTTGCTAAGGACGATATTATCTGTGAAGCGGTTGATAAACCTGAGACCAAAGCTATGCTGGTCAACACGCTGTTATCGGCTTGTAGTGGCAAAACTATTATTGCAGCCAGCGGGCTGGCAGGTGTTGGGCGCAGCAATGCCATAAAAACACGCAGAATCGCTCCTGATTTTTATCTTTGCGGCGATGGCGCAAGCGGCATAGAAACCTGCGGGCGTTTGGCTGCGCCGCGTGCTGCGTTATGTGCAGCGCATCAGGCAAACCTTGTTTTGGAACTTCTCTTAAAAATGGAGGAATAATAATGGACGATAAATTTATTTTAGGCGGACATGAATTTAACAGCCGTTTTATTTTGGGCAGCGGCAAATATTCACTGGAACTTATTAAAGCAGCGGTAGAAAATGCCGGTGCAGAAATTTTAACGCTTGCTTTGCGCCGCGTAAATGACGGCGGGCTTGCCAATATTTTAGATTATATCCCTAAAGGCATTACGTTATTGCCAAACACCAGCGGCGCACGTACTGCCGCTGAAGCAGTGCGTATTGCAAGGCTTGCGCGTGAAGTTTGCGGCAGCAGTTTTATTAAAATAGAAGTTATTCGCGACAGCAAATACTTGCTGCCGGATAATTATGAAACCATTAAGGCGACGGAAATTTTGGCGGCGGAAGGGTTTACGGTAATGCCTTATATGTACCCCGATTTAAACGCCGCACGTGATTTGACGAAGGCAGGTGCGGCGTGCGTAATGCCTTTGGGTGCGCCTATCGGCAGTAATATGGGGCTTGTAACCAAAGAGTTTATTCAGATTTTAATTGATGAAATTGATTTGCCGGTAATTGTTGATGCCGGCATCGGCAGTCCGGCGCAGGCGTGCGAAGCCATGCAGATGGGCGCGGCGGCGGTAATGGTAAACACAGCTATTGCAACAAGCGGCAATATACCTGCCATGGCAGAGGCTTTTAAACTGGCGGTAGAGGCAGGGCGTAAAGCGTATCTTGCAGGTCTTGGCGCGGTAAGCAGACACGCATCGTCATCAAGCCCGCTGACAGGTTTTATTGGGGAGTGATAAACGTGCAGGATATAAATAAAACTGATTTGACAGATTGCCTTACCTATCAGCCGGGCATGGAAGTTATTGAGTCATCAATGCTCGAAGAAGTGCAGGCAGCGGCAGATGCCGTTGATTTTGCTTCTTTTACGGCAAAAGATGTAGAGACTGCTTTGGGTAAACGGCATAAAACGCCGCAGGATTTTGCCGTACTGCTTTCGCTGGCGGCGCTTCCGTTTTTAGAGGAAATGGCGCAGCAGGCAAGACAGCTTACCTTCAGGTATTTTGGCAGCAGCCGCAGCATTTTTACACCGCTGTACCTTGCCAATTATTGCGAAAATTACTGCGTGTACTGCGGCTTTAACTGCCATAACAAAATTAACCGCATGAAACTGGATGCCGCCGGCATGGAGCGTGAAATGCAGGCCATTGCCGCAACCGGTCTGCGCGAAATACTGCTTTTAACCGGAGAGAGCCGCAAAATGAGCGGCGTTGAATACATAGCGGAAGCTGTAAAAATGGCGCGCCGATATTTCAGCGTGGTAGGGCTTGAAGTATATCCTATGAATACAGATGAATACGCTTATTTGCACCGCTGCGGAGCAGATTATGTAACGGTTTTTCAGGAAACGTATGACATTAATGCCTATGCTAAATTACATCTGGCAGGGCATAAGCGGGTGTTTCCATACCGCTTTTATACGCAGGAGCGCGCTTTGAAAGGCTGTGTGCGCGGCGTTGCTTTTGCACCTTTAATGGGCTTGAGCGATTTTTGCCGCGATATTTTTGCCTGCGGTATGCACGCTTACCTTGTGCAGCGTAAATATCCGGCAGCAGAAATCAGTTTTTCCTGTCCGCGTTTGCGCCCGGCAGAAGGAAATGAACTGCCGCTTGAAGCCGGCGGCGCAGATTTAAAACATTTGGTGCAGGCTGTATGCGCTTACCGTCTGTTTATGCCGCAGGCCGGCATTACTGTTTCCAGTCGTGAGTGCGCAGCCGTGCGCGATAATCTTTTGCAGTTTGCGGCAACAAAAATTTCGGCAGGCGTAAGCACGGGCATTGGTACGCACAGCAAACAGGAGCGTGAAGGCGATGAGCAGTTTGAAATAGCCGATAGCCGCAGCGTTGACGAAGTGTTTGCAGGCATAAAAAAAGCCGGCTTACAGCCGGTGCTGACGGATGGCAGTTATGTTTGAAAATATGATTTGCATTACTGACAGAAAAGTTTGTGCTGTACCTTTTTTGGAACAGATTGAAAAAGTGTGCGCCTTAAAGCCGCTGGCGTTAATTTTGCGTGAAAAAGATTTGAGCGGCGAAGAATATTTAAGGATAGCAAAACAAGTACAGCCAATCTGCCAGAAGGAGGGCGTAAAATTTGTTGTCCATACTTTTTGGCAGGCAGCACTTGTGCTTGGTGTGAACTGTATTCATATGCCGCTGCCTCTATTGAAAAATATGACCGCAGAAGAAAAAAGCTGTTTTAGCTGCATTGGCAGTTCGGTTCACAGCATTGATGAAGCGCTTGCGGCTGTTAAGCTGGGGGCAGGCTGTCTTGTTGCCGGGCATATTTATGCCAGCAGCTGCAAAGCAGGCGCAGCGCCGCGCGGTTTAGGCTTTTTGCGTGAAGTCTGTGCCGCCGTAAATATGCCGGTATATGCCATTGGCGGCATAGGCCTTAATGCTGTGCAGTTTAAAGAGGTAGAAACCTGCGGTGCGGCGGGCGCGTGCCTGCGCAGCGCGTTGATGCAGTTTTAAAATTTAACGGCTTTAACGCAGAACATCGGTACGGGAATGTAAAAAATATCTTCGCTGCCGTAAATACGGCTGCCCACTGTTTTATCAACGTTTACGCTGCATATGCCTGTGCCGTTTAAAAATTCTTTGTCCCATTGCGGACGGTTATAAGCGCTTATATCAAGCATATGGTAAATATTGTGGCACTCTTCCAAAAGTTCCGGCGCAATATCTGCATGGGCATTTTGCTTTGGCAGTTTTTGGCTGTGGTGCCCGCGTGCATATTCCGCATCGTAATTAAGCAGGATGCCGCCGGGTTTAAGCACGCGCAGCCATTCTTTGTAAGCCGTTTCGGGGTGCGGCAGGTTCCACATTACGTTGCGGCTTATTACAACATCAAAAGTTTCGTCTGCAAATTCCAACGCTTCAGCATCCATTACGGCAAATTGTGCGTTGCTGCCTTCGGCGGCGGCAAGTTCTTTGGCGGCGGCAATCATTTCAGGCGTCAGGTCAATTCCTGTAACATCGTGCTTTTGGCCAAGCAAAATACCAAAAAAGCCTGCGCCGCAGCCGATATCTAAAATTTTTAAGCTGCGGTTCTGCGGCAGATGGTGGTTAATTTCCTGATGCCACAATAACTGTTTTTCGCTGTGCAGTTCGGCACGGCGCAGGCTGGCAAAGGCGGCGCTGCGTTTTTGCCAGTAATTGGTAATATAAGTTTTTTCGTCTTTGCGGTGCTGTATGGTTGCTGTCGAAATTTCCGTCATGTTCCTGCTCCTTTAATCTATCGTTAAATCTTTGGTAATTTCGTAATAATCGCATGGGTGGGCATTAAAGTTATGTACATTGTTTTTCATTACCAATGACATTTTTAAATGCGCAATGTACATAAAAGCGGCGTCTTCGTTAAGCTGCCTGCTTATCTGCGTTGCCAGTCCGGCACGTGTGTCAGGGTTAAATTCACTGCCAAGCTGTGCCGTAAGGATTTCTGCCTTACTGCTGCGGTAGGCGCCGTTATTATAAGGGCTTTCGCCAAGATGGGTTGTAAAATAATACTGCGCATCGCCGGTAGGTGCTGTTACAAATGCTTTGGCGTAAATGTCCCATTCGCCGCGCTGCAGGTAATCGTTGTATCCGTCTGTGGGGTTAATTTCCAGACGGATGCCGGCTTCTTTCAGCCAGCTTTGCGCTGCTTCTGCTAATAGCGGCAGTTCCTGGCGGGAGGTATAGGTAAGCCAGCGCAGGGTAAGCGTGTTGCCGTTTTTATCAACATATCCGTCTCCGTTGCTGTCCGTCCAGCCGGCTTCGGCAAGCAGCCGACGCGCCTCCTGCAAATTGTGGCTTTGTGCCGTGCCGCCGCCAAAAGGCAGATTGGGCGGGAAGGGGCTTTGTGCTGGAAGGCCGTTATTTAGAAGCTGTACGCGCGCAAAAGTTTCCTTATCCATGCAAAGTGAAATTGCACGGCGTACACGCACATCCTGCAAGGCAGGCGTGTTGAAATTAAAAGCGGCTTGAAAAGTGCGTGATGTTGCGGCAGTGCTTATTTTATAGGCAGGGTCATCTTTAAACAGCGGCAGCGCTGCATAAGGCAGTCCCTGCGCGGCGTCAATTTCGCCGTTTTGCAGCGCCAGTGCCAGTGTGTTGCCGTCGGTAATGCTGCTTACAATAATTTTATCAAGCCCGGGCTTGCCGCCCCAGTAATTTTGGTTGGGTACAAGCACAACTTCTTTGGAAGTCTGGCTTTGTACTATGTAAGGGCCTGTACCGGAGATGTTTTGGGCGCCATGTTCGCTGCCGGTAATTTCCATAATGCAGCCATAAGGGTCGCACAGGTAATTTATAAGCGCCGGGGCTTTGGCAGAGCTTGTAAGTGTTATAGTCTGCCCTTCGGCAATAATGGAGGTGAGTTTTAAATCTTCCCTGGCACGGTTATGGCGGCTTATTAAATCTTCCAGGCAGGCTTTAACCGCTTCGCCAGTCATTTTGTTGCCGCTTGAAAAATAAACGTCATTACGCAGCGTTATTTTTACAGTGTTGTTATTTATAAATTCGTACTTTTCTGCCAGCCAGGGCTGCGGCTGCATGGCATCGTTAAATTTAAACAGCGTTTCGCCAACGCCGTAGCGGATTGCGCTCCAACCCTGATAGCTTTCGTGTGCATCCATGCCGGCGTTTTCCATAGCTATGCCGTAAGCCGTAGTACCATAGCGGAAAATCTTTTCATTTGTTGGTTCTTCGCTGCCGCAGGCGCTTGTAATAAGCGCGGCGCCGATTAAAAGCGCGGCCAAAAATTTCATACTATCACCCAAATAAAAAAGCCATGAAGAAACAGCCGCTTTTCTAAAGCGGTTAAATGCCTTCATGGCTTTGTTCTTTATGCAAAAAATTTTATCGCTGCTCCGCAGCATGGCAAGTACTCGTGTAATTGCCGTGTTATTATTATAAATGCTGGAGTAGGCTCTATGTCAAGAGGCGGCTCATAAAATTATCAGTTATAACTGACAAAATAAAAAAGAAAAATAAGGCGTAGTTTATTTTTATTCTGACGGATTTTGTTGTATAATTATCTTAGGACAAGTTTGCTTTACAGGCAGGCTTTATATGTGAAAGGCTGTGATTTTATGGAATTTAAAAAAGTTACCTTCTTAAAAGTTTATACAGGTGAGGATCTTATTTTAAACGATAAGCCTTTTTACAAAGCCGTTATTGAAGAAGCTATGCGCCTTAAACTTGCAGGCGGTACCGTATCGCGCGGCATTGGCGGTTATGCTTCCGAAAAGCGCGGTATCGACCAGAAAATAGGTTCATTTTTTACCAGTTTACCCAATATGCCGGTAGTAGTAGAAATTATCGATACACGTGAAAATATCGAAAAAATTCTGCCGTGGCTGGAAAAGCACGCTACAAAATCATTGGTGCTGGTTGAAGAAAGTACCTGCCTTGTAACAGATTACATGCGTCAGGAAGAAGCTAAAAAAGCCGTTCAGGCTTAATAATAAAAAAATTCCCAAGGAGAAATTTATGAGAGAAAAATTTGATGTTGCCATTATCGGCGCCGGAGTCTCCGGAGCTGCCGCCGTTTTTGCTGCCTATGAATTTTCGCTGAAATACCCCGAATTAAAGGTGGTTATTTTAGAAGAAGGGCACCCTATTGACCAGCGTAAATGCCCGCTTGCGCAGAAGAAAGTAGACCATTGCCTGCGCTGCGTGCCTTGCGATATTATGCGCGGTTTTGGCGGTGCAGGTGCGTTTTCTGACGGCAAGTACAATTTTACAACAGAGTTTGGCGGCTGGCTGAATGAGTATCTGCCGCATAATGAGGTTATCGAACTTATTGACTATGTTGATGAACTTAACTGCCGCCACGGTGCGCCCGGCGAATATTTCAGCACCAAAAACTGTACCATTGGCTCTAAAGCGCTTGGTTATGATTTGCACCTGTTAAACGCCAAAGTGCGCCATTTGGGTACGGAAAATAACCTTATCATAATGGAAAACATCTATAAATATTTACTTGAAAACGGTATTGAAATCCGCTGCAACAGCCATGTTGAAAAAATTACGCGTGAGGGCGAAGGTTTTGTTCTGCCTGTAAGCGGCAAAGGCGAAATTGAATGTACCTATTTAATTGCAGCACCAGGCCGCGCAGGTGCGGAATGGTTTACCGAACAATGCAAAACGCTTGGATTGAGCTTTATTAACAACCAGGTTGATATCGGCGTGCGCGTGGAAGTACCTGCACAGGTATTTAAGCATATTACAGATGAAGTTTACGAAGCAAAGCTTGTATACCGCACGCAGCGCTATAACGATTTGGTACGTACCTTCTGCATGAATCCTAACGGTTATGTTGTTGCCGAAAACACCGATGGCATTGTAACCGTTAACGGCCATAGCTACCGCGACCCGAAACTGCACAGCAATAACACCAACTTTGCGCTTTTGGTAAGCAACACCTTTACCGAACCGTTTACCGAACCGCATCAGTACGGAAAACGTATTGCCTCCTTCAGCAACATGCTGGGCGGCGGTGTGCTTTTGCAGCGCTTTGGCGATTTAATTAACGGCCGCCGCACCAACGAGCGCCGTCTTAAAAAGAGCTTTACCAAGCCGACACTGAATGCAACTCCCGGCGATTTAAGCCTGGTACTGCCAAAACGCCAGCTTGATGATATTATTGAAATGATTTATGCGCTTGATAAAATTGCTCCCGGCATGGCAAATGCCGATACTCTTTTATACGGCGTGGAAGTTAAATTTTACAGCGCGCGCCTTGAACTTGACGGCAAACTGGAAACTAAAATTCCTAACCTGTTTGCCTGCGGCGACGGCGCCGGCATTACGCGCGGCTTATCGCAGGCAAGCGCCAGCGGCGTGCATGTAGCAAGACAAATTGGCGAACGTGCCAGACTTGGCAAATAATTAAACGGGTGGGAAGGAATTATGGTAACACCGTTAATAAGCATGCTCGGGATTACGAAACGCTTCCCGGGCGTGATAGCCAATAACAAGATAAATTTAGAGCTGTACCCCGGCGAAATTCATGCCCTGCTCGGCGAAAACGGCAGCGGAAAAAGTACCCTGATGAGTATTTTAACGGGGCTTTACCAGCCAACGGAAGGCAAAATTCTGGTAGAAGGCAGGGAAACACAGTTTTCTTCACCTGCCGATGCGATAAAAAACGGCATTGGCATGGTGCATCAGCATTTTAAGCTGATTGAATCTTTTACGGTTGCCGAAAATATTGCTTTAAGCGATACCAAAGGCAGTTTTTTGCTTGATACGGCACAGATTGAAGCAGACATTGCAGAATTAAGCAGTTACTATGGGCTTAAAATAGACCCGCAGGCGTATATATGGCAGCTTGGCGTGGGCGAAAAACAGCGCGTTGAAATTTTGCGCATGCTGTACCACAAAAGCAAAGTGCTTATTTTGGATGAACCTACGGCGGTGCTTACGCCGCAGGAAACCCGCGAACTGTTTGTCAACCTGCGTAAAATGGCAGATAACGGCTGTGCGGTAGTGTTTATTTCCCATAAACTCAACGAAGTTGAAGAACTTGCCGACCGTATTACCGTACTGCGCAGCGGCGTTGTCAGCGGGCATATGTCTAAAGAACAGATTAACCGCAATGCGCTTATACAGATGATGGTAGGGCGCGAGCTTAATACTTCTTATGACCGCAAGCCTGCGCAAAGCGGCGATGTGGTATTAAAACTGGATAAAATTTCCGCACTGGGCGATATGCGCACGCTGGCGCTTGATAATGTCAGCTTTGAAATCCGCGCCGGAGAAATTTACGGTATTGCGGGCGTAAGCGGCAACGGACAGCGCGAACTTGCCGAAGTAATTGCCGGTATGCGTCTTGCAATGGGCGGCAAAATGTATTACTGCGGTCAGGATTTTACCAATAAACCGCCGCGTGCCAAAATTGAAGCAGGCATCAGCTATGTGCCGGAAGACCGTCTCGGCACCGGGCTTGCTTCCAATTTAAGCAGTGTGGACAACATAATTTTAAAAGAATACAAAGGACGTTTTGCCGATGGCTGGCGCATTAAATGGCAGGCTGCCGTAAGCGCCGCCAAACATACGGTAGAAGAATTTGATATTAAGCAGGGCAGCATTTACCAGCCTGTAAAAATGATGAGCGGCGGCAACATTCAAAAGCTGCTGTTAGGGCGCGAAATTGCTGACAAGCCTAAACTGATGGTGGTATTGTACCCTGTACGCGGGCTTGATATCGGCGCTATTGAAGCAGTACATAAACTGCTGTTGAAATTAAAAGAGCAGAATACGGCGATACTTTTGGTATCGGAAGAACTGGAAGAAATTGCCGCTCTTGCCGACCGTGTGGGCGTAATGTTCGCCGGCAAACTTATGGGCGAGTTCCCTGTGCAGGATATGGACATTGAAAAAATCGGTGCATTGATGGCCGGAGTTAAAGATAACGGAGGTGAAGGCAAATGAAGATAGTGCTTGAAAAACGCCTTGGGCAAAGCCTTAAAGCACAAATTGGTCTGCCTGTTGCCTCCGCTTTTATGGCACTGGTATTTTGCGGCATATTTTTTGCCCTTACCGGCAAAGACCCGTTTTTGGTTTATGACAGCATGTTCAGCGGTGCGCTTGGCAATGATTATGGGCTTTCCGAAACCATTGTAAAAATGATTCCGCTGGCGTTATGTGCTCTCGGCATTGCCGTTGCCTTCCGCATGCAAATTTGGAATATCGGCGCGGAAGGGCAGTTTTACATGGGGGCATGCGCCGCAACATGGGTGCCGCTTAACTTTCCTGATTTACCGGCAGTTATCATGCTGCCCGCCATGTTTGTGCTTGGCGCACTGGCAGGCGGCCTGTGGGGCTTATTGGCAGGCTGGTTTAAAACCCACTGGCTTGTAAACGAGCTTATCAGCACTTTAATGATGAACTATATTGCCATCCTTTGGGTGGATTATCTTGTATACGGCGACTGGCGCGACCCCAATGGGCTGAACTTCCCGCTGACGGCAGCGTTTCCCGATGCGGCAATGCTGCCAAGCTTTGGTGATTTGCGCGTACATGCCGGTATTTTTGTAGTGCTTATTGCGGCGGCTGCGTTTACGGTGCTGTTTAAAAGTTCACAATGGGGTTACGAAACGAAGGTTATCGGTTCTAACCCTGTGGCTGCGCGCTACGCAGGCATGAACATTCCGCGCAACGTGCTGCTTGCCATGTTCATCAGCGGCGCTGTCTGCGGACTGGCAGGCATGGTTGAAGTAAGCGGCATTGTCGGCAAACTGCAGCACGGCATCAGCCCGGGCTATGGTTATACAGCTATTATTATTGCATGGCTGGCACGTTTGAACCCGCCTGCAATTATCTTGGTATCATTTTTGTTTGCTGTTATCCATGTCGGCGGCTTTATGCTGCAAACCATGGGCATTTCCGCTGCTGCGGCAACCATGCTGCAAGGCGCGGTGCTGTTTTTTGTAGTCGGCACGGAAATTTTTACGGGCTACAAACTTCGTATTGTGAAAGGCGGTGCAGATAATGAGTGAAGATTTTATTATTTCGCTGCTTGCGGCGGCAATTACCATGGGCACGCCGCTTCTGTACGCCGCACTGGGCGAAGTTATCTGCGAGCGCAGCGGCATTATTAACCTTGGCGTGGAAGGCATGATGCTTATCGGCGCCTGCACCGGTTTTATTGCCGGCAACAGTTTTGGTACGCCTTGGGCAGGCGTAGCTGCTGCCATCGTGGCCGGTGCGTTTTTAGCGCTGATTCATGCGTTTTTAACCGTAACGCTGCGTGCCAACCAGGTTGTCAGCGGCCTTGCGGTAACGTTGTTCGGCACCGGGCTTTCCGGATATCTGGGTCAGGATTATGTAGGGCAGCCGGCAGCCGCTGTATTTAACAAAATAGCCCTGCCTGTTTTAAGCGATATTCCCATTATCGGCAGCATTTTGTTTAAGCAGGATGCCCTTGTGTATATCAGCTATTTTCTGGTTCCGCTTGCAGCGTGGTATTTTTACAAAACACGCAGCGGTCTCTTCCTGCGCGCTATGGGCGAAAACCCTGCCGCTGTTGATGCTGCGGGCATTAACGTGTTTCGCCTGCGCTACCTTTATATTATCGTCGGCGGTGCGCTGGCAGGCATGGCAGGTGCGTATCTTTCGCTTGCCTATGCGCCGAGCTGGCTGGAAAATATGACGGCAGGACGCGGCTGGATTGCCGTTGCCCTTGTTATCTTCGCTTTGTGGGACCCGTGGCGTGCCATGGCAGGTTCCTATCTTTTCGGCGCTATTGACGCACTGGGCTTTAATTTGCAGGTGCTCGGCGTTCCTGTATCAGGCTTTATCCTCAATATGCTGCCGTATATCTTTACGGTACTGGTGCTTGTTGTGGTGCTCAAACGCCGCGGCGGGCGCAGCGCAGCTCCTCAGGCATTGGGGCTGCCTTATGACCGCGAAGAAAGATAATGCCAAAAATTTGCCTTTAAGCAGGATTTTAGCAAAAAAAGTAGAACTTTTTAGAACATAAAAGATATGGCAGAGCCATATCGGGAGGTGTGTAATATGTTTAAAAAAATTCTTGTGCCGGTCGATGGTTCCGAAACCTCGTGGCGCGCACTTAATAACGCTTTGGAAATCGGCAGAAAATTTGAAAGTGAAATAGTTGTAGTAAACGTAATTCAGCCTTATAACAACGCAGCGCTTTTGGCAGTTCCGCTTGACCACAGCACCATCAGCCGTGGCAACAGCGAACTTGAACGCATCGGCGACAAAGTTCTGGCTTATGCCAAAGATATTGTCGGTGATTATCCGCATGAAGTAAGCTATGATATGGAAGTTGGCCATCCTTCTGAACGTATTATCGCACTTGCCAAAAAAGTAGAAGCAGATGCCATTGTTATCGGCAGCCGCGGTCTGTCCGGCATTGCCGAATTCTTCCTGGGCAGCGTCAGCAGCAAAGTATCCCAGTATGCTGCCGTACCGGTACTGATTGTAAAATAAAGTGATATTATGCTGAAAAAAATACTGGTTGCTATCGACGGAACGGAATATTCTTGGCGTGCGTTGGAGTACGCCATGGCAGTTGCCAAAATGAATGATGCTGAACTGGTAGTGCTTACCGTCGCTAAAGAAGGTTTGCAGCATACGCCGCAGCTTCCTCTGGAAGGCGAACTGGCGGG
>CAJLLL010000039.1 GCA_905207485.1 uncultured Phascolarctobacterium sp.
ACACGTCGAAAGTACTTGGCTGGAGGCGGCCTGGGAGGATAGATAGCTGCCGGTTGGAAAAAGGAAGTATACCATGTGGTATACTTCCTTTTTCTATATCTACAGGGTATCTATCCGAGCAGGTTTCCTGGGAAAAGCGAGTCGCCGTTTAGTGCCGAGGCATAGGCGAAGGCAATAAACGTGACAGGGAGCTTTCGCATAGTATGCGACTGAACAGGGAGCATACGGAGAGTGCATAGATAGCTGTTAGAAAGAACCATACCTTGTGATATGGCTCTTTTCTTTTATGTGGTAGAATATATGTGATAGGTACAGTGGCTTTAACTTGGTGCGGAGGTAAAGCTTACAGGCTTTAAAATAACGGAGCTATGTGGTTTTGCAATATGGCTAAATGCAGCGAAGAGCATTATTAAATATAACAGAAAGTACATATTGAAATAATTAAATAATATGGGGTATTAATTATGTTTAATATTATTTCAAGAATTTTTACTATATTGTTGTCGGGAATGTTATGCATAATAATTTTTATATCAGGTTGCTTGTTGCTGTATATGAAAATCAGCACTCCAATTATGTATACTATTAGTGAAAAAGAACAAATTCAGCAGGAGCGCATTTACAAAGCAATGTTGGCTGAATTTACTTTGCCGGAAAGTACGACTGTTCGTTCAGCGGGATTAGCAAGGAGAAATTTTAATTATGGATATAGATTAGAATGTAAAGATTTAAATGATTTTAGTTTAATTGGCAATGATATGAAGCAACAATTGATTAAGAATGGATATGAAGTTAATGTAACTAGAAATAAAATTATTGGCGTTAAAGGAGATTATGTAATAGAAGTATATAAAAGCCCTTATCCAGGTATAAGTTCAAAACATGAATGGTATTTTTATATTAAACCGGATGATGTTTTTGAATATGGATATTTAGATTTTGGTTCATTTACATCACGAGACCCGTTTGGATGGTTTAGTAAAGATGATGAGTAAAATAAAAGGCTGTTTTCTATGTAGGATAATCTTTAGAGTAGGTTTTGGAAAAACTTTTTATCAGCTATTTTGTTGAGAAAAGCGTTTTACACTTAGGCACATACTGTTTTAATTGCAATTTAGCTTGATTGATTTTAGATGTAAAAGAAATATAAATAAATCATTATTTTACTTATATTTCTTTTATTGATATATTTTTGTTTAATATGCTAAAATTAAGTATATTAAATTTTAGGAGCATTTTATGATTAGAATTTTGTTTGTCTGTCTTGGCAATATTTGCCGGTCGCCAATGGCAGAGTTTTTATTAAAAGATATGGTGAAGAAACGCGGTATTGCAGATAGTTTTTTTATTGCATCAGCAGCAACAAGCACTTACGAAATAGGTAATCCGGTACATCGTGGTACGCGTGCGAAATTGGCACAATATGGAATTAGCGTGGCCGGTAAAACTGCTGTACAGCTAACTAAAGAAGATTATGATAAATACGATTACTTAATTGGCATGGATTCTGCAAACATACTTGATATCATGCGTATAATTGGCAGTGACCCGCAGCGTAAGGTATATAAATTGCTGCAATTTGCAGGCAGTGAACGTAATATTGCCGACCCGTGGTATACTGGCAATTTTGATGTTACTTATGACGATATTTACGAAGGCTGTACGGCTTTGCTCGATAATTTGCAAAAGAATTACTTAATTAAATAGAGATATGCTGATATTAGGTTTTCTGCACAGCATTTTAAACATTTAGCATTATTACATACTGCTAATCTTTAGTTTTTAAGCCTTGCTTTCAGCGGGGCTTTTTTGCTGTGTTTGGTATATAAATGCTATAATATTGATATTGAAAGAAGGTGCAGTGATGAAAATTATTGATGCGCACATGCATTATTTTAATGTTGATGGTTTTAAGGAAGTTGCTGCAAATGCCGGATATGAGAATACAGCATCCTGCTGGCAGCAGATTTGTGAAGATAATAATATAGTTTTTAGTGTCGCTATGGGCAATACAGAAGATGTTCCCAGCCGTTGTGGCGGCATCAGCCCAAGGCTGATAGATTTAAATGCACCGTTTGACGATGATGTTTACAGCCAGCCGGATAATATTGGCTATTGCCTTGGAGTAAAGAGTGAACTTATTACGCCAGAAAACGCGGAGAAAACTGCCCTGGAGTTTGAATATTATGCGCAAAAACCTCAGTGTCTTGGTATAAAAATTTATCCTGGTTACAGGCCGGTTTATGTGTATGACAAACGTCACTGGCCGCTTTTTGAATTGGCTCGTGCTTATAATTTGCCGGTTGCTGTACATACAGGTGATACGGCAATGGCAGATGCACGTTTGCGTTATGCTCATCCTTTAACGGTTGATGAAGCAGCTGTTGATTTTCCGGAAGTTAAATTTGTTATCTGTCACTGCGGTAATCCGTGGTTTGCGGATGCAATAGAAGTTGCAGCTAAAAATCCGAATGTGTATGTTGATTTATCAGGTTTGCTGGAAGGTATACCGGGCGCCGGTTTTTATGATAAACAGAAACCGTATTTTGAATATCTTTCTATGTGGCTTAATTATATGGGCCGTTGGGATAAAGTGCTGTATGGCAGTGATTGGCCGCTTGTAAATATACCTGATTATATTGCAATTTTAAGCCGTGTTGTGCCGAAGGAGCATCATGAGCAGTTTTTCTATGGAAATGCGCTTAATGTATACAGCCGCATTAAAAATTTACTGCGGTAAGTTAACGTGTTTTGTACAAAAGGTTGACGTAAAACGCTGCCGATAATATAATAATTAAGTAAAATATTTAATTTGAGGTTATCATGCAGAATTTAATTGAAATAAAAAATTTGGAACATGTCTATACCGATACGGATGGTAATGAAGTTAAGGCGCTTAACGGAGTAAGCCTTACTATCAGACCCGGAGAATTTGTTGCGGTAATAGGCGCTAACGGCAGCGGTAAATCTACACTGGCACGCCATTTAAACGCACTGCTTTTGCCAACGGCAGGCAAATGTGTTGTTGCCGGAATGGATACTTCTGATGATAATAATTTGTGGAATATCCGCCAGCATGTAGGGATGGTATTTCAGAATCCGGATAATCAGATTGTGGCAGCCGTTGTTGAAGAAGATGTTGCATTCGGACCGGAGAATATCGGTGTGCCGCCGCAGGAAATACGTACCCGTGTGGATAATGCACTGGCAGCAGTAGGAATGAGCGATTATGCAAAACATGCTCCGCATTTATTGAGCGGCGGACAAAAACAGCGCGTTGCCATTGCCGGTGTACTGGCATTGGAGCCGGACTGCATTGTACTTGATGAACCAACTGCTATGCTAGACCCACGCGGGCGTATGGAAATAGTGAACACTGTAAAAAAACTGAACCGTGAAAAGAAAATTACAGTGGTATATATTACGCATTACATGGAAGAGGCCATGCAGGCTGACCGTATTATAGCCATGGAACACGGACAAATAAAAATGCAGGGAACGCCGCGCGAGATTTTTGCCCATGTAGAAGAATTGCATAGTATGGGGCTTGAGACGCCGATAGCAGCACAGGCAGCCTTTGATTTACGCTCCAAAGGCATAAAGCTGCCGCAAGGCATCATAACAAGTGAAGAGTTGACGGAGGAATTATGCCGATAAACCTTAAAAACGTTTCGTTTACATATATGAAAGGCACGCCTTTTGAAAAAACGGCGCTGCATGATATTAACCTGCAAATAGATAAAGGCGAATTTGTTGCCGTTATTGGCCATACCGGCAGCGGCAAATCTACATTTGTTCAGCATTTGAGCGGGCTTTTGCAGCCGCATAAAGGCAGCGTAACCATTGATGGAGTAAATTTAGATACTAAAAATGCAGCAGCCAAAAAAGCACGCAATTCGGTTGGAATGGTGTTTCAATATCCGGAACATCAGATTTTTGCCGAAACGGTTTATGAAGATATTGCTTTTGGACCGCGCAACAAAGGCTTGATGCCTGATGATGTAGACCGCGCTGTACGTGATGCCATGGCGTTTGTTGGTCTGGATTTTGAAACTTTTGCCAACCGTTCACCGTTCCGCCTTAGCGGAGGGCAAATGCGCCGTGTTGCCATTGCCGGCGTAATTGCTATGGAACCGGATTATTTAATTTTAGATGAGCCTTCGGCAGGATTGGACCCGCGTTCGCGTGATGCCGTATTTAAAGAGGTAATGGCATTGTACAAAAAACGCGGCATTGCTGTAATATTGGTAACGCATAATATGGAAGAGGCTGCACGTTACGCTTCGCGCCTGCTTGTTATTTCCGGCGGCAGAATTATTTTGGACGGAGTACCGCATGAAATTTTTACAGGGCACAAACAGGAATTGCTTGCAGCTTCAATGGATGTGCCGCCGCTGTATAAACTGGCAGACAGCCTTAACGAACATGGCATGCCTGTAAAAAGCACGCCTGAACTTAAAGATTTGGAACGCCAGATACTGGAATTGAGGAGGGCGAAACATGCTGACTGATATTACTTTAGGGCAGTATTATCCCGGAAATTCCATTATTCACAGGCTTGACCCGCGTGCCAAAATACTGGCAACGCTGCTGTTCATTGCCGCCATATTTTTTGCCGGCAGCATGGCATCTTATGGCGTACTGGCTTTATTTGTGGCATTTGTTATAGCTCTTTCGCGCCTGCCGGTGCTTATGGTGCTGCGCAGCGTAAAACCGCTGTGGATTATAATTGTGCTTACATTGTTTATCCATGCATTTACCGGCGAAGGAAAAACGGTTTTGTATCAATACAGTTTTTTGCGCCTTACGGCAGAAGGCATTATTATGGGCATAAAAATGTCGCTGCGTTTGGTATTTTTACTGCTTATTTCATCAATTTTGACATTTACAACTTCGCCCATAGTTCTTACCGATGGCATAGAATCGCTGCTGCGCCCATTTAAGCGCATTGGCGTGCCGGCGCATGAACTTGCCATGATGATGACAATTGCACTGCGTTTTATACCTACATTAATTGAAGAAACCGACCGCATTATAAAGGCGCAGACAGCACGCGGAGCTGATTTTGACAGCGGCAGCCTTTTGCAGCGCGCTAAAAATATGCTGCCGATACTGGTGCCGCTTTTTATCAGTTCTTTCCGCCGTGCGGATGAACTTGCCATTGCTATGGAAGCACGCTGCTACCGTGGTGGCGAAGGGCGCACGCGTATGCATGAGCTTGCCTATAAAACACGTGATTTTATTGCCCTGGCAATAATTATTATTTTAATAGCAGTACTGGCAGTTATGCGTTGGGGGCTTGGCTTATGAGAACTTTGAAACTTATTGTTGCTTATGACGGCAGTGCCTATCATGGTTTTCAGCGCCAGCCGCGCGATATAACTGTGCAGCAGGTTCTTGAAGAAGCTCTTTCACGCATTACAGGTGAAGACATAAGCATTGCAGGCAGCGGCAGAACTGACAGCGGCGTACACGCCAAAGGGCAGGTAGTATCATTTACCACCGCTTGCCGTATACCGGCATCAAATCTTAAAAGAGCCATGAACAGCATATTGCCTGCTGATATAACCGTAAGAGAATCCGAAGAAGAAAAAGAAGGCTTTCATGCCCGCTACAGCGCTAAATGGAAACGCTATTGCTACAGAATCGTTCTGAATGATGAGTATAGTCCCTTTATCCGTAATTATGCGTGGCAGATGCAGAACACTTCGCTGGACATAAAACTTATGAACGAAGCCGCCGCACTTCTTAAAGGAACGCATGATTTTTCCTTTTTCCGTTCAAGCGGCAGCGTGCAGACTTCGCCCATAAAAACCATTTATAAAGCGGAATGGGAAGAAACTGCCCCAGGAAACTTACTTTTTACTATTGAAGGCGATGGTTTTTTATACCGCATGGTACGAAATATTGTATGGAACTTAACTGAAGTAGGGCTTGGCAAAAAAAGCGTACAGCGTTTTAAAGATGAACTTGACGGGGCGAAGCGGCATTTTAAAATATCTCCCGCACCTCCGCAAGGACTGTATCTTGATTATGTAGGATACAGCGAATATTTGCCGCAAAAAAGCGATAAATTCGCTTGACAAACTCTATATGGATGTATAAAATATATATACGTGATTTTGTGACGTATCTTATTAGCCCCAAGAGAAGTTAACAAATCGCACTGAACAGGAAATAATTTAGGAGGGACATAAGGATGAAATCTTTTATGGCTAATCCGTCCAACATCGAACGCAAATGGTACGTTGTTGACGCAGCTGATAAAACTCTCGGCCGTCTTGCCGCAGAAGTAGCAAAAATCCTTCGTGGAAAACACAAACCGACTTTCACTCCGCATATGGATACCGGAGACCATGTAATCGTAATCAATGCAGATAAAGTAGTTCTGACCGGCAAAAAACTCGTTCAGAAAACCTATTTCCGTCACAGCGGTTATCTTGGCGGCACCACCTTCACTACCGCAGGCGAAATGCTCGCTAAAAACCCTGTAAGAATGGTTGAACTTGCTGTTAAAGGCATGATTCCGCACAACCGTCTCGGCAGCAGAATTTTCAGCAAACTGCATGTATATGCTGGCGCTGAACATCCGCATGCTGCACAAAAACCCGAAGTTCTCGAAATTAACGTAAGATAATAACCGGAGGAGGAAACGTAAATGGCAGTAGTTACTTATAATGCGACCGGCCGTCGCAAATCTTCAGTTGCACGCGTTCGCCTGGTTCCGGGTGAAGGTAAAATCATTATCAACCAGCGTGAGCTTGACGATTATTTTGGACTGAAAACTTTGGAATTAATCGTAAACCAGCCGCTTGAACTCACCGAAACCAAAGGCAAATACGATGTACTCGTAAATGTTATCGGCGGTGGCTTCTCTGGCCAGGCAGGCGCAATCCGTCACGGCATTGCACGCGCTCTGTTAAAAGTTGACGAAGAATTCCGTCCGGCTCTTAAAAAAGCAGGTTACCTTACTCGTGACCCGCGTGAAAAAGAACGCCGTAAATACGGTCTTAAAAAAGCCCGCAAAGCAAGCCAGTTCTCCAAACGCTAATATTTGGATATTGTTTGCAGACACAAACCCCAAAGCCTATGGCTTTGGGGTTTTATTTTTTTGCCCGGCTAATTCACATATCCTTTGCTTTTTGCAGGCAGGAGTGCTTTAAATTTGGTCGAATTAAATATAATATAGGTTTAAGACAAAGTGGTTTGGAGGTAAAACAATGAAAAACTATGCTTTAGAAGATGAGATATTATATCATGTAGGCCTTTCTCGTAAAATGCTGCAAGGGGCGGAATATGCCCTGCTTCCGGGAGACCCGGGCAGAGTAGAGGCACTGGCAAAAGCCATAGGACCGGCAAAGTTTTTGAATGCACACCGCGAGTACACAAGCTGGCTTGCAGATGCCGAGAACAAAAAAGTTTTGGTTTGTTCAACCGGCATGGGCGGGCCGTCCGTTGCTATTGGAATGGAAGAACTGGCGCGGTTGGGCGTAAAAAATTTTATTCGTGTTGGCACAACAGGTTCAATACAGGAACATGTTAATCTGGGCGATGTTATAATTAATAACGCTGCAGTGCGTTTAGAAGGTACTTCTACGCATTATGCGCCAATAAATTTTCCTGCCGTGGCAGATTTAAAACTAACTAATGCATTGGCATATTCTGCCGAAGAAATGGATATACCGCATCATGTTGGCATTTCAGTATCTTCTGATACTTTTTGGCCCGGTCAGGAACGGTATGACAGTTTTACAGGCTATGTTTGCAATAATTTGCGCGGCACACTTAAAGAATGGCAGCAGCTTGGCGCATTGAACTATGAAATGGAAACGGCTGCGCTGTTTGTTGTCGCTCAGGCTTTCGGGCTTAAAGCTGCTTCTATTTGCGGTGTTATTGCCAAACGTACGCAAAGCGAAAGCGTAGCGCCGCCGGAAGTATACGAACTGGCATCTCAGCGCTTTTGCGCAGTTGTTAATCATGCTTTGCATGTATTGCTTAAGGAGGAATAGTTATGGCAAGAGCTATAATATTGCTGCTTGATTCATTTGGCATTGGCAATGCTGCCGATGCCGCCCGGTTTGGCGATGAAGGTGCCGATACGCTTGGGCATATTTGTGATTGGATGGCGGCTAACCGTAAAAAGTCCGATGGAAGTCCTGCTTTATTGCAGCTTCCCAATATGGCTCGGCTGGGGCTTGCCAAAGCAGCGGAATTAAGCCGCGGCGAAAACCTTAACTATAGTATAGCTCCGGAGAATACAGCTGTCGAAGGGGCATATACCTATGCCAGTGAAGTAAGTCGCGGTAAGGATACTTTAAGCGGCCACTGGGAAATGATGGGTGTGCCTGTAAATTTTGAGTGGGGCTATTTCCCGGATAAGCCTGAATGTTTTCCACCGGAACTTGTGGAGGCTATTATCCGTGAAGGCGGCCTGCCAGGAGTGCTTGGAGAAAAACACGCCAGTGGAACAGAAATTATTAAAGAACTTGGCGAGGAACATATAAAAAGCGGTAAACCGATAATTTATACCAGTGCGGACAGCGTTTTGCAGATTGCTGCCCATGAAGAAGCTTTTGGGCTGGAACGGTTGTATGATTTGTGCAAAATTTGTTATGAACTGGTTAAGCCTTACCGTATTGCACGTATTATTGCGCGTCCCTTTGTTGGAACTTGCGCAGAAGATTTTGTGCGCACCGGCAACAGACATGATTATGCAGTGCCTGCGCCGGAGCCGACTCTTTTGGATAAATTGACGGAAGCTGGCGGCAACGTATATGCTGTTGGCAAAATTGCTGATATTTTTGCGCATCGTGGAATCAGCAGGCATTACCCGGCAGCGGGATTGGAAGCAATTTTTGATGCCAGCAAACAAGCGGTGGCAGATGCGCCGGATAATACGCTGGTGTTCAGCAATTTTGTTGATTTTGATTCTTCGTACGGACACAGGCGCAACGCTTTAGGGTATGGCGAAGCGCTTGAATATTTTGACAGCCGCCTGGCGGAGATTTTGGAACAGTTAAAAGATAATGATTTGCTGCTGATAACCGCTGACCATGGCTGCGACCCGACATGGAAGGGCAGCGACCATACGCGCGAACATATACCGGTGCTGTTTTACAGTAAAGGCATTAAACCGCAGCAGCTTGCGCCGATGCCTTCGTTTAGCTGCATTGGGCAGACATTGGCAGCGCATTTGGGATTGCAGCCGCTTGCACACGGAACAGCGGCAACTTTTAAATAAACGGGGTGAATGATATGAAAAAACTTAATTTGTTTTTTATACTGGCTTTAATTTGTTGTGCTTTTATGGGCTTTACCCCCAAAGCTATGGCTGCTTTTGCCGAACAGCCTGCAACTTTGGTTGTGTTTGACCGCAGCGGCAACGTAACGCAGGATGTGTACCGCATATGGCGCGAACCTGTAAGATGGGCTTATCATTTCCCGGATTTTAAAATGGTAGATAATGCTACCGCTAAGGCTGTGGCAGCCGAGAAAATTTTTACTCCTAAGGGCAAAGTAAAAATTAATGCTGCTGTAATGCAGAGCATTGCCGAAGAAGCACAGATAGAAGCATTGGTGCTGGTAATGGTTGATGATTTGGATTCCTTTATGGTTAACCGCTTTTTCGGTTTTGGCAGTGATTTTGATGATACTTACATTGAAACTATTGCCAACGCGGATATTTATGTATACCGGCATGACGGCAACAGATTCTCGGAAAAAGAAATTTTCGAGCGTGATGTAGAGCCTATGGGCAACCAGAAAGACCCGGTAGACATTATGAAATGGGCAATCTGCAAACAGGTGAACCTGATGGAAGGACGTCCGATTATTGAATGATAATACAAAATATTGAGGATAAAAAACTTTAAATATACAATATTTTGTAGAAAAGGCTTTACAAATAATTATTATTGTTTTATAATATGGTCATGAAACAGATTTGAGGAGTGAGTTTTATGACATACGAAATGGACGGCATTAAAGTTAACTGCACAGAAGGTATCAGCAAAGAAGAAGCTGCAATTTATTTAAAAGAACAGATGCAGGCAAGGCCTCATGAAACTTTGCTTTCTGTGGATTTAAGCCTTAGCGGCGATAATGTGGTGGTAAAACCGCATTATGATACCATCGTAAGAGTACGCCGTATTACCGGCTATCTCAGTACGCTGCCGCGTTTTAACGATGCCAAAAAAGCAGAAGTTGCCGACCGCGTATGCCATTTGCAATGATATAAAAAACAAGCCTTCCGCTTTATGCCGGAAGGCTTTTTTATTTTGCCGCAGTATTGTATAATATTTAAAAAACAAAAAGGAGCAGTTTATGCGCAATTACACAAAAATATATATAACACCTAAAGGGGAACGTGCCGCCAGAGGCGGGCATCCATGGGTTTATGCCGATGAAATTACCAATATTGAAGGAAGTTACCAAAACGGCGATTTGGTTGATGTTGTAACCAACAAAGGCAAATATATCGGTACCGGTTTCATTAACGATAACAGTAAAATAAGGGTAAGGATAATTTCTGCCAATACCAATGACAAATTTGACAATGCTTTTTGGCAGCGCCGTTTGCAGTATGCTGTTGATTACCGCCGCACGGTTATGCCCGGTGATGATTTTAAATGCTGCCGTTTAATTTTTGGCGAAGCAGATATGTTTCCGGGTCTTACAGTAGACCGTTTTAATGACATTTTGGTTACTCAGACTTTATCGCTTGGGATAGAACTGCGCAAAGAGCTGATTTTTACGCAGCTTTTGGATATTTTGCGCAGCAGCGGTGAAAACATCCGCGGCATTTATGAGCGCAATGATGTAAAAATACGCGAACTGGAAGGCATGACGGAAAATAAAGGCTGGTTTATGCCGGAAACCGTTGCCGATAAAAATCCCGTAACAGAAATTGCCGAAAACGGCATCCGTTACAGCGTTGATGTGGAAAACGGACAGAAAACCGGCTTTTTCCTTGACCAAAAATATAACCGCCAGGCAGTTGCTCGTATTGCCAAAGGCAAACATGTTCTTGATTGCTTTACCCATACCGGCGCTTTTGCGCTGAATGCGGCAGCAGGCGGTGCGGCATCCGTAACGGCTGTGGACGTATCTGCCGAAGCAGTGCGCATGACCGGAATTAACGCAGAAAAGAACGGTTTTAAGGATGTTGTAAAATCTTTGGAAGCAAATGTTTTTGATTTGCTGACGAAGCTGGCAGAAGAAAAATCGCATGCCTACGATTTTATTATTCTTGACCCGCCGGCATTTACAAAATCTGGCAGTACGGTTAAAAATGCCATTCGTGGTTATAAGGAAATTAATTTAAAAGCAATGAAACTTCTGCCGCGCGGTGGATATCTGGCAACATGTTCCTGCTCTCACTTCATGAAAGAAGAATATTTTGTGCAGATGCTTAAAGATGCTGCACGTGATGCCTGCGTAAATCTGCGCCAGATTGAAGCGCGCCAGCAGTCGCCTGACCATCCTGTTTTATGGAACGTGCCGGAAACCTATTATTTGAAGTTTTATATTTTCCAGGTTGTTTAATATAAAATAACAAATGCAAAAGGCGTTTTTATACACGTTAGTTAATTTAAAAACTTAGTGTTAAAATTTTAACGTTTTAAGAGGCGTTTTGTTAACACTTAAGTTAAATTTATTTAAAAACTGTACAAAATTAAGTATATAGTGTATCATATTAGTAATTATATTTTTAGGAGGGCTTTTTTATGAGCAAAGCTGCAAATTTTGACAAATTCCTTGCAGAAAATAAAATTACCTGTTTTGCCAAAGAAGAAGTAAAAAATGATCTGCATACGGTAGTATACCGCGCACATATGGAAGTAAGTGGGCAAATGCTGCCGACTATGGTTGTAACCGATGACAGCATTTATACCATGATTCAGGTACGTGTTGCAGCCGCTGTTATTAATGATGACAACAAAAAGGCAGTGCTTGAGCATATTAATGCTTTGAACGGCAAATTTAAAGTATTCAAGTATTATATCAGTGATAATGGTGATATTTGCCTGGATAGCTGCCTTACCGATACCGAAGAAAGTTTCGACCCGAGGCTTATTCATACCGTTATCGATGTTATTTTGAGACATTTAACAGAAGAATACCCCAATTTAATGAGTCTTGTTTGGGCAAAATAAGGCATAAATAGGAGTTGGTTATATGGATCCTCTTGGGTCTGTGCTAGAGTGTATTATTGTTTTAGTCCTTATTTTATTGAATGGTTTGCTTTCAATGCTGGAAATGGCGGTGGTGTCTTCACGCAAAAGCCGCCTGGAACAGCTTGCCGAAGAGGGCAGCAAAAGCGCGGCTTATATTGCCAAACTTGCCGATGAACCTACGGTGTTTTTATCAACCGTACAGATAGGCATTACGCTTGTCGGCATCGGCACCGGCGTATACAGCGGCGCTATGCTGGCGGCGCCTTTGGAAGTGCTGCTGCGCAAAATACCGTTTATGGTGCCTTATGCGGCGTTTGTTTCGTATTCCACAGTAGTTGTACTCGTAACTTATTTAAGCCTTATCTTGGGCGAACTGTTGCCTAAAAAGCTGGCACTTAACAACCCCGAAAAAGTGGCAATGTTTTTTGCCCGCTTTATCAAAACATTAATTATGCTTTTCCGCCCGCTTACGATTTTCTTAAGCGTATCTACAACGGTGCTGCTGCGTGTTATAGGCGTTAAGCCTAATGAGGAGCCGCCCGTAACGGAAGAAGAAGTACGCGTGCTGATTGAGCAGGGGCGTGAGCATGGTGTTTTTGATGACCGCGAGCAGATGATGATTGAAAACGTTTTCGCACTCGATGATTTGCGTGTCAGTGAAATTATGACTCCGCGCACTAAAATTGAGTGGCTGGATTTAAACGATTCGCCGGATGTTCAATTTTCTGAAATGTCAGAAAAAATGTATTCTTGCTTTGTCGTTGCGGAAAATGACCTTGAGCATGTTGCCGGCGTTGTGTATACCAAAAGAGTTTTTGCTTCGTGGCTGCATGGCGGCGAGCGAGACTTACGCAAGTTTATTCAGCAGCCATTGTATGTACCGGAGGCAATGCACACGCAAAGCCTGCTTGATATGTTCAAGGTTAAACGCATTAAAGTGGCGCTGGTAATGGACGAGTTTGGCGGGCTTGCCGGTATGGTAACGTTAAGGGATGTTATTGAACATCTTGTAGGCGATTTGCCTTCGTATGACGAGGACGTCAAACAGGAAATTGTACAGCGTGAAGACGGTACATGGCTTGTTGACGGCATGCTGCCAATCAGCGAGTTTAAGGATTATTTTGAGTTTGAGGAACTGCCTTTGGAGGAAAAGAACGGTTATAATACCGTTGCCGGTTTTGTTGTAACCAATATCGGGCATATTCCGCAGGCAGGCAACCACTTTGTATGGGAAGGCTTCTGTTTTGAGGTTATAGATATGGATGGCACACGCGTGGACAAAGTTTTGGTTACGCAGCTTCCTCAGCCTGAAACAGATGCAGGGGATGAAGGTTTATAAAAATGGCAGCGTTGCCATTGAAGATGGGAGGAGACGCAATTGATACTTTTTATTGTAGTTGCAAGCGCACTTATTTTACTGGCTGCATATTTTACTTATGGCAAGTTTCTTGCCAACACTGTTTTTAAACTTGATGACAAAAATCCCGTGCCTTCTGTTGAAATGGAGGACGGCGTAGACTATGTGCCTGCCAAAAAAGGCATGCTGCTTGGCCAGCACTTTTCGGCAATAGCTGCGGCAGGCCCTATTAACGGCCCTATTTTGGCGGCTGTAATTTACGGCTGGGCGCCGGCGCTTTTGTGGGTAATTTTAGGCTGTATTTTTATCGGCGGCATTCACGATATGGGCAGCCTTGTTGCTTCCGTACGCCATAAAGCCAAATCCATTACCGAAGTTGTACGTCTTAACGTATCGCAGCGCGCGTGGATTTTGTTTATGATATTTGTTTGGATTACGCTTGTATATGTTATCGTAGCGTTTACCGATATTACGGCATCTTCCTTTGTAGGCAATGTAACGCTTGAAAACGGTGAAGTTGTAGCCGGTGCAGGCATTGCAAGTTCTTCTGCCATGTATTTGGCGCTGCCGATTATTATGGGTCTGTTGATGCGCTTTGGCGGCTTGAAAGAAAACCTTGCTGTTTGCATTTTCCTTCCCCTTGTTGGCGTTGCTATCTGGGCAGGCCAGTCTCTTCCGCTCAGCCTGCCGGTGAGTGACCCCGCTACCGCACAAAAAGTTTGGGGCGTGCTTATTTTGGTTTACTGCCTTGTTGCAGCTATGATGCCTATGTGGCTGCTTTTACAGCCCCGCGGCGCTCTGGGCGGTTACTTCCTGTACATTGCCCTTGTTGTTGCGGCTATCGGCATTATGTTCGGCGGTTATGAAATTAACTATCCTGCTTTTACCAATCTCAATCCTGACGGCAGCCTTGGCGAACATTTCTGGACGCCGATGTTCCCGATACTGTTTATTACCATCGCCTGCGGCGCCTGCTCCGGTTTCCATGCGCTCGTATCTTCCGGCACCAGCAGCAAGCAGCTTGCCAAAGAAACTGACGCTACTGCTATCGGTTACGGCGCAATGCTTCTTGAAGGCATGGTTGCAGTTGTATCCATCGTTTGCGTTATGATTCTTGCCAAAGATTCCGAACTTATTACCAAAGCTCCTAACTTTATTTATGCTATGGGCATCGGCAGCTTTATGGAACTTATCGGAATTCCGGCTGCTTTCGGCATCAGCTTCGGTTTGATGGCATTTACAACTTTCGTTTATGATACCCTTGATGTATGCACTCGTCTTGGCCGTTACGTTATTGAAGAACTTACCGGCTGGCGTGATATGAAAGGTAAAGTGCTGGGTACGGTTCTTACTTCCGCAGTGCCTATCTTCTTTATCTTCCAAACCATGACTGATGCTAAAGGCAATGTTATCCCTGCATGGAAAACTTTCTGGAATACTTTTGGCGCATCCAACCAGCTTTTGGCAGCTTTGGCTCTTATCGGCATCAGCATTTGGCTGTATAATACCCGCCGCAATTCTAAAGTTTGGATGGCAGCCTGCATTCCGGCTGTGCTGATGTTCTTAATGTCCAACTGGGCGCTGTTGTTAAGCATTTATGATGGCTGGGTACTTGGCCTTGGCCACCCCGCTGTGCCTGTTGTTTCTGTAATTCTGGTAATTCTTTCCGTACTGGTTGCTGTAGAAACCATTTACTCTGTAAACAAAAGCAAAGCCAGCATACAAAAACAGGATTAACGTCTTGACAGCAAAACGTTGATTAATTATAATAAATTGTAACAACTTAAAAATTTTCACCTTAAAGACTGTGAAGGGAACAAGATAAACCGTAACGCCTAAGAGAACTGCCGGTTGGTGCGAGGCAGCGGCTAAAGTTTATGTATAGCTCATCCCGGAGTTGCCTGCCTGATATGTAGGGCAGGACGTGTGGCAGCGTTATTGAGCCGGGCCTTGTTAGAGGCTGCTGAGGGCCGCTTTGGCGGCTGAATTAGGGTGGTACCGCGTGGAATTATTCCCCGCCCCTATGTTTCTTGTAGGGAGCGGGGATTTTTATTTCTCCGCTCAGATAAAAGAACGGAGGTTATTAAAATGCAAAAAGCCAACAAAAAGTACATTCCCTTTGAACCTGTAAAAATGACTAGCCGCGAATGGCCGGATAAAGTTATCACCAAAGCTCCGGTGTGGTGCAGTGTTGATTTGCGCGACGGCAACCAGGCACTGGTTACGCCTATGCAGCTTGATGAAAAACTGTTAATGTTTAAAACTTTGGTTAATATCGGTTTTAAGGAAATCGAAGTTGGTTTCCCTTCCGCATCTGAAACGGAATATGAAATTTTGCGTACGTTGATTGAAGGCAACTACATTCCCGATGACGTTACTGTGCAGGTTTTGGTGCAGGCACGCGCCGAACTGATTAAAAAGACGTTTGAAGCGGTTAAGGGGGCTAAAAACGTAATTATTCATTTTTATAACTCAACCAGCACTTTGCAGCGCAAAGTAGTGTTTAAAAAAGATATGGATGGCATTATTGATATTGCCGTTGAAGGCGCACGCCTTATCCGCAAGCTGACGGAAGAAGAAGTTGCCAAAAGCGGCATGAACATCCGCTATGAATATTCTCCGGAAAGTTTTACCGGCACGGAAATTGATTTTTCCATCCGCATTTGCGAAGAAGTTATGAAAGAACTGGGCGCAACCAAAGAAAACCCGGTAATTTTAAATCTGCCTTCCACGGTGGAAATGTCTACACCCAACACTTATGCCGACCAGATTGAATATTTCTGCAAACACCTGCACAACCGCGAAGCGGCAATTATCAGCATCCATCCGCATAATGACCGCGGCACGGCGGTTGCATCGGCAGAACTTGCCATGATGGCAGGCGCGGAGCGCATTGAAGGAACGCTGTTCGGAAACGGTGAACGTACCGGCAACCTTGACCTTGTAACCGTTGCTTTAAATATGTTTACCCAGGGCGTTGACCCGCAGCTTGATTTTACCAATATTTTGGAAATTAAAAAAGTATATGAAAAATGCACCAAAATGCGTGTGCATGAACGCCAGCCTTATGCAGGCGAACTTGCTTTTACGGCCTTTTCCGGTTCACACCAGGATGCAATCCGCAAAGGTTACGAATATATGGAAAACAGCGGTACTCCGTATTGGGAAGTGCCTTACTTGCCCATCAATCCGGCAGATATCAGCCGCGAATACGAACCTGTTATCCGTATCAACAGCCAGTCCGGCAAGGGCGGCGCAGCTTTTGTGCTGGAACATGCCTGCGGGTACCGTCTGCCGAAAGAAATGCATCCGGAATTTGGCGCTATTGTTAAAGCTGCCAGCGATGCTTACGGCGATGAATTAAAAGAAGAACAGATTGTAGAACTGTTTAATAAAGAATACCTTGACTTTAAAGGCAAATACACTTTGCTGCAGCACAGATTTACGGAACTGCGTGAACTTGATGGCACTACCGAAACACGTTTTGAAGGTTATATTAATGATAGCGGTGCTATTAAGATGATTGTCGGCAGCGGCAATGGTCCGATCGACAGTTTCTTCCAGGCTATCAGCAGCATCGGCGTAGTTGGCTACGAATTTGTAAACTATCATGAACACGCTATTAGCCGCGGCAGTGACGCGCTTGGCATTTGCTATATTGAACTTAAAGTTCCCGGCAATGGCCACATTTTTGGCGTAGGCATCAACAGCAATATTAATCTGGCTGCAATACAGGGCATTTTATGTGCCATTAACCGTGCGGAAGCACATCACGGACAGGAACAGTAAAAATAAATTATAGTAAAAAATAAGGGAAAGAGAGCAAAACCGGCTGTTACTTTTGTAACAGCCGGTTTTGTTATACTGGTTATTTTAAATATTTATCAAAGAAACTTTCAATTTTATCAAACGGAATGGCGTTTTTGCCGCCGCCGTCATAAAGGTCGGTGTGGGAAGCGCCGGGGATGATTAAGAGTTCTTTGTTATCAGAATAGGGGTTGCCGTTCATCATGTTTTTATAGGCATCTTTGCTGAAATAAACGGAATGAGCTTTTTCGCCGTGAATCATCAATACGGCGCTGCGGATTTCGTTGCTGTAGGCAAGAATGGGCTGGTTTATAAAGCTCATGGTGCCGGTTACGTTCCAACCGCCGTTGGAGTTTAAGGAACGGGGATGATAACCGCGTTCTGTTTTATAATAGTCGTAGTAATCTTTTACAAAAAACGGTGCGTCAGCCGGAAGCGGGTCTACCACGCCGCCGCCAAGTTTGTAATCTCCGTTTTTATAATCAGCAGTGCGCTGTGCATTAAGGGCAGTTTTTTTAGCATAACGCGCATCGGCAGAGTCTTCGGCATCAAAGTAGCCGTTAGCGTTAACGCGGGACATATCGTACATGGTTGAGGTTACGGTTGCTTTAATTCTGGTATCCAGCGCTGCGGTGTTCAGTGCCATGCCGCCCCAGCCGCAAATGCCGATGATGCCGATTTTGTCAGGGTCAACCAGTTCATTGGTGCTGAGAAAATCAACGGCAGCCTGAAAATCTTCGGTATTGATATCAGGAGAAGCCATATATCTTGGCTGGCCGCCGCTTTCACCAGTAAAGGAAGGGTCAAAAGCCAAGGTCAAAAATCCACGCTCTGCCATCGTCTGTGCATATAGACCAGAAGATTGTTCTTTTACAGCGCCGAAAGGCCCACAGACAGCGATAGCCGCCAATTTTCCCTGTGCGTT
>CAJLLL010000040.1 GCA_905207485.1 uncultured Phascolarctobacterium sp.
GGCGACCCGGATGGGACTCGAACCCACGCCCTCCGCCGTGACAGGGCGGCATTCTAACCAACTGAACCACCGGGCCTCATGTCAGTGTCCTGACAGATATAAATATTACCATAAAAAAACGTATAACGCAAGTCTTTTTGTAAAATTTTATTTAAAACAGCAAACTTTGTTTTAAAACGCTAAATAAAATATTAAAATGCCTCGCTTTATGGTATAATATTTTTTAAGCATTTATAACTGAAAACAATAATAACTTTATTATACAGGAGGTTAGCTTTATGCTTACAGCCCCGGACTGGGCTCTTGGCAGCCAGTACCTGCGTGAAAACGCACCCGAACTTATACCTTTTATCGACAAATTCGGTGCCTGCACTTTGCAGCCCGAAGCACCGGAAAAATACTTCGGTACGCTTTTAACAGGCATTATTTCTCAGCAGCTTCCGCCGGAAGTAAGCCTAGCAATGGTAAAAAAATTGCAGGAAGCAGTAGGTACGCCTATTACCCCGCAAGCCATTGCTGAGGCAAGCAATGAAGCTTTATGCGCCTGCGGCATTATGCAGCAAAAAGTAGATTATTTAAAAGGCTTTGCCGATGCTGTTTTAACAGGCAAAGTAACCATGGATAAATTTGACGGCATGACAGATGCTGAAATTACCAAACAGCTTACGCAAATTAAAGTCCTGGGGCAGTGGACCGCGGAAATGTTTCTGCTTTTGGCGCTGTGCCGCACCGATATTGCTCCTACGGCAGATTTTATTTTTCAAAAACGTGTTAAGGAAATTTTTAACCTCAGCGCCATGCCCAAACGCAAACAGATTTTGGAACTGACTGAACACTGGCGCCCATGGCGTTCTTTGGCGGTTTGGTATTTATGGCAGCAAAAATAATAAAAGGCTGTACCTCATAGCGGGTACAGCCTTAATTTTTTGTTATGCCTTTTCTGGCTTGGCCAAAACCTTAACAGGGTTCCAGCGTTCACTTTTATAATACCAGTACAGGCAGGCAACCGTGAACACCCAGGTAATTGGGTAAACCCAGGCTACGCCGTCCGGCGTTGGGTTAAAGTACATAATAAGTTTCAGCACGCCAATGCGGATAAAGCACATATTTATTAAAATAATAAACATGGTTGGCAGTGTGCTGCCGCTGCCGCGGATGGAAGATGCCAAAACTTCGAGAAAAACATACAAAAAGTAAAACGGCATAATTACGAAAGCAATGCTGCTGCCGATAGCGATAACATCAGCGTCATCCGTAAACATGCTGAAGGCAAAATCTGAAAAATATAGTGCCAGGCTGATGCTTACGGCGCTGACAGCCAGCCCAAAATAGATGGAAATAGCTGTGCCGCGTTTGCTGCGCATAATTTTGCCAACGCCGACATTTTGGCTGATAAAAGTAGAACAAGCCTGCCCGATTGCCATAATCGGCAGGTAAATAACGTTTTCTACTTTAAAATAAGCGGCGTAAGCGGCAATGCTGTTTACGCCAAGCCCGTTAATATTGGTTTGCACAACAATGTTGGATAACGTAATAACAATTGTTTGCACGGCGGCCGGAATGCCGATGCGGAAAATTTCCTGCGCCAGCGGTATATCCAGATGAATTTTTTTAAAACGCAGACTGTAGCGCTCATCCATATTGTACATATGGTAAATAACAAGCCCGGCCGCAAGTGTTTGCGAAACGACAGTTGCCAGAGCAGAGCCGGCAATGCCAAAGTTCCAGTAATAAACAAACAAAAAATTGCCGATAACATTGGCAATGCCGCCGATAAGCTGATAAATCATCGGCGAAAGCGAATTGCCAAGCGCCCTTAAAATGCCGCTGCCCACGTTGTAGCTTACAATGGAAAACAGACTCAGCAAAAACAGGCGTATGTAAACTGTGCCCCAGTGCATAATTTCAGGCGGCGTGTTCATCAGTTCCAAAATTGCAGGGGCAAATATTATTCCCAATATGGTAAACACAACTGAAAATATTATGGTAAGCGCTGCCGTACAGTGTACAATGCGGCTGAGGTTTTCATACTCGCCCCGGGCAAACTCGCGTGCGGCAATAACGCCGATGCCTACCGAAAGGCCGATGAAAAAGCCTAGAATAATAATTACGATAAAAGTACTGGCGCCTACAGCAGCGGCGGCATCCTTGCCCAAATTTTGCCCAACAAAGATTAAATCGACCGTACTGTAAAGCTGCTGTATTAAACTTCCGGCAAACAGTGGCAGCGAGAACCAGAAAAGCTGCCTGCCGATAGGCCCGCGCGTTAAATCTTTAGTTTTATTTTTAGTGCCGGTTAAAGCAGGCATTTTTTAACTCCTGTAAAAATAAAATTTATTTCTAAAAAATATCTTCTACGGTTAGTGTAACGGTAAAAAAACGCCTTGTCAATACATGGCGGGGTATAACGCCGCAGTTAAATGAATTTAACAATAACGAAATAAAAATACCGTCCTTATATGAAAGAAGGACGGTATTTTTATTTTATTGTGCGCTGTCCAAGAAGGCTCTAAGTTCTTTTTCCTTCATGCCGCCGATATGAGACTTGGTAATGGTGCCGTATTTATCAATAATGTAGGATGCCGGTATGCCCTGCAAGCCATAGGCACTGATGAGAGCGTTTTTATCGCCCCAGTACATCGGAAACTCAAAGCCGCTTTCTTTGGCGTATTTTTCATAATCGGCGCGCGCATCATCTATGCTGACGGTGAAGAACACAATCTTATCTTTATATTCCGGATAAATTTTGTTCATTTCAGGCATTTCCTGCATGCAGGGGCCGCACCAGGTTGCCCAGAAGTTTACAAATACAGTTTTTCCGCGCAAGTCGGAAAGTTTTACCTGCGTACCGTCCAAGGTGGTGGCGGTAATGTCGGGTGCTTCGGTGTTAACAGATTGCGCTGCGGCATCATTTATATTGCCTGCCTGATAATGCGCCCAGACAAGTGCTGCGCCAATGCCTACAACAGCGGCGGCAACGGTAATGAGCAAGAATTTTTTTAAAGTAAACATTTAACCACTCCTAAAATTTAGTTTTAAAATTTATAGCTTTGGTAGGGCAGCTTTTTTTACAATCGCCGCAGTTAATACACTCGGCATCACCAACTTTTTGGCAATCCATTTTGCATGTTTTAATGCAGGCGTTGCAGCCTGTGCATTTTGCAGCGTCAACCGTTATGCCAAACAGTGCCAGTTTGTTAAACAGCCCGTACCATGCTCCAAGTGGACATAAAAAGCGGCAAAACGGACGGTAAATAAAAATGCATGCCCCTAAAATTATTGCCATCAGTAAAAATTTCCACCCAAACAATAGGCCAATGCCATCGCGCAGGGAGGGGTTTAATGCCAAAAGCGGCAAGCCTGCCTCCAGCGTGCCTGCGGGGCAGATGTATTTGCAAAACGCCGGTGCGCCAACGCCATCAGCCCACCAAAAGTAAATGGGCAGCAGCACTACAAAAATAACGGCAACAAAATATTTAAGCCGGCACAGCTTTTGCGTAAAGCTGTTTTTATGCAGCTTGGGCGAGGGAATTTTGTAAAGTAAATCCTGCACCAGCCCGAAAGGACACAGCCAGCCGCAAATTATCCTGCCTAAGCAAAGCGCGAATAAAAGCAAAAGTCCTACAACGTAAAAGGGAAACTTTAATGCTGTTCCCGCAAGGGTGCTTTGCAGTGAGCCGATAGGGCATGCGCCAAGTGCGCCCGGGCACGAATAGCAGTTTAATACTGGCACGCATACGCTTTTGGGCTGCGCCTGCCAGATACGCCCGGTGATGAAACCCGGCAGGTTGCCGTTGTGCAAAAGCGCTGATATGCACTGCACAAAAAAACGCTTAGCCAATGCCTATGCACTCCAGGCAAATAAGCATTGCTTTGTGCAATACTTCCATATATTCTTTTTGGTAAATGCCTGCCGCTAAAAATGATGCGGCGAGCAGCCATAAAAATATTTTCATTCCATCACCGCTATTATTATACAATAGGCAGAGCTTACTTAACAAGCGTGCAAAAAGCAATTAAACAGAAATTAACCTATATCCGTACTGCCGTGCGCATAAATTATTGAAATGCCCGGCGCGTTGTAGTATAATAATTTAGTATTATGGGTTTATAACCAGTTAAGTTTTTAGGAGGAATTAGTTATGTCCGGACATTCTAAATGGGCTAATATCAAACACAAAAAAGGCAAAGCCGATGCTGCGCGCGGTAAAATTACCACCAAAATCGGCAGAGAAATTACCATTGCTGTGCAGATGGGAGGCCCTGACCCTACCGGCAATATGAGATTAAAACTGGCTTTGAGCAAAGCAAAAGCCAATAATATACCGAAAGACAACATTCAGCGTGCTATTAAAAAAGGCCAGGGCGCTGCCGAAGGCGGTAACTACGAAGAAATTACTTACGAAGGTTATGGCCCGGCCGGCGTTGCCGTTATGGTATCTACCCTTACCAACAACCGCAACCGCACCGCTGCCGATGTACGCCACGTATTTTCCAAATCCGGCGGCAACATGGGTGAAACCGGCTGCGTAAACTGGATGTTTAAACGCAAAGGCGTGTTCAGCATTGACGCTGAAGAAAACGAAGGCGTTACCGAAGATGATTTGATGATGATTGCGCTGGATGCAGGCGCCGAAGATGTTAAGAGCGAAGACGGCGCATTTGAAATTATTACTCAGCCGGAAGATTTTGACGCTGTTGAAAAAGCACTGGCTGACAACAACATTGAAGTTGCCATGTCTGAAATCACCATGATTCCGGATACTATGGCAGAACTTGATGAGGAAGGCGTAGCCAAGGTTCAGAAAATGCTTGATTTGCTTGATGACCTTGACGATGTGCAGGATGTATATACCAATGCAGACCTGCCGGATGACGAAGAATAATTTAAATTTAAGGGGGCAGGCTTAACGGCCTGCCTGCTTTGTATAAGACAGGAGTTTGTTTATGCTTGCATTAGGTATTGACCCCGGTACGGCCATATGCGGCTTCGGGTTGGTGGAAATGATTGGCAACCGCCTGCGCCCGGTGCATTACGGTGCGGTATTTACCGAAAAGGATATGCTGCCGGAACTGCGTTTAAAAAAAATCTACGACGGGCTTACGGAATTGATTGAGGAATATCATCCGGATATTATGAGCGTGGAGCAGCTTTTTTTTAACCGCAATGTTACGACGGCAATAAGCGTAGGGCAGGCGCGCGGAGTTGTGCTTTTAACGGCGGCCAACCATGGCGTGCCGGTGCTTGAGTTTACGCCGATACAGGTTAAACAGGCTGTTGTTGGTTTTGGCAGCGCCGGTAAAGAACAGGTGCAGTTTATGGTAAAGCATTTGTTAAACCTGCGTGAAAAGCCAAGGCCGGATGACGTTGCAGACGCTTTGGCAATGGCCATTTGCGGGCTGCATACGGCATCTACAAAAAGATGGACGGAGTTAGCTAAATGATTGGTTCAATTAAAGGTAAAGTTGCTGAACTTGCAAATGAATACTGCCTTATAGAAACGCCGGGCGGCGTAGGTTACCGCGTGTTTATGCCTTCCGCTAATCTTGCATCGCTTGCCATTGGCGGCGATGTGCGCGTTCACACCTATACATCCGTGCGTGAAGATGCTATTTTGCTGTTTGGTTTTCTGCAAAAGCAGTATTACGATTTGTTTGTGCTTTTAATAGGCATCAGCGGCGTAGGCCCTAAAGTTGCGCTTGGCATTTTATCGGCAGTAAAGCCGGATGATTTTTATATGGCGGTGGAAAACCGCGATATGAAGGCTTTGACGAAACTGCCGGGCATCGGCAAAAAAACTGCGGAACGCCTGCTGCTTGAACTGAAAGATAAAATCAGCGGAAGCAGTGATGTTATCGATGCGGTATTTTATCCGCAGAGCGATGTGCCGCAAAACGCCGTTGGCGAAGCGATTGAGGCTTTGCAGGCGCTTGGCTACAGCAACAGTGAAATTGTGCCGGCGCTTAAAACGGTGCCGGGTTACGAGGCTATGCCATGCGAGGACATTATTAAGCAGGTGCTTAAGGTATTTGCCGGGAGGAAATAATGAACGAACAGGAAAGAATTATTACCGGCAGGGAACAGGATGCTGACGGATGGCAGTACAGCCTGCGCCCGCGCCGTCTTGCCGAATACATCGGGCAGAACCAGGTAAAACAGAATATGCAGGTGTTTATCAAGGCGGCGGCAGAACGCGGCGAAGCGCTTGACCATGTTCTTTTGTTCGGGCCTCCTGGTTTGGGCAAAACAACGCTTGCCAATATTATCGCCAACGAACTGAACGTTAATATCCGCATTACAAGCGGCCCGGCTATTGAACGGCAGGGAGATTTGGCGGCGATACTGACCAATCTTGGTGAAAACGATGTGCTTTTTATTGATGAAATTCACCGTCTTTCCAAAACGGTAGAAGAAATTTTGTATTCTGCCATGGAAGATTTCGCGCTTGATATCATTATTGGCAAAGGGCCGAGCGCCCGCAGTGTACGCCTTGATTTGCCGAAGTTTACGCTTATTGGCGCTACAACCCGTTTGGGTGCTATTGCCGCGCCTTTGCGTGACCGTTTTGGCGTACAGTGCCGTTTGGAATTTTATAAGCCGGAAGAACTGTGCTTTATTATTGAGCGTGCTGCCGAGATTTTGGGCGTTGCCATTGACCGTGACGGCGCAGATGCCATTGCCCGCCGCAGCCGCGGAACGCCGCGTGTTGCCAACCGTTTGTTAAAACGCGTGCGCGATTTTGCTCAGGTAGCAGGTTCTGGCAGCATTACGGCGCAGGTGGCTGATGAAGCACTGGCGCGCCTTGAAGTTGACAAATACGGTTTAGACCGCAACGACCGCCGCATATTGCAAACCATTGTAAAAACTTTTAACGGCGGGCCGGTAGGGCTTGAAACAATTGCCGCGGCTGTCAGCGAAGAAAGCGATACCATTGAAGACGTTATAGAACCATATTTAATGCAGCTTGGTCTGATTCAGCGCACGCCGCGCGGACGTATTGCCACGCGCGAAACTTACAGATACCTTGGCGTGCCGTATAAAGAGGAGAAATAATGAAACTGTTATTACATGCCTGCTGCGGGCCGTGCGCCTGCTATCCAACTGAAAAGCTGACGGCGGACGGCGTGCAGTTTGATATTATCTTTTTTAACCCCAACATTCATCCTTACAAAGAGTTTAAACGCCGCATTGCAGCGCTGCGTGAACTTTGCGAAAAGAAAAAATACAAACTTACCGTTGATAAAAGCTATCCGCTGGAAGAATGTGTGCGCGGCATGCTTGATGAACCCGGCTGCCGCTGCGCATACTGCTACCGCACCCGTATGCGTTATGCGGCGCAGTATGCCAAAGAAAACGGCTATGATGCTTTTACGACTACGCTTTTGGTAAGCCCTTATCAAAAACATGAACTTATTATTAAAATGGCTGAAGAAGCATCCAAAGAGTTTGACATTCCATTTTATTATGAAGATTTCCGCGAAGGTTATCAGCGCGGCGTAGACATAAGCCTGGAACTGGAACTGTACCGCCAGCCCTACTGCGGCTGTGTGTTCAGCGAACGCGACCGTTACGAAAAGAAGCCTAAAAAACAGGCTTAATGCGGAAGGAGGCAGCCTATGAAAATTTTATATGCCGCTTTGCTGTGCCTTTTAACGCTGTTTGGCACGCCTGTGGCGCAGGCTGCCGGCACAATTTCCGTTGGGCTTGTGGCGGACCAGTTTACTGCGGAAATAAGAAGCGACAGCGATTTTACCGTAAAAACATATAATTACGGCGGCGGTAACAACCGCGAGTTTATGTTTAAAGCAGGCAAGTATTATTTTAATGCTGCCAATAACAGGCTGAACGTGGAAGATATGAGCTTCGGCGATGCTGTTGCCGTAATTGAAGGCAGCGGCATTAAAGTAAACGGCAGAAGTTACCGCGGGCGTATTGAAGTTTTGCTGAGGCGCGGCGGTAAAAATCTGGTGGTGCGCAACGTATTGCCGGTTGAAGAATATCTTTACAGCGTTATGGGGCGTACCGTGCCGGTATATTTTCCGGATGAAGCAGTAAAAGCTATTACTGTAGCCATGCGTACTTATGCTTTGTATACTTCTCAAAACGGCAGTGACCCTGATTTTGACATCCGCGCAGGCGAGAAGAATTTTGTTTACAGTGGTATTGATGGCGAACAGAAGCCATTAAACCGTCTTATTGACATCACCCGCGGAGAGGTTGTAACTTACGGCGGCAGCCTGATTGCCGCATATACTACTGAAAGCAGCGGCGGCTACACTGAAAACAGCGAAAATGTTATCGGGCGGTATTTGCCGTATCTGCGCAGCGTAAAAGATTTTGACAGCGATGCGCCTGTTTATAAATGGGAACGCAGTTTTGAAGCCAAAGATATTACCGCAGGGCTTTTGCGCGGCGGCTATGACTGCGGCAAACTGAGCAGCGTGCAGTTATCCGACATGGATGCCGATGCGCCTGACAGAAGCGGACATGGGCGCGTTTTGCAGATAGGCTTTGCCGGCGATAAAGGCAGCATTATTGTTCCTGCGGGAAAAGCAATGGAACTTTTTGGGCTGCCAAGCACGCTGTTTGCCATTGAAGTTACACGTCCTATACCGGATAAACTGGATGTACCGATTGAAAATTATTACGGCATGGAAATTGGCCGTAAAGAAATAGAGATTGAACTGAAAAATAAAGAGAAAAAAGAATCCGGCCTTGCCAAAAGCATAAAACTTATTAGCGGCGTGGACGGTGAAAAAGTTATCTTTAAAGGGCGCGGCAGCGGCAGCGGGCTGGGTTTAAGCCTGTGGGGCGCGCGCCAGCTTGCTAATGATGCCGGCAACAGAGCCGGTTATTATAAAGATATTTTGCGTTATTATTACCGCAATACCAATGTAATAAAAATTTATTGAAAAGTGTGGAGAAAAAATGCAAGTAAGCGATTTTAATTATGATTTGCCGCAGGAACTGATTGCGCAGACTCCGATGGAGCCGCGTGACCATTCACGCCTGCTGGTGGTGGATAAGGATACCGGCAAAACCCTGCACCGCCATTTTTACGATTTGCCCGATTTCCTGCGTCCGGATGATTTGCTGGTGTTTAATGATACCCGCGTTATTCCGGCACGTCTGCACGGCGTAAAAGATACAGGAGCAAAAGCAGAAGTATTTTTGCTGACGCGCCTTAACGCTACCGACTGGGAAGTATTGGTACGCCCCGGCAAACGCCTGCGTACCGGAGCGCAGATAAAATTCAGCGATGATTTAAGCTGCGAAATTATAGATAATACTGAGTTTGGCGGACGCATTGCCAGATTTAAGTTTGAAGGCGTGTTTGAGGAGATTTTAGACCGTTTGGGCGAAACACCTTTGCCGCCGTATATTACTGAGCAGCTTGAAGACAAGGAACGTTATCAGACTGTTTACAGCCGTGATAAAGGCAGTGCTGCCGCACCGACGGCAGGCCTGCATTTTACTAAAGAACTGCTGCAGAAAGTTAAAGATATGGGATGTGAAGAAGTTTTTGTTACTCTTAATATCGGGCTTGGCACCTTCCGCCCGGTAAGCGTGGAAAACATTGAAGACCATGTCATGCACAAAGAGTTTTATACAATTACGCCGGAAGCGGCGGAAGCAATTAACAAAGCCAAAGCCGCAGGCAGGCGCATTGTAAGCGTTGGCACAACGGCCGTGCGCACGCTGGAAGCAGCGGCAACCGCAGGCAACGGCGTTATTAAACCGGGAGCTGCGTGGACTGATATTTTCATTTATCCCGGTTATAAATTTAAAATGGTAGATGCTTTGGTAACAAACTTCCATTTGCCGCAAAGCACGCTTTTAATGCTTGTTTCTACCTTATCGACACGCGAAATTATGCTTAAAACTTATGAAGAAGCAGTCCGCGAAAAATACCGCTTCTTCTCGTTCGGTGATGCCATGTTCATTACCGACCATTTATAACAGACGGAGGTAAATAATGCACGCTGTTACTTACGAACTGATAAAAGAATGCAGCCGCAGCGGCGCGAGGCTTGGGCGCCTGCATACGCCGCACGGCACGTTTGAAACGCCGATGTTTATGCCGGTCGGCACGCAGGCAACAGTAAAAACCCTGTCGCCCGAAGAACTTTACGATATGGGCAGCCAGGTAATCCTTTCCAATACCTATCATTTATTTTTGCGCCCGGGGCACGAACTGGTAAAAAAAGCCGGCGGGCTGCACAAGTTTATGAATTATAAGCGCGGCATGCTGACCGACAGCGGCGGCTTTCAGGTGTTCAGCCTGGGGGCTATGCGCAAAATCAAGGAAGAAGGCGTAACCTTCCGTTCGCATATTGATGGCAGCAAACAGTTTTTGTCGCCGGAGATTGCCACGCAGGTGCAGGAAGCACTTGGCGCCGATATTGCCATGGCTTTTGACGAATGCATACCTTATCCTGCCGATTACAGTTATGCCAAACAATCTACCGAGCGTACTACGCGCTGGGCTGAACGCTGCTTAAAAGCGCATATGCGCGAAGACCAGTCGATGTTCGGCATTGTGCAGGGCGGCATGTATAAAGATTTGCGCAAGATGAGCGCCGACAGCCTGACGCAGATGGACTTTGCCGGTTATGGCATTGGCGGTTTAAGCGTTGGCGAACCCAAACCCATGATGTACGACATTTTGGGAGAAACGACACTGCATATGCCGAAGGACAAAGCCCGTTATTTAATGGGCGTAGGTACGGCAGACTGCATTATCGAAGGCGTAAATCTCGGCGTTGATATGTTCGACTGCGTATTCCCGACAAGGGTAGCCCGCAACGGCACGGCAATGGTTCCGGAAGGACGCCTTGTAGTGCGCAATAAAACCTATGCCGAAGATTTCCGTCCGATTGACGAACGCTGCAATTGCTATACCTGCCGCAACTTTTCGCGCGCATATATCAGGCATCTGTTTAAGGCAGAAGAACTTTTTGCACTGCGTTTGCTGACTATTCATAATCTGCATTTTCTGCTTGACCTTGCAAGGCAGATACGCGTTGCCATTGCCGAAGACCGTTTCCCTGAGTTCCGTGAGGCATATCTTGCCAATTACCGCGGTTAAAAAGCAGGACTTGCTATTTTTGCATAAATAATTTAGAATATTAGATATAAGTAGATACTCGAGGAGGTAAGCGAATGGACGGTATTTTATCTTTCTTTAGCGGCGTGTGGCCCTTTTTAATTTTGGCTTTCATTTTCTGGTGGATGATTGACAGGCCGCATAAAAAAGAAGAAAAGAAAAGACAGCGCATGCTTGAGGCTTTAAAAAGAGGGGATAAAGTGGTTACCGTTGGCGGTATGTACGGCACCATTACCCGTGTAAGCGAAAAGAAAGTAGTCCTCAAAATTTGTGAAAATGTAGAGGTGGAATTCCTCCGCACCGCAATCAGCGCTTATCAGGACCCTGCCAAGCAGGAACTGCTTGAAAAGAAATAATGGATAAAATTCAATTGCGCAAAGAACTTAAATCTTTGCGCAATCGGCTTTCTAAGGAAGATGTGGCGGCAAAAAGCAGCCTTGTCTGCAGGAATATTTTAAACAGCACTGCATATAAAAATGCCAAAACTGTTTTTGCCTATCTGGCATTTGGCAATGAAGTTAATATTGATGCTGTTATAAAGCATGTCCTGTTAAACGGCAAAACCGTATGCGTGCCGCTTATTATTGGTGCGCACGATATGCAGCCAGTAAAGCTCAGCGGGCTTAATGCCGTAACGGAAGGGGCTTACGGCATCCGTACAGCGCAAAAAAATGCTCCCGTTATTGATGAGCGGCAGATTGATTTTGTGCTGGTGCCCGGGCTTGGGTTTGATTTAACAGGTGGGCGCATCGGCATGGGCGCAGGCTTTTACGACCGTTTCCTTATAAAGTGCATAAATGCTGTTAAAGCAGGCATTACTTACGATATTTTGCTGCGCAGTAAAATAATCTGCGATGAGCATGACGTAAAAATGGATTATGTCATTACAGAATCGCTGACGGCAAAATGCAGGTAATTAGATAAAAAATAAAGGGGGCAATAATTTTGAGATGGAATGAATTAGGAAAATTCCTCATCATCTCATTGGCTATTATCGGCGGGTTTATTATGTATATCAATCCGCTTGCTAATTCCATCAAGCAGGGCCTCGACCTTCAGGGCGGCACGCATGTAGTGCTGCAGGCTGTTGAAACGCCGGAAGCGAAGATTGATGACGATGCTTTAAACAGAACCGTAAAAATTATTGAAAGGCGCGTTAACGAACTTGGCCTGACCGAGCCTGTAATCCAGCGCCAGGGCAAAGACCGCATTATTGTTGAGCTGCCGGGCATTAAAGACCCGGACCAGGCAATTAATATGCTGGGACGTACCGCCATGCTGGAGTTTAAAGATGTTAACGGCACTACCGTATTAACCGGTAAGGATTTGCGTGATGCACGTGCGCAGATGTCCGGCGGCAACCAATCCGTTGTAGGTTTGGAGTTTACCGATGAAGGCGGCGCCAAATTTGCTGATTTGACCGCACGCAATATCGGCCGTCCGATTGCAATTTTGCTTGACGGAGAAGTGCTTACCAGCCCTGTTGTGCAGGAAGCAATTACCGGCGGCAAAGCGCAGATTTCCGGTTCGCGCACCATGGAAGAAGCTGAACAGCTGGCAATTTTGCTGCGCAGCGGTTCCCTGCCTGTTAAGATTGAAGTAATGGAAAACCGCACCGTTGGCCCGACTTTAGGCCAGGACTCCAAAGAAAAGAGCGTTGTAGCGTTCTCCGTTGCTATTGTGGGCATTTTTGCCTTCATGCTTTTGTTCTACCGTATTCCGGGCATTGTTGCCGATATCGCATTGCTTTTGTATGTAATGCTCCTGCTGCTGATCATGCGTTATCTTGATGCAACGCTGACGCTGCCGGGCATAGCGGGCATTATACTTTCCATTGCAATGGCGATTGATGCCAACGTACTTATTTTTGAACATTTTAAAGAAGAAGTTGCTGCCGGCAAAACGCTGCGCAGTGCAATGGATAAAGGCTTCTCGCGTGCGTTTGTTACAATTTTTGACTCTAACATCACCACGCTTATTGCTGCCGTAATTCTGTTCTATCTCGGCACCGGCCCAATCAGAGGCTTTGCCGTAACGCTTGGTTTGGGCGTTGTTTTAAGTATGTTTACCGCCATTACTGTAACCAAGTTCTTAATGAACTTTATTCTGGCAAGCAACCTTACCAAAAGCGGTTTCCTTTATGGAGTTAAATATCCCAAAAAGGAGGCGGCTAAATAATGAGATTCCCTATTGTTAAACATTTTAAATATTTCATGGGGCTGACCCTGCTGGTATTGTGTATTGGCGTTGTTTCCATTTTTACCCGCGGCTTTAACATGGGCATTGATTTTACCGGCGGCAGTATCGTCGATTTAACCTTTACGCAGGAAGTTACCGTTGCGCAGGTGCGTGATGTTCTTAGCCAGCACGGCATGGGCAATAGCATTATCCAGCTTGAAAACAGCACCGATAACGAAAAATCCAAAAGCGTGCTTATCCGTACCGGATTGGTAGAGGATGAAACACTGCGTGCGGCAATTAACGATATTAAAACGCAGGTTGGCGATTATCAGATTAACCGTATGGAAAACATCGGCGCAACAATCGGTGAAGAACTGATTGAGCAGGCTGCCATGGCAGTTGTTCTTTCGTGGCTTTTGATGATTGTGTACATTACCTACCGCTTTGAGTTTAACTTTGCGGTAGCGGCGGTAGCGGCACTGGTTATCGACGTATTTGTAACCATCAGTTATTTCTCCTTCTTCCAGATGGAACTGGATTCCTCCTTTGTAGCAGCACTGCTGACGGTTGTAGGCTTTTCCATTAACGGTACGGTTGTTATTTTCGACCGTATCCGCGAAAACCTTAAACTGCACCGCCGAAGCGAAGGTTTGGAAGAATTGGTAGAAACAAGCATCTGGCAGTGCATGACGCGTACCGTTTACACGGAATCTACCGCACTCTTTGCTGTACTGGTAATCTTCCTGTACGGCGGCGCAACTATTCATAACTTTATGTTTGCCATGCTGGTAGGCTTTGCAAGCGGCGGTTATACCTCCATTTGCCTTGCAGGCCCTATGTGGATTAAAATGCGCGAACGCAAAAACAACAAACCTGCCGCACCGGCAGAAGCTAAATAAAATATTAAAAACGGCATCATCTGTAAAACAGGTGGTGCTGTTTTTATTTTGGGCAGCAGTTTATAATTTTTTGTGCAATACTTTTTGTTTTTGCAGGTATTTTGGTTAGTTTAGGCGAATTATAATATTTTATAGGGTTATAAAAATTTCTGATGGGAGATGATGTTATGCCGTATTTGTTTTTTACTTTGGTAATTAGTATTGTGGTGGCTGTGTTTGCTGTGCAGAACGCTGCCGATGTTACGGTTGGCTTTTTGATGTGGACGGTGCAGACCAGCCTTGTAGTGGTTATTTTGGGCGCTGCGCTTTTGGGCGCAACTGCTATGGCCTTTTTTACAATGATGATTAAAGCCAAACATTATTTGTATGACAAGAGCCTTAAATTTGAAATTGACCAGCTTAAAAAAGAAAATGCCAAATTAAAAGAAGAAAAACAAATGCTAATGCATAATCAGCGCAATGATGCGTTAAACAAACCTGCGGAAGAAACTAAAGCTTAATGAAGAAACATAAAATATGGCAGTTTAACGAATTTAATAAAGATGAAGCGGTGCAGCTTGGAGAAAAAGCAGGCATATCTCCGCTTGTGGCAGGCATTTTGCTGAACCGCGGCATTAAAACGCCGGAAGCTGTGCGCGATTTTTTATATGGCAGTGCTGAACCTTTTTACGACCCGTTTTTGATGAAGGATATGCCGCAGGCTGTACAACGCATCTGGCAGGGCATTGACGGCAAAGAACGCATTACCGTTTACGGCGATTATGATGTGGACGGCATCAGCGCCAGTTCGCTTTTGTATTTGTTTTTAAAAGACTGCGGCGCAGATGTTAACACCTACATACCGGAACGCAAAAGCGAGGGTTATGGGCTGAACATTGATGCCTTAAACAATTTATATGCTGCCGGCAGAACGCTTATTGTAACAGTAGACTGCGGCATCAGTGCCGTAAAGGAAATTGCAGGGGCGCCGTCGGGACTTGATATAATTGTTACCGACCATCATACGCCGCCGGAGGTTTTGCCGGAGGCTTATGCGTTGGTGAACCCGCACCAGAAAGACTGCAATTATCCGTTTGAGCATTTATCCGGCGTGGGCGTGGCTTTTAAATTGTGCCAGGCGCTTTATAAATACCGCCATGAGGATGAGCCGCTGTGGGACGGCAACACGGAGTTTGTAGCTTTGGGCACGGTAGCAGACATTGTGCCGCTGTGGGGCGAAAACCGCGCTTTGGTAAAAATGGGCCTGAAGAAAATGGAAACAACGGCCAACATTGGTTTAAAAGCTCTGATGGAAAAAAGCCGTTGTCCGGAAAAAGACATTACGTCTGAAAATATAGGTTTTATTTTAGCACCGCGCCTTAATGCGGTAGGGCGTTTGGAACACGCGCAGCTTGCGGTTGAACTTTTGACGGCGCAGGACGAAGCGCGTGCGGCAGAAATTGCCGAAGCATTGAACGAGGAAAACACGCTGCGCCAAAAGATAAGCCGCGATATATTTTTGGAAGCAGAAGCAATGCTTGCGCAAATGGAACATATTGAAACGGCTATTGTGCTTGCTAAAGAAGGCTGGCATGCAGGCGTTATCGGCATAGTGGCTTCGCGCCTGGTAGATAAATACCATTTACCGGTAATACTTATCAGCATAGATGGCGATATTGCCAAAGGAAGCTGCCGCAGCATACCGAGCCTTGATTTATACAGCGCCATTAATGCCAACAGCAGTTTGCTGGTGCAGTTCGGCGGGCATCATCAGGCGGCGGGGCTTACTATTAAAACGGCAAATATTGAGGAGTTTAAACGCCGTTTTACGCAGACCGTTGCAGATACATTGCAGCCACAGGATTATCTGCCCGTGCTGAATGTGGATATGCTGGTTGACAAGGATTATGTTTTGGATGTGCCGCTTTTAAATGAACTGAAACTGCTTGAACCTTATGGCAGCAGCAATCCGGCGCCGCTGTTTGCGTTTAAAGGCGCAGCGTTGCGCTATGCCAAAATTTTCGGCGCTGAAAATACGCATCTGCGTTTTAGTACGCTTTATGGTGGGCAGCCGTACCAGTGCCTTATGTGGGGCGGAGCGGAAAATTACCACTGCATGTATAACGGCGCTGAGGCAGATTTGGTGTTTATGCCGAAAATTAATGTGTGGCAGGACAGGGAAAGCGTAAATTTGCAGGTTGTCGATTTTACGCAGAAGCTGTCAGTATATGATTACCGCCATGAACCTTTGGACAAGCAGGCCTTTTTAAAAAGCCTTTTGCAGACGGAAAATAACATACTTGTATATGTTAACGATAAAGAAGAATTTTTGAAAACTGATTTATGCAGTGAAGATAAAGTGCGGCAGTATGGTGATGCCGGCACTGCCAAAAACATTGTGCTGTATGATTTGCCGGAAGGCGATGTGCTGGAAATAGCTGCTGCTTTTACAGGCGCTATTGGTAGCTCGCTGTTTCTGTTGTATAATAATAATGATTACGATAACGCGGTGGAAGCATTGTTTAAACGCTTTCCTAACCGCCTGCATCTGGCAGAAGCCTATAAGAAGATGGCGAGCCGCCTGAAAACACAGGTGCTTGAAGATGAAGCAGAACTTATGGCTGAATGCGGCATGCAGGAAATTTATTTAACCGTGTTTGAAGAACTTAATTTTATCAGCCGCAGCGGAGGAAAGGTAAGCATGCTGCCGGCTGTTAAGAAAAATAATTTGGAAAATTCTCCTGCTTTCAGGCAGGCCGAGGAAACCGGCCGGAGGATTTACAGGCAGTACCGTGCCAATATGCTTGCAACTGCGCAGCAGATTGCCGGCGTGCACGGAATTTGATTGGGTAAGGATGTGGTTTTATGCCGGAAATTCATGAAGTCACTGTAGACGGCTTCTTTGAAATGATAACAAAATATCTGGATGAAAAGCAGGTGGCATTCGTCCGTAAGGCTTATGACGTTGCAGCCAAAGCACACGCCAATCAGCGCCGTAAATCCGGAGAGCCGTATATAATTCATCCTTTGGGAGTGGCAACGATACTTGCGGAACTGCAAATGGATGAAACTACGCTTGCCGCTGCCTTTTTGCATGATGTTGTTGAAGATACCGACATTACCTTGCAGCAGCTTACGGAAATGTTCGGCGTTAAGGTTGCCGACCTTGTTGACGGCGTAACCAAGTTAGGCAAAATTGAATACATCAGTAAAGAGGACCAGCAAATTGAAAACTACCGCAAGATGTTTTTGGCAATGGCGAAAGACATCCGCGTTATTATGATTAAACTTGCTGACCGTCTGCACAATATGCGCACCATGAAATATATGCCGGTGCATAAGCAGCATTCCATCTCGCGCGAGACGATGGAAGTTTATGCTCCTTTGGCGCACCGTCTTGGCATTTATACCATTAAATGGGAACTTGAGGATTTGGCTTTCCGTTATATGGAACCGGAAATTTACTATGACCTGGTAGAGCAGGTTAAGGTAAAGCGCCGTGAAAGGGAAGCCATGATTCATGATGCCATGGCGGAAATTAAAGAACATTTGGACGAACAGCATATTGAATGTGAAATTCAGGGACGTCCGAAGAATTTTTACAGTATTTACAAAAAAATGCAGCGTGACCATAAAGAATTAAGCGAGATTTACGATTTGCTGGCTATCCGCGTACTGGTAAACAGCGTTGCGGATTGCTATGGCACGCTTGGCGTTGTACACAGCCTTTGGCGCCCG
>CAJLLL010000041.1 GCA_905207485.1 uncultured Phascolarctobacterium sp.
AATAAATTTTAATCTTTATATTAAAACTAATAGATAGAAAAATAGAAAATTGTAAAACCGCAAGCGGTCATCACAAGGTCGAGGTCATATAAGAAGCACCATTACGAAAATTCTTTTAGTCACAAAACCGCAAGCGGTCGTCACAAGGTCGAGGGCAAAGTTATTGGTGCGAACGGTTTTGCTAAACTGTAAGTCACAAAACCGCAAGCGGTCGTCACAAGGTCGAGATCAATTAAAAGACAAGCATTATCGCTTGGGTCATCCGTTGTCACAAAACCGCAAGCGGTCGTCACAAGGTCGAGGGCAGGCCTGAAAACCCGCACTACAGGCGGCTAAAAAAGGTATTTTTGAAAAACAAACAAACGTTTTTCTGCCGCATAAATAAAATTCGCCTGCATGAAATGACATAATTTTGTAACAAAACCACATTGCCACATACGGCGCTTTAGAACAGATTTTGAAAAACTATGCCCAAAAACTACATATACATTATAACAAAGCGAACAGTTATTAGCAAGTTAATTTTAGCTAATCCGCCATTAATGCGGCGGTAGTTTTTAGAAACAAACAATGTTTGCCAAACAAAAAATAAATACCGTTTTTTTGTTTTTTTACGGATATTAGTTATGAAAGAAATTAAATACTAAAAGCGAGGTGAAAATTGCCACAGTGTTTGCGGCAAAAATTATATGTTGGGATTATTTTTAATTGTATTGGGAATTATCGTTTTTATATATGAAGTGGATTTTAGTTTATCATTAGTTTTGTTAATTGTTTGTGCTTATTTTGCATATATATTTTTTGGCAATGGAGCAAGATAAAGAAATTATTATTTTAGTTAATGGTAAAAAAGGAGAGTGTATAATATGGTTCTTTTTGAAAAAAGAATTAAAGTTGAAACATTGGGAAATAATTGCCGGAGGATTGAAGTAAAAAATGTAGTTAAAGAAGATTATGATGAAATTTTGAGTGAGTTGCATCTGAGTACTTCAGAGTTATGTTAAAGTAATTGTGGTAGAAAGAGTTGTTTGTTTTTTGTATAAGATTTTAAGCTGATTGGGCAATTTAAAATACTGAAAATTTTTGCTTTGTGATCACGAAACTATATAAAAAATTTTTTTAAAACGTGGTATAATATGACACGTTAAATTTATTAAAATGAGGTAGGTAACGTGAATTTTAAAAAATCGCTGCACAATTTTTTTATTTTGGCTTTAGCATTACTTCCTTTAAACGCTTTTGCTTCTGATGAACTTATTACCGGCAAAGGTTTGCCGGAAAATTATATTGAAGTAACGGCGCAGAAAACAACTTCCGGACCAACGCTTATTTTTTCAGACAGCCCGGAAATGGTTTATAAAAACGGCGTTCTTTATCGTGATACGGTGAGCGGCGATGTGAGAATTTTCTTCCATCATGTTAACGCCATGCAAGGCAATAAAAAACTTGCAGTTCTGTTAACGAATGAAAAAATGCGCCCGGCGGCTTATGAAGTTACAAACAGCAGTATCGGCAATGCCGGCTGGCATTATTTAAAAGTAGGCAAAGAAACACAGCAAAAATATTTTAATGCTCAGCATAAGCCGGTTGGGGGCAAACTTGGATTAGGTGATAATGCTGAATTATTGACTGGTAACGGTTATGTTCTCCAACCAAATCAGCTTTTGGTAGGCACGCTTAACCTGCATACTGACAGGCCGGTGCAGATAAGTGTAGTGATGTGCGATGAAAATACCGATATTAATTTGTACAATGAATATGCTCCCGTCCAGCCTATGGACGAACACCCATTGCGCGGAACTTTTGCCGAGGCGGACTGGAGCTATAATGTGCAGCAGCCGCTTAATACAGACAGCGGTGTTTATATGCTGGAGCTGGCATCAGAAGAGCAGGGCTTTGCGCAAGGAACAGATGGGACAACAGGTTTAAAAGCTGTTAATTACGGTAATTATGGCGTAGTTTATTCGGTTAACTTTAAAATAAACGGCACCAAACCTGCTGCAATGTATCTTAATCCGCTGGGCGGTTTGTTTGCAGGTTACGGGCTTTTGAAAAAAGCAGGGGAAAATAAACTTTTGCCGCTGCCGCAGGATAAAGTAGCAATCGGCGACCGCTATGATGATTTATTGAAACTTGGCACTTTGGAACCCGGTACTTACAGCTTTATCTGGTCGCCGCCGGGAGCATCCAATTTACCTATCAGGTTGTACTGGATGCAGGATGGCTACCAATTTCATAACGAGGATAAATAAATGGTAAAAGAAAAACCACCTTTTAAAGTTAATGATACGGCAGAAGTTGAGATAACAGGCCTTGGCAGCAGCGGTGAAGGCGTAGGCAAAGTTAACGGCTTTACTGTTTTTGTAAAAGGCGCGCTGCCCGGTGAAAAGGTAAAAGTAAAGCTGTTTCAGGTAAAAAAATCTTATGCTTCCGGCAGTATTTTAGAAATTTTGCAGCCTTCGGCACAGCGTGTAGAGCCACAGTGTCCATTCTATAAAAGCTGCGGCGGCTGTCAGCTTCAGCATTTAAGTTATGAAGGGCAGCTTGCAGTAAAACGTCAGCAGGTAAAAGATGCTTTGGAACGCATTGGGCATATTGAAGGCTGCGAGGTGCTTCCTGTTATCGGCATGGAAAACCCGTGGCATTACCGCAACAAAATGCAGTTTCCTGCTGCAAGGACGGAAGGAAAAATTCAAATAGGCTGTTATGCTGCGCTTACACATAACGTAATTGATATTGAAGACTGCATCATCCAAAAACAGGCAAACAATAAAATTATGCAGGTTGTGCGCAAGTGGATGCAGCAGTTTAATATTGCAGCGTATGATGAAACTTACGGCAAGGGCGTTGTGCGCCATGTAATGGGGCGCGTTGGCGTTAAAACAGGCGATGTAATGGCAGTTATTATTACAGCCTGCTATGATATTCCGCATGCCGGAGAACTTGTAACAATGCTGAAAAATGAAGTTGGCGGCTTAAAAAGCATTGTACAGAACATAAACAAAAAACGTACCAATATAATAATGGGCAGCAAAAACCGTGTATTATATGGTAAAAGCACCATTAAGGATAAACTCGGCAGCCTGAAATTCAATATTTCTCCGTTATCATTTTTTCAGGTAAACAGCGAACAGACAGAAAAACTTTATGCAGCGGCGCTTGATTTTGCTGCATTAAACGGCGGCGAAACTGTTATCGACTGCTATTGCGGTACAGGCACAATTTCGCTTTATTTGGCAAAAAAAGCGGGCAGGGTATACGGCATAGAAATTGTAGAACCGGCTATTAAAGATGCTGTTGCCAATGCAGCAGCAAATAATATCGGCAATGCACAGTTTATTTGCGGCGACGCTGCCATAGAAATGCCGGCTTTACTTGAGAAAGGTGTTAAGCCCAATATCGTGCTTTTAGACCCGCCGCGTGCAGGCTGTGATAAAAAAGTTTTGGCAGCCATTGCCGGCGTAAAACCGCAAAAAATAGTTTATGTATCGTGTAACCCGGCATCGCTGGCACGTGACATGGCATTTTTAACCGAAAATGGTTATAAAGCGCTTAAAGCCCAGCCGGTAGATATGTTCCCAATGACGCACCATGTTGAGACGGTAGCAGAAATGATATTGAAATAAGTTTTGTAAACCCATATAGAAGTTTGTATTATAAAACTGTAAATAATATGTAGTAAATTATATTTAAAGGAGGAAGAACAATGTTAGAAGCAGGAACAAAGGCTCCGGATTTTACTTTGGAAGATAAGGACGGCAATTTGGTATCGCTGCACGATTTTGCAGGTAAAAAAGTAGTTGTATATTTTTACCCGAAAGATTCAACTCCGGGCTGCACTCGACAGGCTTGCGCTTTCCGCAATAATTACGGTGAATATAAAAATCTTGGCGTTGAAGTTATCGGTATCAGCAAAGACAGCGTTAAATCGCACAGTAATTTTGCCGCTAAACAGGAACTGCCGTTTATTTTGTTAAGCGACCCTGAACGCAAAGCCATTGAAGCATACGGCGTTTGGCAGGAAAAGAAAATGTATGGCAAAGTAAGCTGGGGTGTTGTACGCAGCACATTTGTTATTGATGAAAACGGCGTTATTGAAAAGGTTTACAAAAAAGCAAAACCTGATACCAATGCAGAAGAAATTCTGGCATATTTAAAAGGCTGATTTGTTAATTTTAATACAAAAAACTTGTCAGCAAACGTATATAGTGATATAATATATTAAGAAAAATTATGACTTCTTTAGAGAGAGTGGGTATTTTACCCGCTCTTTCCTCTTATTAGGGTAATAAAAAGCGGAGGTGAATATATGCAGAGTGCGGAAATTGAAAAACTGGTAAGCGCTATGGCGGAACAGATTTTGGAAGGAACGGATATTACGCTGGTAGATGTTGAATATGTGCGCGAAAAAGACTGGTACCTTAGAATTTATATTGATAAGGCCGGCGGCATTGAAATTGACGACTGCCAGATGGTAAGCGAAAAACTGACAGAAGTTTTGGATGAGCGTGACCCTATCAAAGATAAATATTATCTTGAAGTTTCTTCGCCGGGAATTGACCGTCCGCTGAAAAAAGACAAGGATTTTGAAGGTGCTTACGGTAAAAAGATTGATATTAAATTTTTTGCGCCGTGGGAAAAAAATAAGGAAATAGTAGCTGTGCTGGTAGCGCACGATGATGCGACAATCAGCGCCAAGCCGATTATTAAAGGGCGCGAGAGTAAAAATGCCGTTGTGTTTGACAGAAAACAGATTGCTATGATTAGACCGCATATAGATTTTTAAGAGATTTTAGGGGGAGTAAAAAAAGTGAACGCAGATTTTATTATGGCTGTGCAGGAATTGGGCAAGGAAAAGGGCATAGAACCTTCCATTTTATTTGAAGCTGTTGAAGAGGCTCTGGTAACTGCTTACAAAAAGAATTTCGGCAGCAATCAGAATGTACGTGTAGATTTAAACAGAACAAGCGGAGAGCTGCATGTGTATGCACAGAAGCATGTTGTTGAAGTACCGGAAGATAATGCCAATGAAATTTCTTTGGAAGATGCACGTAAAATTGACCCGCGTTATGAACTGGACGACATTGTGGAAATGGAAGTAACGCCGAAAAACTTTGGCCGTATTGCCGCACAGAACGCTAAACAGGTTGTTGTTCAGCGTATCCGTGAAGCAGAACGCGGAATGGTGTTTGAAAAATACTATAACCGTGAAAATGATATTGTAACCGGTGTAATTCAGCGCATGGAAAACAGAAACGTTTACATCGACCTTGGCAAAGCAGAAGCTGTTTTAACGGTTGGAGAACAGATTCCGGGCGAAATTTACGAATATCATGACAGAATGAAAACATATATTCTGGAAGTACGCAAAACCACCAAAGGCCCGCAGATTATGGTTTCCAGAACTCATCCGGGGCTTTTGAAACGCTTGTTTGAACTGGAAGTTCCGGAAATTCATGACGGCTTGGTAGAAATTAAATCCGTTGCCCGCGAACCGGGTATGCGCTCTAAAATTGCAGTTTACACCAAAGATGAAAACATTGACCCTGTAGGCGCATGTGTTGGTCAAAAAGGCATGCGTGTGCAGGCTATTGTAAACGAACTGCGCGGAGAAAAAATTGATATTGTTAAATACAGCGATGACCCGGCACAGTATGTTGCCAATGCGCTTTCTCCTGCCAAAGTTGTAAGTACGGAAGTTTTGGAAAATGAAAAAATCTGCCGCGTTGTAGTGCCGGATTACCAGCTTTCGCTTGCTATTGGCAAAGAAGGGCAGAATGCACGTCTGGCAGCCAAGCTGACAGGCTGGAAAATTGATATTAAGAGTGAGACCCAGAGCAAGGAAGAACCTTTTGAAGCCGTCGGGGGTGAAACCGATGAAGCAGCAGAAGATTAAAAAAATTCCGCAGCGCAAATGCGTTGGCTGTGGCGAGATGAAAGATAAAAAAGCACTGCTGCGCATTGTTCGTTCTCCGGAAGGTGAAATAACGCTTGATTTAACCGGTAAAAAATCCGGACGCGGTGCGTATGTATGCCGCAACAAGGAATGTATTACCAAAGCGGTAAAGGAAAAACGTTTGGAGCGAGCTTTGGAAAAACCGGTAACAGACGAAGTTTATGCTAAATTATTGGAGGATTTGCCGGATGGACAGTAAACAGGTAACTTTTGCGCTTGGGCTGGCGCAAAAAGCCGGCAAAGTAGCAGCAGGAGATTTTGCTGTACGCAGTGCATTAAACAGCGGTAAAGCTCGTTTGATGATGATTGCCTGCGATGCTGCCGAAGCATCTCGCAAAGAAATGGAGTACCTTGCTGAAACGGCAAAGGTAAAAACAGTAACCGGCCCATCCCGTGCCGAAATTGGCGCGGCTATCGGCAAATCGCCGCGGACGGCGGTTGTAATTACGGACAATAATTTTGCAGTTATGATACAGAATAAGTGCCACGATTAAGTTTGGAGGTGGATGAATGGGTAAGCATAGAGTATATGAAATAGCTAAAGAACTTGGCAAAACCAATCAGGAAGTAATTGATGTTTTGGCCAAAAATAACATTCAGGTAAAAAGTTTAAGTACAGTAGATGATGCCGCAAAGGCAATGGTAGTGCGCGCATTTGCGCCGAAACCTGTTCAGCCGGAGAAAAAGCCGGTGCAGAATAATGCTCCCAAGGCAATGCCTGCTAAAAACGATAACAGGGCAAATACCCAAAAGCAGGTAAAACCGCAGGAACAAAATCAGCCTAAAGCTGCCGGCAATAATAAACCTCAGCAGGATAACAGACAGAAAAACCAGAATAACAAACCTGCAAATGCGCACAATGAACAGCGTATGCAGAATCAGAACAAAAATAATAATAACCAAAAGAAAAACAATCAGCCTGTTCAGCAGCAGGGCAAGGCAAACCAGCAGGCTCAGCACGGTAAAAATAATAAGCCGAACCGCCCGCAGCGCCAGCAGGGAGGCATTTTTATCGGCCCCCGTTCACAGCAGGGCGCACAAAATGCACAGCCTAACCGCAATGCTAATGCACAGCAGCCCCAAAACCGTTTTGAGAACCAGAACCGCGGCAATCAGCAAGGCGGAGCAAAACAGCAGTTTAACAAAAAACGCAATGATAAACCGCAGATTAAGGGCCAGTATGCAAGCCGCGACAGCCGCAACATGCACAGCCGCGACCATATGATGAAAAAACGTCCGGGCGGCGCGCCCAAACCGCAGCAGCCGGTGCAGCAGGCTCCCGTTGTAAGACCCAGCCGTGTCGAAGTAGGCGAAAGCATTAATGTTAAAGATTTTGCTAACCTTATTAAACGTGAGGTTAACGAAGTTATTAAGGCATTGTTTATGCTTGGCGTTATGGTAACCATTAACCAGGATATTGATTTTGAAACAGCAGAACTTGTTGGTACGGAATTTGATGTTGAAGTAGTGCCTCTGCCTCCGGAAGAAGACCCGACCGAAATTCCGGAAGTAGAAGACGACCCGGCAAAACGTGTTCCGCGCCCGCCGGTTATTACCGTTATGGGCCATGTTGACCATGGCAAAACTTCGCTTTTGGATGCTATCCGCAAAACTAACGTAACCAGCCGTGAAGCAGGCGGTATTACCCAACATATCGGCGCATATATGGTTAACTACCAGGGCAAAAAAATTGTATTCCTTGATACACCGGGCCATGAAGCATTTACAGCTATGCGTGCCCGCGGCGCTCAGGTAACGGACGTTGCCATTCTCGTAGTTGCAGCAGATGACGGCGTTATGCCGCAGACCATTGAAGCAATTAACCATGCTAAAGCAGCTAATGTGCCTATCATTGTTGCCATTAACAAAATGGACCGTCCCGGCGCTAACCCTGACCACGTAAAACAACAGCTTGCAGAGCATGAACTTATTCCGGAAGATTGGGGCGGCGATACTATCATGGTACCGGTTTCCGCTCATCAGAAAACCGGTATTCCCGAACTTTTGGAAATGATTCTGCTTGTTGCAGAAATGCAGGAACTGAAAGCCAACCCGAACCTGCCGGCACACGGCACCATTATTGAAGCACAGCTTGATAAAGGGCGCGGCCCTGTTGCTACCGTTCTGGTACAGCGCGGCACTTTGAGCATCGGCGATACCATTATTGCCGGTACTGCTTACGGTAAAGTACGTGCCATGGTTAATGACCGCGGCGAAAAAGTTAAAAAAGCGCTGCCGTCAACCCCTGTTGAAGTGCTTGGCTTAAATGAAGTGCCTATGGCGGGCGATATTCTGGACAGCACAGATGAAAAAACTGCCAGAAGCGTTGCCGAAAAACGTTTGGCTAAACGCCGCAGCGAAGAAATGCAGCAGAATGCCAAAGTATCTTTGGACGATATTTTCCAGCGTATTCAGGAAGGTGAGCTGAAAGAACTGAATATTGTTGTTAAGGCTGACGTTCAGGGTACTATCGAAGCACTTAAATCTTCGCTTTCCAATATTAAAAACGATGAAGTTAAAGTTGTAGTAGTGCATTCCGGCGTTGGTTCTATCAACGAATCAGACGTAATGCTGGCATCTGCCGCCAATGCGCTTATTATCGGTTTTAACGTGCGTCCGGATGCCAATGCGCGCAAAACTGCCGAAGCGGAAAAAGTTGATGTGCGTACTTACAGGGTTATTTATGACGCAATTAATGATGTAGAAGCAGCTATCAAAGGTATGCTTGCTCCTAAATTTAAAGAAGTTATCCAGGGACGTGTTGAAGTACGCCAGCTTATTACGATTTCCAAACTGCTTATTGCAGGCTGCTATGTACTTGAAGGCAAAGTAACCAATTCTTCCAAAGTACGCGTAGTACGCGACGGCATTGTAATATACGAAGGCGAAATTGACTCCCTGCGCAGATTTAAAGACGATGTTAAAGAAGTTGTGGCAGGTTACGAATGTGGCATAACGCTTGAAAAATTCCGCGACCTTAAAGAAGGGGATATTTTTGAAGTTTATTCCATGGAAGAAGTTGCCGCAGAATAACAGGTGCTTGTTATGGCAAGATTAAGAGTAGAAAAATTACAGGAAGCAATTAAACAGGAAATCAGCAAGATTTTACTGCACGATATTAAAGACCCGCGCATTAAATTTGTTACCGTTACAGGCGTGGAACTTACTGACGATATAAGCCAGGCAAAAGTTTATGTAAGCCTGTACGGCAGCGAAACCCAGCAGGAGGAAGCATGGCAGGGGCTTAATAAAGCCGTTGGCTATATGCGCACCGAAATTGCCAAAAGAATCAGGCTGCGCTTTGCGCCTGTGCTGATTTTTACCAAAGATACCTCCATGGAATACAGCGCGCATATCGAAGAATTGCTGAGAAAAATCAAACAAGAGGAAACCCCGCATGAGTAAGAACTGTACGCTTGAAGAAATTGCCGTTCTGCTGCTGGAACATGATAAGTTTGTATTATGTCCCCATGTCAGCCCTGACGGCGATGCTTTGGGCTCTACACTGGCGCTGAAAATAGCGCTGGAAAAAGCAGGCAAAAAAGTAATGCTTATGGTCGATGACGATACGCCCAAAGCCTTTGGTTTTTTGCCGCAGATAGAAACTTTTGTAAAGCCTGATGAATGTGCAGAAACGGAAGCGGATTTACTGGTAGTTTTAGATGCAAGTTCGCTTGACCGCATCGGCAAAGTAGTACAGGCAGTTAAGGCAAAAGCCATTGTTAATATTGACCACCATATTTCCAATACGCAATTTGCCGATTATTTGTATTTAAATACAGAAGCGGCAGCAACGGCGGAAATTTTGTGCAGCCTTGTCGAAATGCTCGGCGTTGAGCCGGATAAAGATTTGGCAACCTGCTTGTATACCGGCATTTATACCGACTGCGGTTCATTCCGCTTTGGCAATACTACACCGGCCACAATGCGTGCAGCGGCAAAACTGTTGGAATACGGCGCGCGTCCTAATGAAATATCCGATGCTTTGGGAACGCATACCCGTGCCAATATAGAAATGCTGGCCAAGGTTTTGCAGACTTTAAGCTTTTACAATAACGGTGCAGTTAGTGTTATTGAAATTAACAATGATTTGTATGACAAAGACGTTAATACAGATAATTTCATCTCATTTGCACGTTATATTGAAGGCGTTGATGTGGCAGTGCTGTTTAAAGCCGTTGAACCGAATGTAACTCGCGTCAGCATGCGTTCGCAGAATACGGATGTTGCTGCAATAGCACTCTCTTTCGGTGGGGGCGGCCATATCCGCGCTGCCGGCTGTACGGTGGAACTGCCGCTTGCAGAGGCAAAACTAAAAGTATTGGACGCTATTGGTAAAGCGTTATGACAAACGGAATTATTAATGTTTTGAAACCCTGCGGCATGACAAGCCACGATGTAATCAGCTTTTTGCGCAGGGTACTGAATACTAAAAAAATAGGGCACTCCGGCACGCTTGACCCAGATGCTGCCGGTGTGCTGCCTGTTTTTACCGGTACGGCCACACGCTTATTGGAATATGCGTTGGAGGATGGGAAAAGTTACCGTGCCGAAATTACTTTTGGCATAAAAACAGATACCGGTGATGACAGCGGTGCCGTTGTGCAGCAAAGTTTACTGCCGGCATGTACGGCAGAAGAATTTGCCGCAGTGCTTACGGAATTTACAGGCCTGCAAAAACAGCTTCCGCCAATGTATTCCGCTTTAAAGCTAAACGGCAAACCGCTTTATAAACTGGCACGGCAGGGAATAGAAGTAGAACGCGAAGCGCGTGAAATTTTTATCAGCCATTTGCAGCTTATCTCTTTTACAGAACAAAAAGCGGTAGTGGATGTTGAATGTTCCAAAGGAACTTATATCCGCACTTTGCTTGAAGATATTTGCGCAAAAATTGGCGTATGCGGTACGATGAGCTTTTTGCTGCGTACATCGGCAGGCGGTTTTAAAATTGAAAACGCTGCCACATTACAGGAAATTGAAACAGAACCGCAGCGCTACCTGCTGCCTGAAGAAACAGCAGTTATGCATCTGCCTGAGGCTGTGCTTACTGAAAGGCAGGCATGGCGAATTACGCAAGGCGTTGCTACCAGCATGGCAGGCGTAACAGATGGCATATACCGCCTTAAAGGGCAGAACGGTATGTTTTACGGCATCGGCAAAGCCGCAGAAGGAATAATGAAAGGCAGTAAAATCCTGCGCCAGGCGGCAAAGCCGCAGGAACTTATTTGAGGTTGTTCATGGAAATTATTACATCTCTTGCTACTGACTTAAAAAATAAATATCCTGCAACGGTTATTGCGCTCGGAACTTTTGACGGCCTGCATCTCGGGCATAATGATGTTATCCGCACGGCGAAAGAATATGCAGAGCGCAACGGACTTAAACTTGCTGTGTTTACTTTCAGCAATCATCCGCTGGCGTTAATCCGTCCTGATTTGGTGCCGGTAAGAATTATTTCTGCCGAAGAAAAAATTCAGCTTTTGGCAGCGGCGGGTGTTGATTATCTGATTAACATTCCTTTTACGGAAGATTTTGCAGCGCTGTCGCCGGATGAATTTTTAGAAGGACTGAGGCAGTTTAATTACCGTTGTCTGGTAGTTGGCGAAAATTTTACCTACGGATTTTTAGGCAGCGGCAAAACGGATACTTTGGAACGCAGCGGCAAAAAAGATGGTTTTGATGTAATTGTACGCCCGCTTGTAAAAATGAACGGCAATATTGTAAGCAGTACGGGCATCCGTAATTTAATCAGGGCAGGGCATATAGAACATGCCAATAATATGCTTGGGCGCGTTTATAGTATTACCGGGCAAATTGTCCATGGTGATGAACGTGGAAGAAAGCTTGGTTTTCCAACTGCCAATATTGAATTGCAGAACAGCGAGATGGCAGTTCCCTCGCCGGGTGTCTATGCCGTTGAAGCGGAAATTGACGGCATAACTTATGAAGGCATGGGCAATATAGGCAACAACCCCACATTTAATGATGTTGAACATGTAAGGCTTGAAGTAAATCTTTTTAATTGCAGCGGCGACCTGTACGGAAAAACAATGAAGGTTTATTTTTATAAATATATCCGCGCTGAAAAGAAATTCAGCGGTATTGAAGAACTGTGCAGGCAGATAGATGCTGATAAAGAAGCAATTAAAACTTACTTTTTAAATAAAAAACAGTTGCCCAATCAATAACTTTGTGTTATACTATTTAAGTATTATTTTTGAACCATTGCTTGGAGATGCGCTGCTCCGGCGGTTTCTATGCACTGGCGATTACAGAAAAATGGAGGAATTGCAAATGTTAACACCTGAAAGAAAACAAGAAATTATCCTTGCAAACGCAAGACATGAAGGCGACACCGGTTCTCCGGAAGTACAAATCGCCGTATTGACCGAACGTATTAAATATCTTACCGAACATCTTAAAGACCATAAAAAAGACCATCATTCCCGCCGTGGCCTTCTCAAAATGGTTGGCCAGCGCCGTGGTCTGTTAAACTATCTTATGGCTAAGGATATCGAGCGTTATCGTGCAATCCTTGCAAAGCTCGGCCTGCGTAAATAATTGGCAAATAAAGGCCTGCTTCACTGAGAAGCAGGCTTTTTTACCAGATACGAAAATTTTATTGTAACGCAAGTTTTGTTATGGTAAAATTAAAAGGTAATTTAGTTTAGGAGGAAGCCAAGTTGATTACAGCGTTAAGTGTATTGGACGTTATTGTCAGCATAGCATTAATTGGCTCTGTGCTTATGCAGTCCGGCAAGGGTTCCGGCCTGTCCGACGCTTTTGGCGGCGGTGGCGGTTATTTTGGCAAAGGCAACGATATGGATACAATGATGGCTAAAGCAACCATTGTTTTAGGTATTTTGTTTGCTCTTATTACACTGGTAATTGCCAAATTAAGCATGTAATTTTAAAATTATAAACGTTTGTAAAATCCTGCATCCATACGATGTGGGATTTTTTTGTATGTGGTATAATTATGGTATATTGGAGGGAAAAACGTGGCTAAACTTGGCGCAAAACCGTTCTTTTTTGCCGGCGGAACAGAAGGCGTGCTTTTAATACATGGTTATACCGGTGCACCGGGAGAGATGCGTTTGCTGGGAGAATTTCTGCACAGCAAGGGATATACCGTGCTTGGCGTTTTGTTGCCCGGCCATTGTACAACTCCAAAAATTTTATCTAAGTATAATTTTAACGACTGGTATGCCGAAGTAAAACAAGGCTTTGCCAAACTTAAAGCCATCTGCCGCAAGGTATATGTGGCAGGGCTTTCTATGGGAGGATTGCTGACTTTAAAAGCAGCGGCAGAACTTGAACCGGATAAAATAATAGTAATGGCGGCGCCAATTTATGTTTGTGACAAAAGGCAGTTTTTGCTGCCGTGGCTGCGGTTTATTATACGCTATGTAAAAAAACGGCAGCGTGTGTTTGATAACGTGCCTGATGAATATTGCGTACAGTGTGAGGCAATGCCTACCAAACCATTGGTAAGCATGTTTAAATTTATAAAAAAATGCAAACAGGGATTTTTGCAAAAAATAACAGTGCCATGCCTTATAATGCAGAGCAAAATAGAACATACAGTGCGTTGGCAAAGCGCACAGTTTATTTATGATAATATTTCTTCATCGCGCAAAGAACTGGTATGGTTTGAGCATTGTGGGCATATTTTGACATTGGATAAGGAAAGGGAAGCGGTATTTAATAAAATACTTGCTTTTTTAAGGGATAGATAAATGTTTGAAGATAAAGAATACCCTATGTGTTTTGCCTGCGGCAAGCAAAACCCGATAGGTTTAAAAATGACTTTTAAAATGGATGAAAAAGAATGTGTATCTTACTTTACGCCGAAAGAAGAACACCAAAGTTATAACGGTATGATGCACGGCGGTTTAATCAGTGTTTTGCTGGATGAAATTATGGGTCACTACCTGTTTTGCATGGAAGGCAAACCTGCCTATACCGCAAAAATGGAACTTCGTTACCGCCAGCCGTTGAAAATAGGCGAAGAAGTAAAGTGTGTAGGCACACGTGTTAAACAAAAGGGACGCCTTGTGGAAATGCACGGCGAAATTATAACAAAAGATGGCGTTGTTGCGGCAGAAGCTACTGCCAAAATGATGCTGGAGGATTAAAATGAAAAAAGGAAAAGAACAAATACTGGAGTTTATGCAGCGCAGCAGCTATGCGCCGCTGACTGCAGAAGATTTAATTGAAGAAATTCCCATAACAGGCAATTTAAACATCTTTTGGCAGGATTTAAAAGAACTTTTGGATAATGGTGAAATTATAAAAACGCGTTACGGTACTTACGGGCTGCCGGAAAAAATGGGACTTGTTGTTGGGCGCGTACAGCTTACAAGCAAAGGCTTTGGCTTTGTTATACCGGATAACAAAGGCGACAGGCCGGATGTTTTTATACCGCCGCGTTTATTAAACGGCGCCATGAACAATGACCGTGTAATGGCAAGGGTAGAAAGCGCAGGCGGCAATGACCGCAAGCCTGAAGGCGAAATTATCCGCATTATCAAACATGCCAATAATAAAATTGTCGGCACATTTAAAGCAAGCCGCGATTATGGTTTTGTTGTGCCTGATGACAAGCGTATCGGGCAGGACGTATATATTTTAAAACGTAATTTCGGCGGAGCTAAGGATAACCAGAAAGTAGTGGCTGAAATTACCGAATGGGCTCCGGACAGCCGCCGCAGCATTGAAGGCAAAATTGTGGAAGTGCTTGGCAACACAGGCGATGCCGGCATGGAACTGCTTTCGCTGATTAAACAGTACGATTTGCCGTTGGAGTTTCCGGAACAGGTACTTACCGCATCCAAACGTGTGCCTAAAAATATTAAAAGTGCGGAACTTGAAGGCAGGCGTGATTTGCGTGACCGTTTGATTGTTACCATTGACGGCGATGATGCTAAAGACCTGGACGATGCTGTTTTTGTTCAGCCTGCCGATAACGGTGATTTTACACTGGGTGTTTATATTGCCGATGTAAGCTATTACGTACACGAAAATACAATTTTAGACCGTGAAGCACAGGAACGGGGGACAAGCGTTTATCTTGTAGACCGTGTGCTGCCGATGCTGCCGGAACGACTTTCCAACGGCATTTGCAGCCTTAACGCAGGTGAAGACCGCCTTGTAATGTGCTGCGAAATGCTGATAGATAAAAGAGGGCGTATTAAAAGTTACGATATTTTTCCGGGCGTTATTAATGTGCGCCACCGTTTAAGCTACCGCATTGTGCGCGAAATATTGGTTAACAAAAATGCAGAGCTGACCGAAAAATACAGTGATACATTGCCGATGCTTGAAGAAATGGAAAAACTCTGCGTAATTCTGCACAAAAAACGCGTAACGCGCGGAGCCATTGATTTTGACCTGCCGGAGCAGAAAGTAATTTTGGATGAAACAGGCAAACCGGTGGAAATAGTGCAGCGTGAACACGGGCTGGCAGAATCAATTATTGAAGAATTTATGCTTGCTGCCAACGAAACCGTTGCCCGCCATATGGCGCTGCAAAAATGGCCGTTCATTTACCGTGTGCACGATAAGCCGCAGGAAGAAAAAATGCGTGACCTATCACTTTTATTATCACGTTTTAACATAAAAATGCCTGTTGCTGCCGAAGTTAAGCCGCTGGAACTGCAAAAAGCGCTGATAGCCATGGAAGGGCGGCCGGAAGAACGCATGGTATCTGCTGTTGCCCTGCGCTCGTTAAAACAGGCTGTATATCAAACAGATAATATCGGGCACTTTGGCCTGGCAGCGGAATATTATACGCATTTTACATCGCCAATCCGCCGTTATCCGGATTTAATCGTACACCGTCTGCTGCATAAATGGCTTGTTGACCCTTATATGAAGGAACAAACCAAAGACGAATATATTAACAAACTTGACCATATTGCCGAACATTCTTCAATACGTGAGCGCACGGCTGCTGAAGCGGAACGTGCTACCGTAGATTTGAAAAAAGCAGAATATATGGCAGAGCATATTGGCGAAGAATACGATGGTATCATCAGCGGCGTTACAGCTTTTGGCATGTTTGTGGAACTTGCCAACGGCGTTGAAGGCCTGGTGCATATTTCCAGCCTTTTGGATGATTACTATGAATTTGCGGAAGAAAGCTATGCGCTGATAGGCACGCATACCCGTAAATGCTACCGTTTGGGCGACCCTGTGCGCATAGAAGTATTTCAGGTTAATATAGCCGAACGGAATATTGATTTTATCATTGCCGGTGAAGATGCCAGCGTGCGTGAGCGCATTAAAATGCAGCTTGCGGAACAGCGCAAAGCCTTGCCGCGCCGCAATGATATACCCGATAAAAAGGGCAAAAAGAAAAAAGGCAGGAATAAATTTGCCAAACGTGGCAAAGGCAGCGGTAAATATACCAAAAATTCTAAAGGCAAACATAATAAAAGTAAGAAAAAACAGAGGAATAAATAGTGGAACAGAAGATTAAGATAGTTGCAGAAAACAGAAAAGCACGCCACGATTATACAATTCACGAAACTTACGAAGTCGGTATTGCCCTTACCGGCACAGAAGTAAAATCGCTGCGTGCAGGCAAAGCCAATATGAAAGACAGCTATGCACAAATTACCAAAAATGCGGAAGTTATAGTATCCAACCTGCATATAAGCCCTTATGACCAGGGTAACCGCTTTAACCACGAGCCGCTGCGCGACCGCAAACTGCTGCTGCACAGAGCGGAAATACGCAGGCTTATCGGCAAGGTTAAGGAAAAAGGATATACGCTTGTGCCGCTGAAAATGTATTTTACTCATGGGCTTATTAAAATGGAAATTGCGCTTGCCACTGGTAAAAAACTTTATGATAAACGCCAGGATATGGCCAAACGTGATGCCAAACGTGAAGTAGAGCGTGCAATGAAGGAAAGAAACCGCTGAGGTTTTGACAAAAAAATTAATTGTGTTATAATAATAAAACAACACTTATCACGGGGATGTACTGGTTTCGACGGGGATAGGTGTGGTATGATAAGCGAGCCGTGTTTCCGTCAGCACGTTAAACGGCGGACGTTTAAAAATAAACGCTAAAAACGATTACGCTTTAGCAGCTTAATGCTACGTCCTTTCGTCCCTTTCCTGCGGGGATGATATGGACGCCAACAGCAGGATACTTTTAAGCCGTTTCCCGTAGGCTTAGAGGGAAACTTTTCGGGATAGCGACCGTGCAGCCCGCCGTCAGGCGGCAGGGAAGCGAATAATAAAATGACGCGCTGCGCTCGGAGAAAGTTATATTGCAATATTTTCGGACAGGGGTTCGACTCCCCTCATCTCCACCAAAAAAACAAGGCTGATTACAGAATTAACTGTAACCAGCCTTTATTTTTTAGCTTTTATTTTACAATTTCATACGGCCAATCCATAATGCCGCCGATATGTTCAACGTTGGTGTAACCCATATCGGCAAGTGCCTGCGAAGCACGGTGGGCGCGTTTGCCGCTGCGGCAATAAACTAAAATTTCAGCATCTTTATCTGGTAAAACTTTAGCAACTTCAGCAGATTTGGCTTCAATTAAATCTACCGGCAGCAAAACAGCGTTGGGCAGGTGGCCTGCTGCAAATTCTTCCTGAGTGCGTACATCAAGAACAACGATGTTTGCGTTTTGTTCAATGCGTTCTTTAGCCTGCTGCGGTGTAAGCGTTTTATAAGCAGCGGTTTGGGTTTGAGCGGTTTGCGTATTGGCAGCATTGGTTTCTTCCTGTGCAAAGCAAACTGCGGATACTGCCAAAACAGCAGCAAAAATGAGCATTAACAGTTTTTTCATAAAATCATCTCCTTTAAATTTATTATAAAAATTAACAAAGATACTTGTCAAGTTTA
>CAJLLL010000042.1 GCA_905207485.1 uncultured Phascolarctobacterium sp.
AAAATCGTACTTTTTTACTGTAAGCCGATAAGGCAATGTGACGCGTTGCACTACTTTGGCACTAAAAAATAAGGGCTCAACCAAAGGTTGAGCCCTATTCTAACAAGATTTTTTATTTTGCTGTTTACACAAAAATATATTTTAAAATAAACAGTATTGCCAATATATACATAATGCCGCTAATTTTTTGACGTTCTTCGCTGCCCATTACCATATTAATGAAAACATAGGAAATAACGCCAAGAGAAATGCCTTCGGAAATGGAATACATAAACGGCATAGCAATAATAGCTACAAAAGCAGGCACAGCTTCGGAGATATTGTTAAAATCAATATTCAGTACTGTACCAAGCATTAAAAAGCCGACTATAATCAGCGCAGGTGCTGTAGCAAATGCCGGTATTGCCAGAAAGATAGGCGCAAACAGCAGGGAAAGCAGGAACAAACCTGCAACGGTAACCGCCGTTAAACCGGTACGTCCGCCAGCCATTACGCCGGAAGAACTCTCTACAAAAGTAGTTACGGTAGAAGTACCGAGCATGGCACCTGCAATGGTTGCTGTGCTGTCTGCCAGCAGCGCGCCTTTAATATGCGGCAGTTTGCCGTCTTTATCCAGCATATTCGCTTTAGATGCAACACCAATTAACGTACCGAGCGTATCGAACAAATCTACAAACATAAAAGAAAGCATTACGGTAACAAAATTAAATGTTAAAATGCCGGTAAAGTCCATCTGCATTACGGTAGGCATAATGCTCGGAACATAAAGCCCTTTGGAAAAATCCGGGAAAGCCGAAAACATGCCAAGTTCCGGATTCGGCACATATAAGCCAACAACTTCTGCCAGCATGCCGATAATCCACGTACCCAAAATACCGATTAAAATACCGCCGCGGACATTTTTAGCCATTAAAATTGCCGTCAGCAGCACGCCGATTAAAGCAATAATAGCACCCATACCGGTAGAAAAAATTTCGCCGCTTGCAATAGCAGCTTTAAACGGATAAATTTTTACCAAAGTTACGCTGTCTACAACAATGTGTGCGTTTTGCAGGCCGATAAAAGCAATAAAAAGGCCAATGCCGCCTGTTACGCCGAATTTAAGCGCCGCCGGTATGGAATTAAAAATTGCTTCGCGCACCGGTGTAAGAGATAACAGCAAAAAGATAATGCCTTCAATAAATACAGCCGCCAAAGCAACCTGCCACGAATAGCCCATTTGCCCAACTACTGTATAAGCAAAAAACGCGTTAAGCCCCATGCCCGGAGCCAGCGCAAACGGATAATTGGCAAAAGCTGCCATTAAAAGCGTACCAATGCAGCTTGAAATAGCAGTAGCAGTAAAAATAGCTCCTGCATCCATGCCCGTTGCAGACAAAATGGCAGGGTTAACTGCAAGAATGTACGCCATTGTCATAAAGGTAGTTAAGCCTGCCAGCATCTCAGTGCGGGCATTAGTGCCGTTTTCCTTCAGTTTGAACAGATTTTCCAGCAAAAATATCAACGCCTTTCAAAAATAATCAGCCGCTTAAAAAAGCGGCTTAAATAAAAAACATATATAAATTTTATTGCATGTGCTTTAAATTGTCAATCTTTTTAAATTCTGAAATCGCGTTCTCCCTGTTCTATGTCTTTTAAATGTTTTTCAACAAGCGCGCGTACTTTTTCGTTAGGAATATTGAATATTTCTTTGGCAATAAGTTTATCGCCTAATTCTTTAACATGCGGCGATGCATAATCGACAAGATACTCTTTTAAAGTCATCAGCGCATTGGGGTGGCAGCAGTTTTGAATCTGACCGCTCTTACAAAGGCTCATAAAGCGGTCGCCGGTGCGCCCGGCACGGTAGCAGGCTGTACAGAAGCTCGGAATATAGCCCATTTCCATCAGCCAGCCGACAACTTCATCCAGTGTGCGGTTATCGCTGATATCAAACTGTGCAGAATCATTTTCTTTCTGCGGTTCGGCATAGCCGCCTACGCTGGTACGTGAACCGCCGCTGATTTGCGAAATGCCGAGGTGCAGCACTCTTTCGCGCGCACGCTGGCTTTCACGGGTCGATACAATCATGCCGGTATATGGCACGCTGATGCGGATGCAGGCAACAAGTTTTTCAAAAATATCGTCGCTGATACCGTTATCAAAAGTACTCGGGTCAATATCATCCGCCGGGCAGATGCGCGGAACGCTGATGGTATGCGGTCCTACGCCATGCACAGCTTCCAAATGTTCAGCATGCATCAAAAGCCCTGCAAATTCATAACGGTACAGTTCCAAGCCAAAAAGCACGCCCAGGCCAACATCGTCTATGCCGCCTTCCATAGCGCGGTCCATTGCTTCCGTATGGTAGGCATAATTGCTCTTAGGTCCAAACGGATGCAGTTTTTCGTAACTTTCTTTATGGTAGGTTTCCTGAAACAGAATGTATGTGCCGATACCGGCTTCTTTTAATTTACGGTAATTTTCAACCGTAGTTGCAGCAATATTAACATTCACCCTGCGGATAGCGCCATTTTTATGCTTGATGCTGTAAATGGTTTTGATAGATTCCAAAATATATTCAATAGGATTGTTAACAGGGTCTTCACCGGCTTCAAGTGCCAGGCGTTTATGCCCCATATCCTGCAAGGCTATAACTTCTTTGCGGATTTCATCCTGCGTAAGTTTTTTACGGGCAATATGCTTGTTCACGCTGTGATAAGGACAGTACACGCAGCCGTTAATGCAGTAGTTGGAAAGATACAGCGGCGCAAACATTACAATGCGGTTGCCGTAAAAATCTTTTTTTATTTGTTCCGCCAGAGCATAAATTTCTTTATTTTTATCTTCCAGCTCACAATCCAACAGCACTGCTGCTTCACGGTGGCTTAAACCTTTGCGCAGTTTGGCCTTTTCAATAATTTCCGAAATCAGCGCGGCGTTGTTTTTATTTGCCGCAGCATATTCCAGCGTTGCCATAATCTCGTTATGGTCGATAAATTCCTCTGCTTTCATTGATTTTACATCATACATTTGTTGTTCCTCCTTAAGGTCAGGGCGAACCTTCCCCGTCAGTATTTCTCCTATATAAAGCCCAAAGGCAGTAAGGACTAAGCCTGTGTTTTGGCATACAATGCCTTGGCGGTAATGCCCGGCAGCATGCCGATTTTACCGGAAAGCGCACTGATAACATCTTGCGGCGCATCCAGCACAATGCTGATAATATGCAGATTTTTTTCGCGGTAGGGCAATCCCATGCGGCCGATAATATAACTGCCATATTGGTGCAGCATTGCGTTTAAAGCCTCAACAGAAGCAGTATTTTCTACAATAATGCCTAATAGTACAACTCTTGTTTCCATAACAACGCTCCTTTACCTTGGCGTGCGTTTAACAAGCAGGCGTGCCAGTAAAATCCCGCAAATACCTGTCACCATTTGCGGCCAGCCCATCATAAAACCAATAGCAAATACCATTTTCTCCGGCAGTTCCAAAACTTTTAACAGCACCAGGCTGCTTGTAAACATGCAGATTGTTTTGGCAAGTGGTGCTAAAAATAAGCCTTTGCTCCAAACCCAATGGCAAATTAAAACAAACACAGCATTGCCGCCGATAACAACCGGTATTAAAAGAGGTATGGGCAGCTGCCCCTGCAAATAAGCGAAAAACGGCAGCAGCACAACAGATGCAAGCGCCGGCTTTAAGCCTGCAAGCCTTACAGTAACGGCAAGCATCATATTAACAAGAGTGCCGATAAAAAACATGCTTACAAGCGGCGGCAGCGGTATGACAAGCCGCAGCGACTGCAGCACCACGGTAAGCGCAATGAGCATTGCCCCGCGCACTAAATTTCTATCCATTTTTCATTACCTTGCCGGGCATTCACGGTCAACAAAGTTTTTATAAGCTGCTAAAATCTGCGGTACAACTTTGCCGACTTCGCCGTTATTCAACAGTTTGCGGTCAATTTTGGTTACGGGAATAATTTCACAGCGCGGGCCGCAGATAAATGCTTCTTCTGCTTTCATGGCAAAGTCAAGGTCAAATGCTTTTTCTACAACCGGCATGCCTAAATCGGCTGCAATGCGTTCTTTAATTAATTTACGGGTAATATTTTTATGGATGTTTTCGTTTTCGGGCGCAGTCCACAAAACTTCATCTTTTACAAGCATAAAACTGCTTTCTGTCGTCTCCGTTATTTTGCCGTCGCGCACAAAAAGTGCGTCAAAAGCACCGCTGATAGCAGCTTTCTGGCGTGCCATAACTTCCGGCAGGCGGTTCAGCGTATTAACATCGCAATGCTGCCAGCGCAAATCTTTTTCGGTTAAAAGTTTTACGCCCTTGTGCTGTAATTCAGTAAGTATGCTGCGGTCAGTGAAAACAGGCTGCATTACAAGCTGCGGAATGGACATTTCCGGAAAAGCAAGGCTGAACGGAGCGCTGCCGCGTGTAACCTGTGTATAAATTTCACCATTTTCCATACCTGTTGCTTTAATCAGCGCTTCGTGGAACTCAACCAATTCTTCTACCATATAAACTGCCGGTATTTTAAGGCGTGTTACCGAAGTAAACAAATTTTCCATATGCGGAATCATGCCGAAGACTTTGCCGTTATATACAGGCACAATTTCAAAAACGCCATCGCCGAACTGATGCCCGCGGTCATTATAATCAATCACAGCTTCTTTGCTGCTCATAATTTCACCGTTAATCAAAATTAAATCTGTATTCATTAGTCAGCCTCCGTATTTGTTGAGATGAATTTTCAAAATATATTTCTTGTTAAAAAGCATTATGCCATTGTATAATATTTATGCGGCTGTCCTGCCGCACACAAACATTAAACCTATTATATTATACATCATTTTGTTTTATTTGTCGCTTATCTTATTAATACAGTAAGGAGGAACTTCTGATGGCACATTTACCACCAATTGTTTCCGACCTCGCTATGATTTTGCTTGTAGCTGGCATTACTACCATTCTTTTTAAAAAGCTCAATCAACCGCTGGTTCTCGGATACATAGTTGCCGGTTTCATTACCGGCCCGCATTTTTCTTTTTTTCCAACAGTAACTGATTTTGGCAATATCCATACCTGGTCAGAAATTGGCATTATCTTTTTAATGTTCTCGCTGGGGCTGGAATTTAGTTTTAACAAACTTAAACAGGTTGGCAGCACTGCATTTATTGCCACTATCGTTGAAATAGCCGGGCTTTTATCCATCGGTTACGGAACCGGCATGCTGATGGGCTGGAGCCATATGAACAGCCTGTTTTTAGGCGGCATGCTTTCCATGTCATCAACGACAATTATCATTAAAGCCTTTGAAGATTTGAAACTGAAAGGCAAACGCTTTACCGAAATGGTATTCGGCATTTTAATCGTTGAAGATATAGCAGGCATTATAATGATGGTACTGCTTTCCACCATGGCAGCTTCCGCCGGCATTTCCGGCACGGAACTTTTAACAAGCGTTATGCGGCTGCTGTTCTTTTTGGTGCTGTGGTTTGTACTCGGCATTTATCTGGTGCCAACTTTTTACAAACGCTCACTTAATTTAATGAACAACGAAACCATGCTCGTTACTTCTATCGGTTTATGCCTCGGCATGGTAGTGCTTGCAACACACCTCGGCTTTTCAGCAGCGCTTGGTGCATTTATAATGGGTTCGCTTATTGCCGAAGCTCCGAATTCAGAAAAAATCGAGCATTTATTTACGCCGGTTAAAGATATTTTCGGCGCAGTATTTTTCGTTTCTGTAGGCATGCTGGTTGACCCGGCGCTGCTTTTGGAATACTGGCTGCCGATTATTATCCTGATTTTTGTTACCATTACAGGTAAACTTATTTTTTCTGCCGGCGGCGTACTGCTCAGCGGGCAAAGCCTGCAAACTTCTATTTTGTGCGGCTTCAGCCTTGCGCAGATTGGTGAATTTTCCTTTATTATCGCATCCCTCGGCATGAGCCTTGGCGTTATCAGTGAATTCATCTATCCGATTATCGTTGCCGTATCGGTTATGACAACTTTTACAACACCGTTCTGTATTATGGCGGCAGACCCTGCATACCGCATTATCCGCCGAGCACTGCCTGCGCGTGTTAATGACTGGCTTGACCGTTATACCGAAAAAAATATCAGCACCGGCACCAATGATGATTGGAGCAACTTTTTAAAAGAATATTTTACGCGCATGCTGATTTTCACCACCCTGCTGACAGCAATAGCCCTGTTTGCAGATTACTACTTAAGCAGTTACCTGCATAATAACTTAAAGCTGCCTTACGCCGATATTATTACTGCAGCACTGACATTTATCATAATGGCGCCGCTGCTGCGTGCCGTACTTGTTAACCGCACCAGCCATCCCGAACTGTTTTCTGTTTTATGGTTCCAAAAACGCAGCAATCATATACCGCTGATAGTTTTTATTCTGCTTAAAGTAATCGTTGCCGCAGGTTTTATTTACTTTGTTTTTGCTGAAATTTTAGGTTTAGCAGAAATTTTTGCCGCTGCCGCAACGCTTGTTACCGCATATTTTATTTCTTCTTCCGATTGGCTGATGGGCGAATATCTGCGTATGGAATCACGCTTTTTGGTAAATTTAAACGAACGCCACATGCGCAAGCACCGTGAATCATTAGAAGAAACAGGACAACACCATCCTTACAGCTGGTTTGATGAAGATTTGCAGTTAGCGCATTATAAGGTCGAAGAAGATTCCATTACCATTGGCAAAACGCTGTTAGACCTGGCACTGCGCGAATCGTATGGCTGTAATGTTTTACAGGCAGCCACGGCAAAACAAATTTACGATATGCCGGGAGCCAGCTTCACCATCAGCGCAGGCGCAACGCTGCTTGTTATCGGTACCAAAGCGCATTTTAAATTGTTTAACGCTGCCATTGCCAACAAAAATCTCGGCTTAACAATAACCGATTCACCCATAAGCATGCGTAAATTTATGCTTATTAACGAAGCAGAAGGGCGCAGCGATATTGCTTTTATGCCGTGCGCCATCAGCATCGACAAACATTCGCCGCTGCTTGGGAAATCCATAAAATCCACAAACATACGCAATAAATGGCATTGCCTTGTTATAGGCCTGGAACGCGGCAGCTACACCATTGTAAACCCAAACATTTCGCTGGTATTCGAAAAAGGAGACCTGCTTTGGGTACTTGGTAAACAAAAAATGATTAACCAGCTTGTACGCGATGAAATTTTGTAGAATATAAAAATAAAAACTGCACTTGCCTTTCTGTTTTATACAGATTGGAAGTGCAGTTTTTTGTTTTAAAACCCGCCTAAAATACTGCTTATAAGATAATAAACAACGCCAACTGCCGCAACCACAATAAACAACGGCATAAAGAAAATAAACAGCGCTATAAGAATGCAGATAATAAGCAAAATACCAAGCAGGCCACCGCCGCAGCCCATATTTTTTACATAAATTTTAGGGCCAGTTCTGCGGTTAGTTCCATATTCCTCACGGCGGTATTCATAACTTTCCCTGTATTCGGGCGTGCGTCCGTTATTAGATGAACCAGTTTCTTCATAACCGCTTTCATCAATCGTTACGCCGTCAAAATCATCACGCTCACGCGGATTAAGGACAGTTGCTTCCTGTTCAAAACGGTAATGGCAGTAGGGGCATTCCTGAGTACCTTTTGATACTTCCCTGCCGCAAAAATTACATTTCATAAAATTCTCCTTTTTACATATGCGCGCTCATGAGCATTACAAGCAGGCCTTCTTCATTACTGTAACGAGGGTCATGTTCTTCTACACGTAAAGCCTGCTGCACCTTTTCTGCAACCTGCCTCATCTGCTCTAATTCCATGCCGCAAAATCCGGCTATATGTTCATCAAAAAAGGTATAAGCGCCGTTGAGCTTAATAAAAGTATAAATTATACCTGCTGCCCACTGGCTTTCACTATATTTTTCATCAACTGTACCGGCAGCCTGTAAATCGCACCACATCTGCGTTGCCAATCTTACATCGGCAACCGAAAAATAATTTTTCAGCATGATGTTTTTTAAAATACCGGCAACTAAAGTCGTATCGCTGTAAGGCGCAGCGGAATATTTTGTCTGTTCCGTATAATTATTAAAGTTTCTGTGTGCTATGCCTGCCGCATATAAAAACACCATGTTGCGCAGCACCATAGGGTAATTAGCGCTGAACCACTTCCATGTAGGCTGTTTTTGCTGTACGCTGACCCATTTATAAGTGCGTTTTAAAGTATCGCGCAAAAACAGGGCATTAACACGTTCAATTTTATAACCGCGGACATTATCGGTAAGCATATTGCCATTATAAAAAATATGCCCTATAAACAGCATGTCCGTTGTATCAAAATCATCATTTAACGGTAAATTAAGCTGATAAGTTTCACCGCTTAAAAAGTCACGGCAGTAGTAGGCGCCTTCATCCGTAAAACCTTCTACCGTAAAAATTACCAAACGTGCCGAAATAAATTCCTGTAAAATATCGCTGTTGCGTTTTGCGAATTCAGCATCATAATTGCTTCCATTTTTGCAGCATACAGCATTATAAAAATACTCCAACGGGTGCATATCGCGCAGCATCAGGCGGTAATCCAGCAAAAAGTAATCCCAAAATGAATGTATGGCTTCTTCCCTGCTTTTGGCAGATTCGTTAAGCGCATTGCCAAAAACGCCATGATACAGCACCGAAGCACGTTCCAAATCAACACTAAACCTGCTGTCTGTAAAAAATTCGTGCATTGCAGCATAAATTTCCTGCATGCGTTCACCAACATTTAAAAATATTTTGTTGGAAACATCTGGCACCGTATGGCGGGTACGTTCTTTATGCCCGTCAGCAAAACTGCCGTCCGGGTTAATAATGTGCATTGTACCGCCTTGCAAAAGTCTGGCGGCCGCCTCCAAAGGAGCCCCGGCATCAGAAATTACCTTTTTCTTTTGCAGATAAGCGTAAAGCCTGCCGCATGTTTCCAGAAAATATTTTGTATGTTCATAATCGGCTTCAAATTCCGATACATTGCGTCCGCACCATGCAACGCAATCAACAAAATCATCAGCACTCATATCACCTAAAAGCAGTTCCGTATTGCCAAGGTACAGGCACAGCATTGTAAGCTGGTCCCAAACGTCATACAGTTCTTCCGGCGTTTTGCCCTGCCATGCTTCCATGCGCAAAAAACCGTCTGCATATTCACGGCGCAGCAGAAAATTCCATCCCGGGTCATGCCCGTAAAAATCTTCCACCAAATCGTAAACATTGTCCATGTTCTATAAAATACCTCTTTCTGTGATAGCTTATTATATCATATCCAAATTGCCGCTTACAACAACGACGGCATCTATAAAAAAGAACGGCTTTGCAGCCGCTCTCCGTAAATTAATGTTTTATTCTTCACCGATAACAAGAACTTCCGGATGAAGTTCAACTCCGGCTTTTTCCATTATTACCCTGCGTACATCCGCAATAAGCTGCAAAACATCTGCTGCCGTAGCATTGCCGCGGTTAACAACAAATCCTGCATGCTTTTCGGATACCTGCGCTCCGCCTACGGTATAGCCTTTCAGTCCGGCCTGTTCTATAAGCGTTCCGGCAAAATATCCCGGCGGACGTTTAAACATGCTTCCTGCACTCGGCAGTTCCAACGGCTGCTTGCTGATACGCCTGCTGCTGAAATCATCCATCATCGCTTTAATGGCATCTTTATCGCCGGGCTGCATTTTAAGGCAAACTTCGGTAATAATATAACCGCTCTGCTGTAAGCTGGTTTTACGGTAACCAAACTGTAAATCTTCCGCAGTCAGCGTAAAGGCCTTGCCTTCCATATCCATAACCTGCACACTGCTTACAACGCATTTCATTTCACCATTGTAAGCGCCTGCATTCATGTAAACAGCGCCGCCAATACTGCCAGGAATGCCAACGGCAAATTCCATGCCGCTTAAACCGCATTCCCACGCCTTGCGTGATGCCAAAGCCAAAGAATATCCTGCTCCAAAATACAGGCATTCTCCTTCCTGACGGAAGTTTTTCAGTGCATTGCCCAACTGGATGACAAGCCCGCGGATACCTTTATCGCGGACCAAAACATTGCTGCCGTTGCCCAAAACCGTTACTGGCACATTATATTCGCGCGCAGCAGCAAGAACATAGGCAAGGCCGGCAGCATCCTGCGGCTGTACCAAAACATCAGCAGGACCGCCAATTTTAAAAGACGTATGTTTTTTCATCGGCTCGGCGCAATAAACATGCCCGGGCATTTTCTGTTTTAAAACTTCAGCTAACTGATTAACGGAATTATTCACCGACAGCTTCCTTTACTACATCATTAATGGTTTTGGTAATATCTGCCATCATCATCTGAAAACGCATAAATGCGTGCAGATATTCCATTGCAGCCGGATTAAGGCTTAACAAAGAAGAAAGTTTTTGCAGTTTTTCTTCTTTTTCCTTATCAACTTCCTGTTTCTGATATTTGGCAAGTTCAATTTCAGAACTTAATTTAATAAAATCATTGGCAAGTTCTTCAGCCTGAGCGTCTTTTTTCAGCACTGCCCTTGCTTCTGCCAATTTTTTAAATTCATGGCTTTCTTTTAATGCTTTTGCCAAATCGTTAGCGCAATCGTAAACGTTCATTTATATCACCTCATAAATTATTATGTATTTTCGTAACTATTATAACACATTTACAGATACTGTAAATGCCCTGCTATGGTTTTACATTTAAATGGGCATATGCATTTATATCACCGTAATCAAAATGCCACCATTCAACATCACTGGCATTAAAACCAGCCATCTGCATATTAGCGCGCAATAAATCACGCTGGTAACGCTGCAATTCCGTACCGCCTGCAAAAGATGCATACTGGCGTACAGAAGGTTCATCAAATCCGCTGATCATTTCTACAGGTTCTCCTGTTGCCAGATAATACAAGCTTACGTCAACGCTGCGCCCGGTATTATGGCTGAAACCAACTTCCGGAGCAGGAAGCATATTTTTATTTTCCAACGGCAGCGCATCATAAGCAAGTTTTGAAACTGACCACGGACGGTAAGCCTCCCACACAAGCAGTCCGTAACCGTAAGGCGCAAGCCTCAGCTGAACAGCATTCAATGCCGCAGCAGCTTCAACATCTAAAAATGCGCGTTTATCATCCGCCAGCGGCTGACCGAAACAATTATCTGCCGATGCGTATTGCAAATCGAGTTTTATCCCCGGCACCGCCTGCTGCAAATCAACAAGCTGTGCCTGTTTTCCCGTGCCAAGCTGAGCAGGCATTACAGCAGAAGCGGCAGCAGTCTTAAGTTCCTGCCAGTTTCCGGTTACATTAAAGCGGAAAGGCCTGCCATTTTCACCTGAAAAAAAACGGCGGCTATAGCGGTTGCCTCCTACAGTGCAGCTTACACCATACCCTTCGCGGCTGCGTTCAATCCGCACAGCAGCATCCAAATGGTTTAAAGGCCCGCTTTCGTTAATTGTATAAGAATCAAAATGTTCTTTATATAATGGATAAATATTGGAACCAGCAAAAGTGTAATCCTTCTGACCAAAGCGGTATACAAGTTCTACATTGCCTTTATTTTCGCGTAATAAAAACAGCTCACCGTTGCCGTAGTACATGCCCAAAATATATTTTAAATCTTTCGGACAGTCTTTAGGCTCAAATGCAGGTGCAGCAAACGCAGTACCGACAAGCCATAAAAGACAGAGCATTATACTTAAAATTCTGTACATCATTTTATCAACTCCGGCCTTACATCATTTAAAACATTCATATATTCATTAGCTTTTTCAACCAGCCCCAAGTCAATATCGCAATAAATTATTTCCTCTTCGCTTCCGCCAACGGCAAGCACTTCGCCAAACGGGCTTATTACAGCTGAATGCCCATAAAACTTTTGGTCATGGAATTTACCGGTACAATTTACACCGACGATAAAAGTATGGTTTTCCAACGCACGGGCTTTAATGAACAAGTCCCAGATAGACCCGCGAATTTCAGGCCATTCCGCAGGCACAAAAATGATTTTTGCACCTTGCATAGCCATATGACGAAACAATTCCGGAAAGCGCAAATCGTAACATATAGCAGATGCACAGGTAATTCCTTCCAAACTGTATGTATCGAAATCATTTCCGGGCTGGAAAAAGCGCTGTTCATTGAACATGCTGAACAAATGCACCTTGCTGTAGCAAAAAACAATTTCTCCGTTTTTATCAATAATAACGGAAGTATTATAAACTTTGCCATCACCTTTGCGAAGCGGAATTGAACCCGCTACGATAGCGCAACTGTTTTCTGCGGCAATCCTGCGCAATTCGTTGATAACTTCACCATTCAATGTATCGGCTTCCTTACTTAAATGGCCCAAAGAATAGCCTGTAGTCCATATTTCCGGTAATACGGCAATATCACTTTCAGGCGCAGCTTGCCGCAGCAGTTCGTAAGCCTTCTGCACATTTCCGGCTTTATTTTTTTCCAAAACTTCCATTTGCACCAATGCAATTTTCAACGCTTTTCACCCCATTTATCAATCAGTTATAACCTTGTCTTTAGGAAAAGTAATTTCAAACTTTGTTCCTTCACCCATTTTGCTGAATACTTGTACCGTTGCTCCGTGAACGCGGATAATTTCGCGTGCTATAGCCAAACCAAGCCCAGTACCGGGCACATTGCGTGAATGCGATTTATCAACTTTGTAAAAACGTTCCCAAATAAACGGCAAATCTTCTTCCGGTATTCCCGGTCCCTGGTCAGAAATTGTCAGTTTTACGCTGCCGTCCTCCAAAAGCTCGGTCAAAAATGTTATCGTGCCGTTTTCGGGGGTATATTTCAGTGCATTATCACCTATTATAAGCACAAGCTGCACCATTTGGTCGCCCTGTCCCATAATCTGAATTTTTTCATCTACATGCACTAACAATTTAATGTTCCGTTCTACGGCGTTCACCATCAATTTTTCTGCAACATTGCGTACAATAGCGCCAAGCGGCAGCGGCTGCATTTTGGCAGGCGGCAGTTTTTCGGCAGCCTGCATGCGGCTGATGTCCAAAAGTTCGCGAATCATACGTTCAAGGCGCATGGTTTCTTCGTTAATCAAAAGACGGTAACGCTGAATCATTTCCTTGTCGGTAACTGTACCATCGCTGATAGCCTCATTATATCCGCGTATAATGGTCAAAGGCGTGCGCAGTTCATGTGATACATTGGCGACAAAATCGCGGCGTATTTTTTCGGCACGTTCGGTTTTAGCAACAAACTCGCTCAAATCATTGCCCAAAGCATTCAATGCCCTGCCCAAATCCGCCACTTCATCTTCGCCGTGCACTTCTACTTTTCGGGTATAATCACCGGCAGCAATAGCCATAGCACTGTCTTTCATTAAAACAAGCGGCTTAATCATGGTTTTGGCAAGACTGCGCACCATAAACATGCTTAAAATCAATGCTAAAATTGCCACAATAGAAGTATAAATATAAATATCACGCAAAAAGCCGTCAAAGCCGCTTAAAGGCTGAGCCAGCAAAATTGCACCGCGTGCATTGCTGCCGGATTTGCCGTACGGCACGCCCACAAGCATTACCTGTTCTTTATAATACGGATGGTAAATTTGCGATTGTACAGATTTACCACTGTATACATCTTTTAAAATGCTTATAACTTTGGCATCCAGTTTGCCGCTTTTTATTTCCCTGGAAATTTCGGCAGCCGAACCTTCCATCATTGTTAAATCTTTAATGCCGGGTTTGGTGCCGTCCATTTTATAATCTGTATTTATATTGGATGCCGCAAGCAGTTCATACTTATCGTCAAACAGCCAAATGCGTGCGCCAACCAGCCTGTCAACAGCAAATACATAACGGTTCAGTGTTTCACGGCTGTTGTTGAACTCCATAAAATATTCAACCGTTGCCGCCATTTCGTTGCCTTTTTGTGCCAGCTCCTGCTCATTGGTCTTAAAAAAATAATCGGCGATAAGATAGGAAATACCTGCCGTAACGCCGACTACTATAACCATTATCAGAGCCATGAAGCTGTACATCAGCCTTGAGCTCAATGATTTGTTCATTTTTTGTCTTTAACCTCAAACTTATAGCCTACGCCCCAAATTGTCGTAATATCCCATTCTGAATCTTCGGGAATATTAAGTTTTTGCCTGATGCGTTTAATGTGCGTATCAACAGTACGGGTATCACCATAATAGGAATAGCCCCAAATAGTTTCCAAAAGCTGGTTGCGCGAAAACGCTTTGCCAGGATTGGATGCCAGGCACCACAAAAGTTCCATTTCTTTTGCTGTAAAAGTCATCTTATTGCCAAAAGCAATAACCTGGTATTTTTCCATATCAATGCTGAGGCCTTTATATTCGATATGAGAACGGCCTGCATCGTCTTCTTTTTTTACCATTGAACTTCTGCGCAGAACCGCTTTCACCCTTGCAAGAACTTCGCGATTGTTGAACGGTTTGGTAATATAATCATCTGCGCCTATTTCAAGCCCTAAAATGCGGTCATCGTCATCATCTTTTGCAGTCAGCATAATAATGGGAATATCGCTCATTTTACGAACCTGTTTGCAAACTTCGAGTCCATCCATCACAGGCATCATAATATCCAGAATGATAATATCCGGCTTTTCGGACTGCACTTTTAAAATGGCTTCTGCGCCATCGGCAGCTTCAATAACTTCAAAGCCATCTTTTTCAAAATAAATTTTTAATATTTCCCTAATCGGTGCTTCATCGTCAGCAATAAGTACTTTTTGTTTATCCATATAAATCACCGCCATTAACTGTTATTAGCAATATTATACAATAAAACTGCGTCTTTTTGCTATTTTTGCGATATGCTTTCACAAAAATATTACAAAGCAGAAATATTTACACGATAAAAAAATAAGCTATCAGCACCAAATTATGCTGATAGCTTATTGGATTTTTAGATAATGCGGCATGCGCCGTAATAACGGGCACCCCAATAACCGGTAAATGCAGAAGCTACCGTTACCCCGGTGCTGGAGCCTGCATGGATAAACTGACCGTTGCCGAGATAAATGCCGCAATGCGACGGACCCGGTTCATAAGTGCTGAAGAAAATCAAATCGCCGGGGCGCAGCTGGCTGGCGCTGATTTGTTTGCCGCTGTACATCTGCACATCGGCAGTACGCGGAATGCTGATGCCTGCACGGGCAAATGCATACTGGGTGAAACCGGAGCAATCAAAACCGTAAACACTGGTTCCGCCAAACACATAAGGCGTGCCAAGCACACCATAAGCCGCACGGATTACATTCCTTACCGTAGCACTTCTGCCGGAACGGTTAGGAGGCATCGGTTTCTGCATTAATGCAGTATAAGTAGCTTCACCGATAATTCCATCGACTTCCAACTGTTTATCCGCCTGGAAGCGTTTGACAGCGGCTTCCGTTTCAGAACCGAAATCACCGTCAAGCAATTTGATTTCATATTTCAATTCAACCAAGCGTTTTTGAATTGCCAAGACTTCCGGACCATTATCCCCGTATTCAAACGAAGCTAATGCGGTTGCCATGTTTGCCAAGCAGAATACACATGTCATTACCAAACAAAGGAACCTTTTTCTTATCACCCGCATCACATCCTTGTCTTTTATAAACAAGTAAATTATACCACAAAACGCCGTAATTGTAAACCTGAACTACCGTTTGCCGATGTGTCTGCCAATTATGTACAAAGGTCTTTGCTTAACTTCCTCAAAAATACGGCCTATATATTCGCCCAAAATGCCGATGCCGACAAGCTGAATGCCGCCAAGGAACAATACGCTTGCTGTCATAGTTGCCCAACCGGGTACTGCATCATTTGCAACATATTTTACATAAAGTACATGTAAAACCAGCAAAAAACTGATTAAGCCGAACACAAATCCTGTATAAAACGCCCAGCGCAGAGGTAAATTTGAAAAAGAAGTTATTCCGTCCAATGCAAAATGAAGCATTTTGCGCAGATTAAATTTGGAATGTCCGGCAAAACGCGGCGGAGCAGTAAACTCAAAAGTTGCGGTTTTAAAGCCTAGAGTATTAACCAGACCGCGTATAAAACGGGCACGTTCACGGTAACGCCTGAACGCTTCCACTGCAACTTTGTCCATCAGACGAAAATCACTTCCGCCCGGAGTAATTTCAACTTTAGACATGGAGTTAATAATTTTATAATATGCTTTGGATGTAATATTTTTGAAAAACGAAGCATCTTCAGTTGCGGTGCGTACCGTCTGCACAATCTGAAACCCATTTTCCCACAACTTTAAAAGTTCCGGCACAAGTTCAGGAGGATGCTGCAAATCGCCATCCATTGTAACAACAGCATCTCCTTCTGCATTGTCAAGACCGCATGTCAGTGCAAGCTGATGTCCGTAATTGCGCGATAAAAAATAAACCTGCACATGCGCGTCCTGCTCTGCAAGCTCTGCCAAAATGCCATGGCTGCCGTCGCTGGAGCCGTCATCCACAAAAATAATTTCGTAATCATACGGCTGTGCCTGCATAACACCGCTTATACGTTTATGGAATTCGTGCAGATTTTCTTCTTCATTATAAACTGGTACAACAAACGAAACTAACTTCTTCATTTTTAAGACACACCTTAAATTTAATTACCTTTATATTATATAACAACTTCAAACAAATTGTAACTGCCGATTATGAAGCTGCCCTTAATTTTTGCAAAAAAATAAGGCCGGTAAAATTACCAGCCGTATCTTCAAGAATACGAGTGCTCAATAAGCCGGGTTCTGTTCCGCAAAGCGGCAGCAATCATTTATCTAGGCCGGCAATTACTTGCAGGCTCAAGCGACACAACCCGGAAGGATCAGCGGGCCGCTTCATCCCTTCCCTATTTGGTCTTGCTCCGAATGGGGTTTACCTAGCCGGCCGGTTA
>CAJLLL010000043.1 GCA_905207485.1 uncultured Phascolarctobacterium sp.
AGGACACTGGTTATCTCTTTTAAAAATAGAAGAGAAAAATAGAAGAGAACATGAAATTAAAGAGTTTTTTAAAACATTTGCAATAATAATTATCTGCATGATAATTTATTTTATTCTATAACTGATGTGTGGTTAATTTTTGGACTTTAATGTTTAATCATATAAAAAATAAATGATAATGCTGGTAGTGTTTTTTTAGTATCTATAAAAAATATTGAAATTACTAACTAAGCATACACAGAATATATTGCAAGTAACAAACAGGGCATACCTATTGAAGAACTTTGGAATGAACTGAATACTTAATAAAAAATAGGAGCAGAAATTTCTGCTCCTATTTTTTATTATTCGTGCGTTGTTTGAGATTGTTTTATTATTGTATCACAAAATTTATGCAATTCAGGTATTTTGCTGTTTATAGTTTCCCAAATAATAACATCGTCAATATGATGGTATTCGTGTGCATAAATATTACGCAAACCAACTATTTGATGCCATGGTATATCAGAATGTTCGAGTTTAAATTGATTGCTGATATTTTTAGCCGATTCTCCGATTTGCATAATAAACATTCCGGCAGCGGCTTGAAATATTTCACTGTTTTCAAAATCGCTGAATTCTTTAGTGAAATTTGTTTTTATATCATCAATATTCGAGCAATACTTCTTTATTCTTTTGATGATTTGCAAATCCCTTTCTGATGTCATAAATCAAAATACCATCCTTTTTTATACCTTTAATAAGATAATCGTCTAATTTTTTCCTTGAAAGAGGTTCTAAAACAATATCTACTTCTTTGTTTAACGCTTTTTTTAAATCAATAAAAAGTCCGCTAAGCTCAAACATATCTTTTAATTTGCCGCGTTTAACATAAAAATCATAATCACTGTCAGCATTGGCATCATTACGGGCTTGCGAACCAAAAAGGTAAACTGCTTCCAGCCCGTATTTTTCGGCGATAGGCGATATTAATTTTTTCAGTTTTTCCAAATCTGTTTTCATAAAATCACCCTATTTTTCTTTGTAATTATATCATACAGTAAAGCAGCAAACTAAGCAAATTAAATTTTAAATAATAAACTAAGCAAGAAAGTGCGGGCAAATACAACATTCCATATATAACACTTCCTTTGATTAATTGCTGCTTTGTTATATTGTACCACAGAATGAACGGGTTTATAATTAAAATAAAGCGGGGTGAGGATATGTTTTTGTATCCTTTTAAAAAGATTTGTTTTGAAACTGACAAGAGCAAAGAAGAAATTGAGCAACTATTATTAAATATTTCTACTGGAAAATATTTTACGGGAGTAATTATAAAAGGGAAATTTAGTTTATTGTGTAATTCTCGACTGCTAACTAATCGTGCTAATGAATTCTTTAATTTAGTATTTTATGGAAACGTTTATTGTAAAGATAATATAGCACAAGTAAAATTTAGGATAGGATACCGAATTTTTGGGACAATATTCCATTTATATGTATATGGGGCTTATTTGTATTATTCATTTTATCCTATTTTAGTGCCTGAAAATTCATTGGAAACATTGGATTATAAATTTCATTTTATTATGTTTATTTTTTGTTTGATTGATTTTAGTCTATTGAATTATGTTGGGAACTCTTTTTTGAAAAAATTTAAGGAAATTCTTGAGATAAGATAAAAACTTATCAATGATGTAATAAAAGTATGATACAGAAAAAATGCGACTTTACAAAAATAGGCAGCAATAAATATAAAAAAGCACTTGCAGCATTTGGCGAGAATTGTTTGAGCGAAGCGAGTTCCGCAGCCGCTGCAAGTGGTAAACTTATTTGATAAGCTGCTTTAAATTTTTGTGGGAGCAGGACTTTTTGGTTACTTTTTGGTCAGTCAAAAAGTAACAAGCAATATGTTTGACAAACTACCACTGCAACTATATAATTTAACTATAAAGGCCATATAACTGACGGAAGTGGGTTAACCACATGGAGTATGGCCGGATTAACGCCGACCGTCTGGGCACCTTGCGCCCGGAAAGTGTTGGCATTTTTAATTTACAGGGAGGAATTAACGTGAAGGAACTGCAATTAAAGTATGGCTGCAACCCTAACCAGAAACAGGCACGTATTTTTATGAAGGACGGCGAACTTCCTATTGAAGTTTTAAACGGCCGCCCCGGATATATTAACTTTTTGGATGCTTTTAACAGCTGGCAGCTTGTAAAAGAGTTGAAAGAGGCAACCGGTTTGCCCGCTGCTGCATCCTTTAAGCATGTAAGCCCCGCAGGCGCTGCTGTTGGCCTGCCCTTAAGCGATACCCTTAAAAAAATCTATTATGTTGATGACCTTGAACTCAGCCCGCTGGCCAATGCTTATGCCCGTGCGCGCGGTGCTGACAGAATGTCAAGCTACGGCGATTTTGTAGCATTGAGCGATGTCTGCGATGTGCAGACTGCCAAAATGCTGGCACGCGAAGTTTCTGACGGTGTTATTGCCCCTGGTTATACTGATGAAGCACTGGAAGTTTTAAAAACCAAACGCAAAGGCACTTACAATATTATTAAAATTGACCCTAACTATCAGCCCAAGCTGACCGAGACCAAAGAAGTATTTGGCATTACCTTTGAACAGGACCGCAACGAAGCCAAAATTACGGCAGACCTTTTGCAAAACCGTCCGACCAAAAATAAAGAAATTCCCGAAAGTGCACAGCGCGACCTTTTAATTGCTTTGATTACCTTAAAATACACTCAGTCCAACTCTGTTTGCTATGTAAAAGACGGCCAGGCAATCGGCATCGGCGCAGGGCAGCAGTCCCGCGTGCATTGCACCCGCCTTGCAGGCAACAAAGCCGATATCTGGTGGCTGCGCCAGAACCCGAAAGTTTTGGCACTGCCGTTTAAAGAAAACATCCGCCGTCCGGACCGCGACAATACCATTGACGTATATATTTCTGACGATTACGAAGATGTTTTGGCAGACGGCGTTTGGGAAAACTTCTTTACCGAAAAACCGGAACCGCTTACCCGTGAGGAGAAAAAAGAGTGGATTGCCCAGCTTAAAGGCGTATCACTCGGCAGCGATGCCTTCTTCCCGTTTGGTGACAACATTGAGCGCGCACACCGCAGCGGCGTAGAATATATTGCTCAGGCAGGCGGCAGCATCCGCGACGATAATGTTATCGAAACCTGCGATAAATACGGCATTGCCATGGCGTTTACCGGCCTGAGATTGTTCCACCATTAATTAAATTTAAGCAAAAATTTAGACAACTTTGTTAAAAGTTATTGAGTAAACAGCTATTTTGTGGTAAAATACTGAAAGTGCAATGTCAAAAAAAGCAACAGCTTTTAACATAAGGAGGACAAAATGGAATTTGCTTTAAATGAAGAACAACTTGAACTGCAAGAGATGGTAAGGGAATTTGTTGCCAAAGAAATTACCCCTTACGCTGCTGAAATGGACAGAGAAAACCATGCCAGAGAAGGACTGTTTGAAAAAGCTGCCGAAATGGGGCTTTTAAATGTCTGCGTTCCCGAAGAATACGGCGGAATGGGCCTTGACAGCGTAACTGTTGCAGCAATTTACGAAGAACTCGGCAAAGGCTGCGCAGGTGTTGCTACTTCTATCGCTGCAAATTCTCTTGCGTCCTATCCGATTTTGCTTGCAGGTACGGAAGAACAGAAAAAAGCTCACTGCGATTTGCTTAACGAAGGCAAACTTGCTGCTTTTGCGCTTACCGAACCTGGTGCAGGCTCCGATGCCGGCGCTGTATCTACCACTGCAGTAAAAGATAAAGAAGCAGGCACCTATACCCTTAACGGTGCTAAAGCATTTATTACCAACGGCGGCGTTGCCGATACCTACCTGGTATTTGCAAATACCCGCAAAACCGGCGGTATCCGCGGCTTAACCGCATTTATCGTACCGAAAGGCACCCCGGGCTTCTCCGTTGGCAAAAAAGAAGATAAAATGGGCATCCGCCCGTCCAATACCTGCGAACTGATTTTGCAGGATGTTGTAATCCCTGAAGCTAACCGCGTAGGCCGCGAAGGTGAAGGCTTCCGCATTGCTATGAACACCCTTGATAACGCACGTCCGTTTGTAGGTGCTGTTTCCGTAGGTCTGGCACAGGCTGCTTTGGACTGCGCTGTTAAATATTCTAAAGAAAGAAAACAGTTCGGCCAGCCTATTGCTTCTTTCCAGATGATTCAGAGCATGATTGCCGATATGGCAATGCGTATTGAAGCTGCACGTATGCTGGTTTACAAAGCATGCTGGATGCGCGACCAGGGTATGGAATTCAGCAAGGAAGCAGCTATGGCTAAATGCTATGCTGCCGATACTGCTATGGAAGTAACCACCAATGCCGTACAGATTATGGGCGGCTATGGTTACAGCCGTGAATATCCGGTAGAAAAAATGATGCGCGACGCAAAAATTATGCAGATTTACGAAGGCACCAACCAAATTCAGCGCCTCGTTATCGCAAACAAAATTATATTCTGATTTTAAAACTTATTGCCCGCTGCCGCTACGACAGCGGGCTTTTGTAATTTACGGCTGATTGAAAATAATTAAAAGGTAGTTTATAATAAGCATATAGCTTTATGCATAAATAAACATAAAAGGTGAAACTATGTGGCTTTTTGCGCTGCCGCTTCTGGTAGTTGTTATAGACCAGTTTTCTAAATACATAGTAGTAGAAAACATGGCATTGGGACAGAGCATTCCCATTATACAGGATATTTTTCATTTAACGTATATTTTAAACCCGGGTGCGGCGTTTGGCATGTTTGCACACAGCCGCCTGTTTTTTATCGCTATAGCTTTAATTGTTATTGGCATAATAATATGGGTACGCAAAGAAATTTTGGCATCGCCGTGGGAGGTTAAAGCTGGCTGCGGGCTGTTTTTGGGCGGCGCGGTAGGCAACCTTATCGACAGGGCACGGCAGGGCGTGGTAATTGATTTTTTTGATTTCCGCATCTGGCCGATTTTTAACATAGCAGATATTGCAATTTGTATTGGAGTTGGATTGATAATATGGAATTTACTGAAGACGGAATTGAAGCGGGGTTAGAAGTTGTAACCGCCGCTGAGGAAGATGCAGGCGCAAGGGCGGACGTATTTTTGGCGGCGCAGCTTGGCGTTTCGCGCAGCAACATGCAGAAACTGCTTGACGAAGGGCGCGTTAAACGTGGTGACAAGGTTTTAAAAGCCAATTACAAGGTGCGTGCAGGTGAAGTTTATACGGTGGATATTCCTGAACCGGAGCCGATTGAGGCTGTTCCGGAGGATATTCCTCTTGATATAATTTACGAAGATGACGATGTTGTTGTGCTTAACAAAGCACGCGGCATGGTTGTGCATCCAGCGCCGGGCAATTACACCGGCACGCTGGTAAATGCGCTTTTGTACCACTGCAAAAATTTATCCGGCATTAATAGTGCTATCCGTCCCGGCATTGTGCACAGGCTGGATAAGGATACCAGTGGCATTATGATTGTTGCCAAAAACGATGCGGCGCATATTGCGCTTTCGCAGCAGATACAGAGCAAAACTGCTGAGCGCACTTACCTTGCCGTGGTGCGCGGCAATATTAAAACCGACAGCGGCATGATAGCAACGCAGATTGCCCGCGATAAAAACGACCGTAAAAAAATGGCTGTTGTAAAAGAAGGCGGGCGTGATGCCGTTACCGATTATGAAGTGCTGGAGCGTTTCGGCAAATATACGCTTGTGCGCTGCAAACTGCGTACAGGGCGCACGCACCAAATCCGTGTACATATGGAGTATTTGGGTTATCCGCTGGTAGGCGACCCTAAATATTCGCCGATGAAAACGCCGTTTGGCATTAAAGGGCAGGCGCTTCATTCGCATACGTTGGAATTTACGCATCCGCGCACCGGTGAGCGCATGAAGTTTGAAGCGCCGCTGCCGGAGGACATGCATAAAATAATTACCCGTTTGCATAACGGTCAATTTTAAAACTGGGGTGAAAACAATGAGCAATATTGTTAAGAAAAACGTAATTATGGATGGCGCAGCTATCCGCAGGGCGCTGGTACGCATTGCGCATGAAATTATTGAAAAAAACAAAGGCGTTGAAGATGTTGTTGTTGTAGGCATCCGCACACGCGGCGTACCTTTGGCGCAGCGCATTGCCGCTGAAATTAACGCTATTGAAAACTGCGATGTAACTGTCGGCATGCTTGATATTACGTTGTACCGTGATGACCTTTCCACGCTTGGATATAATCCGGTTGTGCATGGCACTGATATTAATTTTGACCTGAGCGGCAAACATGTTGTTCTGGTGGATGATGTTTTATACACCGGGCGTACTATCCGCGCCGCACTGGATGCCGTTATCGACATGGGCAGGCCTAAAACTATTCAGCTTGCCGTACTGGTTGACCGCGGCCATAAAGAACTGCCTATCCGTGCGGATTATGTTGGAAAAAATGTGCCTACTTCACAAAAAGAAACCATTGAAGTTGTGTTAAACGAGATTGATGGCGAAGACGAAGTTTATATCGGCGAAGTAGTTGAATAATATTTAAGCAGTAATTTATTTGCGCAGGGAGGGACAAACATGGAGAAAACACCGTTTGAATTGCGCACCGAGGTTTTGGCGCAGAGAGTAGTAAAAAATTTGGAACGCCGCGCATTTGAGGCTTATTATTGCCCCACAAAAGAAGAAGCACTGGCAAAGGCATTAAGCCTTATTGATAAAAATCAGTGTGTATCATGGGGCGGCGGCATGACTTTGGAAGAAATTGGCCTGCTGGATGTTTTGAGAACGCAGGGCTACAATATTATCGACCGTGATACTGCTAAAAATCCGGAAGAAAAAATGCAGCTTTTGCGCAGCGCACTTACCTGCGATACCTTTTTTATGAGCACTAACGCTATGAGCGAGGACGGCGTAATGGTGAATATCGACGGGACCGGCAACCGCGTGGCGGCAATGGTGTTTGGCCCGAAAAGCGTTATCGTTATTGCCGGCATTAACAAAGTTGTGAAAAGCTATGAAGATGCCGTTGCACGTGCGCGTAATTATGCAGCGCCTATTAACGTACAGCGCTTTGCGAATTTTAATCCGCCGTGCAAAAATAACGGGCATTGCTACAACTGCGTTGCGCCGGACAGTATTTGCAATTTTATTTTAACTACCCGTAAAGGCAGTGTAATGAACGCTGCCAAACCGAGAATTAAAGTAATTTTGGTTGGCGAAAACTTAGGTTATTAATAAAAAACTCTGCGTCATAAAGGCGCAGAGTTTTTTGCTTGCAAATTAAAAGCAGGCTGATTTTTAGTCAGCCTGCTTTTATGCGGGTAATGTTTTGTAATTAAATGTGGTTTAAAAATCCGAGACGGTCAAGAATTTTAAAAGTAACGCTGAGCACAATCGCAACCAAAGTTGCCAGAACCATGCCCTGTACGCTGATGGTGCCAAAAGTAAGTTTTGCGCCGGAAAGGCCGATAATCATAATAACGGCAGTCATAACAAGGTTGGAAGATTTGCTGTAATCAACTTTGCTTTCAACCAATACACGCAGGCCGCTGGCAGCAATAACGCCGAACAGCAGGATGCATACGCCGCCCATTACAGGCACCGGAATACTGTGAATAAGTTCTGAGAGCTTGCCGATAAAGGAAAGCAGGATAGCAAATACGGCAGCACCGCCGATAACCCATACGCTGTAAACTTTGGTAATTGCCATTACGCCGATGTTTTCGCCGTAAGTGGTGTTAGGCGTAGCGCCGAAGAAACCGGAAAGAATATTGGAGCAGCCGTCTGCAAACAGCGAGCGGGAAAGTCCCGGGTCTTTAATAAGGTTGCGGTCAACAATGTTGCCGGTAACAACCAGATGCCCGATATGTTCTGCCAGTACAACCAGCGCCGCAGGCGCAATAATTAAAATAGCGTCGAGATTAAATACCGGGCTGTAAAAATGCGGAATCTGGAACCACGGAGCGTTGATAACCGGGGTTAAATCAACAAGGCCCATAAACAAGGCCAGAATATAACCGCAAATAACGCCGAACAGTACGGGGATGATGGCAAGGAAGCCGCGGAAGGCAACCGAGCCGAGAATTGTTATGCACAGCGTAAACATGGAAACTATGATATGGTCAGGGTTGATGTTTTCGCCGGTCAATCCTGCCATGGAAGCAGCGGTCGGTGCAAGTTCAAGGCCGATAACGGCGATGATGGCGCCCATGCACGCAGGCGGAAAAATAACGTCAATCCAGCCGGTGCCGGTTGCTTTGATAAGCGCGGAAAATAAAATGAAGATAATGCCGAAAACAATAAAACCGGATTGCGCGTCATGGTAACTGCTTGTTGCCATAATTGCCAGCACAGGCGAAATAAAAGCGAAGCTGGAGCCCAAATAAGAAGGAATACGGCCCTTGGTAATAAGCAGATACAGAAGTGTGCCGATACCGTTCATAAACAGGCAGGTAGTAGGGCTGACATTAAACAAAAACGGAACGAGCACCGTAGAGCCGAACATTGCAAACAAATGCTGAATACTGAGCGGAATGTTCAGCGCAAGCGGCGGCCGTTCTTCAACTTGGATGATTTTTCTTTCCATGAACATAACCTCTTTTCTGTTTTTTAAGCCAGTAATATTTTAATTGTTTTTGCCGTAAATGGCAAGGTTGGCAAAAGTTTTTTTGCGGTTTGCGGCATAAAATTTTAACTTTGCGAAAAATTTTAAAAATATATGCCGCGGGCGTGGAATATGGACCTGCGGTTTGATATAATAAAATAGCAGTATTTTACGAAACGGGTGATGTTTTTGCTGACGAATGTAAACAGCCTCATCAAAACCATCGGCATTCTTGATGTAATAGATATTTTGGTGGTGGCATATTTTCTTTTCAGAATATACTTAATGCTTAAAAACACCAGGGCGGCGGTGCTTGTTAAAGGACTTTTAACGCTTGGTGCAATTATGTTTATAAGCCGCTGGCTTAATTTGCATGTTATAAGCTGGGTGCTTGAAAAAAGTATGACGGTGCTTATCGTGGCGCTGCCGATAGTGTTTCAGCCGGAGCTGCGCCGCGCGCTGGAGCAGATTGGCCGCGGGCGCCTGTTCCGCAAACACGGCGAACTTGATGAGTTTGAAGTGGATGAAATGGTTAATTCCATTACATCGGCCGCCGTTGCCATGGGCCGCCGCAAGCTGGGCGCGCTGATAGTTATTGAGCGCGAAATTGGCCTGGAAGAACGCATCGAAACCGGCGTTGCCATTGACGGTATTATCAGTGACAGCCTGCTGCTGAACATTTTTGAAAAAGACACGCCGCTGCATGACGGCGCAGTAATTATCCGCGGCAACCGCATTGCTGCGGCAAGCTGCCTTTTGCCGCTTACCGAGATGCGCAACTTAAGCCAGGAACTGGGCACGCGTCACAGGGCTGCGCTTGGCATTTCCGAGCAGTCTGACGCGGTTATACTTGTAGTAAGTGAGGAAACCGGCACAATTTCACTGGCGCGTAACGGCAGTTTGCAGCGTTATTTAACCGCTGATGATGTAAAAGAGTTTTTAAAAGCCTCAATTACACGTCCTAAAGCCGATTTTAAACAAATGCTCCGCGAAAAAATCAGTGAATTAAGAGGTGACAAAAAATGAAGCAGTTTTTGGAACGTGAGAATTTAATTCCGCGTATCGTCACCCTGATTGTTGCCTGCGGCTTATGGCTTTATGTTATGAGCGAGCAGAACCCGATGATTGAACGCGATTTTGTTGTGAAATTACAGCAGCGCAATGTTGCTGAAAATATGGTGGTGCTTAATGCGCCGGAAAACGTAAAGGTTAAGGTCTCCGGGCAGCGCAGTGTACTGGGCGGAGTTACCGAAAAAGAAGTTGTTGCCTATATCGACTGCTCAGGGCTTGATGTCGGACAGCAGAATGTGCCTGTTGTGGCGCAGTTTCCGGAAGGGCAGGTTTTGGAGGTAAACCCCAATAATATTTACCTTTATATTGATGAAATAAGCGAGAAAACCATGCCGGTAGAAACTGTTGTTATAGGGCTTCCTGCCAACGATTATGCTTTGAGCAAGCAGGAAGTGGCGCCGGAAACAGTTACGGTACGCGGCGCAGGCCACAGGCTGGATGCGCTTGTTAAAGTTGTTGCCCCTGTTGATGTAAGCGAAAAAGAACGCGATTTTGAAGTGCTGAGCCATCTTGTAGCCATCAGTGATACCGGTGCGGAAATGCACGATTTGGCTATTGAACCGGCTGAGGCAAAAATTAAGGCTACTTTGGTACGCCAGATGATAACAACGGAACTGCCGGTAATTGTAAGCACTACCGGAGAACTGGCTGACGGCAAAAAACTGGTAAAAGCCGAAAGTACGCCGGCAAAAGTAAATATTCTGGCAGAGCCTTCTGTGGCGCACAGCTTAGTGGCATTGCATACCAAACAGGTTGATTTAAGCAGGCTGCGTTCTGACGGCACTGTTGATGTGGAACTTGATTTGCCGCCGCATGTGATATGCGGAACAAAAACGGTTACGGTAAAATTTGTAACTGAAGATTAATGGAGAATAGAATGCTTTTAAGAATAAATAATGTAAGAATGGCGCTTGTAAGCGAAGCTTCTTTGCGTGAGGCTGCCGCCCGCAAACTTGGCGTAAAAAAACAGGATTTGGGCAGCGTGCGCGTGCTGCGCCGCGCTGTTGATGCCAGGCGCAAAAATAATATCGTAATTAACTATCATTTGCTTGCAGAGATAGACGCGCCGGCGCGTTTTATTAATCGTCTGCTGCGCGATAAGGATGTAACCCGCTTTACGGAAGAAAAAGCCGCCGCGCCTGTTTTGGGCACGGAAAAAGCCGGCGCACGCCCGATAGTTATCGGCGCAGGCCCGGCGGGGCTTGTTGCTGCGCTGGAACTGGCGCGTTACGGCTACAAGCCGCTTTTGCTGGAACGCGGAAAAAAAATAGCCGCACGTGTTGATGATGTGCAGCGTTTTTGGCAAAAGGGTGATTTTAACCCCGAAAGCAATGTGCAGTTCGGCGAAGGAGGGGCAGGCACGTTCAGCGACGGAAAGCTGACCACGCGCGTTAATGACCCTGTAATGAATGATATTTTAAAATTGTTTGTGGAAGCAGGCGCTCCGGAAGAAATACTTTGGGAACAAAAACCACATGTCGGCACCGATAAGCTGCGTGCAATGGTTTCCGGGCTGAACAAAATGATTTGCAGCCTTGGCGGAGAAATACGTTTTGAAACATGCGCAGCCGATTTTATTGTTGAAAACGGCATTGTAAAAGGTGTTGTAACGCAAAACGGCGAAAAAATTTACGCGCCGGCTGTTATTTTAGCGTGCGGGCATAGCGCGCGCGATACTTATGCCATGCTGGACAGGCATAAAATTGCCGTAGAAGCGAAAGCCTTTGCCATTGGCGTGCGTATCGAACATCCGCAGGAACTGATTGACCGTGCGCAGTACGGTGAGTTTGCCGGGCATCCGAAACTCGGTGCGGCAGATTACGCTGTTGTGTGGCATAACCCGGAAAAAACAAGAACTGCCTATTCTTTTTGCATGTGCCCGGGCGGGCAGGTGGTTGGCGCAGCCAGCGAAACAGGAGGCGTTGTTGTTAACGGCATGAGCATGTACAAACGTGACAGCGGCATTGCCAACAGCGCACTTGTTGTTAACGTAACGCCGGAAGATTTTGGCAATAACGCACTGGACGGCGTGGAGTTCCAGCGTAAATGGGAGCGCTTGGCGTTTAAAGCGGGCGGCGGCAATTATTACGCGCCGGCGCAGAATTTTAAAACATATTTAAACGGCACAACGCCGGATGCGGCAAGCCTTGTTGATGCAAGCTGCCGTCCCGGCATAAAGGCGTGCAGTTTAAACGATGTATTGCCTGATTATGTAACGGCAACATTACGCGGTGGCATTAAAGCCTTTGGGCAGCGCCTTGCCGGGTTTGATGACGGCGGCGCACTTTTAACCGGCGTGGAGACAAGGACAAGCGCACCTCTGCGCATAATGCGCGGCGATGATAAGCAGTCTGTTTCGCATAAGGGGCTGTATCCCTGCGGCGAAGGTGCAGGCTATGCCGGCGGCATTATGAGCGCGGCGCTTGACGGTTACCATGTGGCGCGTGCAGTAATGGCACGCTTTGCGCCGTTTTAATATTGATAATTCAGTTAAAGACTGCTATAATACTTGCGGTAAATAGATTTAAACTTTACATATAAAATGGAGGTTTTTATAATGGCTCGTTTATTTGGTACTGACGGTGTGCGCGGCGTAGCTAATGTGGAACTTACCCCGGAACTGGCTTTTAAACTGGGGCGTGCAGCCGCAGCATACTTTGGCAGGGAAACCCGCAGCCCTAAAATCATTATCGGGCGCGACACACGCCTTTCCGGCACCATGCTGGAGGCAGCCCTTGCGGCAGGCATCTGCTCAGCCGGCGGCAATGCGCATCTTCTGGGCGTAATTCCTACACCGGCGGTTTCTTATTTAACATCCAAACTGCATGCCAATGCCGGTGCTGTAATTTCTGCATCGCATAATCCGTTTGAAGACAATGGCATTAAATTCTTTTCGCAAACCGGCCATAAACTGCCGGATGCCGTTGAAGACGAAATTGAAGCAATGGTTGCGGCGGAACATGATGCATCTAAAAATCCGCGCGGTTCATCCGTTGGCCGCGTTGTTAACGAAGAAGCCATGGACAAGCTTTACATTGACCATGTTGTAAGCAGCGCGCCTACTAAACTGAACGGCTTAAAAGTTGTTATGGATTGCTCCAACGGCGCAAACAGCTTAATTGCGCCGGTTATTCTGCGTACTTTGGGCGCACAGGTTATTACTATTTTTAACCAGCCTAACGGCATTAACATTAATAACGGCTGCGGCAGCACGCATCTGGAAGCTTTGCAGGCAAAAGTTCTGGAAGAAGGAGCCGATGTAGGCATTGCCAACGACGGCGATGCAGACCGCTGCCTTGCTGTTGACGAAAACGGCAAAGCGCTTGACGGCGACCAGATTATGCTTATCTGCGCTCTGGAACTGATGAAAAAGAAAGAACTGCATGACAATGTGCTTGTTACAAACGTAATGAGCAATGTCGGACTGCACAAAGCCATGGCAGAACACGGCGGACGCTGCGTAAAAACCAATGTCGGCGACCGTTATGTGCTTGAAGAAATGCTGCGCGGCGGTTACAGCATTGGCGGCGAACAATCCGGGCATATTATTTTCAGCAAATTTGCCAAAACTGGCGACGGCATTTTAACTGCCGTACAGCTTCTTTCCGCAATGGTTAAAAATAATAAACGCCTGTCGGAACTTGGCGCGCTGATGACCAAATATCCGCAAATTCTTTTAAACGTGCGCGTTAAAGATAAATACGGCTGGGAAGAAAATGCCGCTATTAAAGAAGTTATCAAAAAATATCAGGACGAACTTGGCGACAATGGGCAAATCCTTGTACGTGCATCCGGCACTGAGCCGTTAATCCGCATTATGGCGGAAGGCCCTGTACAGGAACGCCTTGAAAATATTGTCAGCGCCATTGGCGAAGTTGTAACCCATGAGTTAGGCTGATTAAACATTGACCGCATTGTAAAAATATAGTAAAATAAAGTGACTGCAAAGGTGCCGCATGGGACAGCCAGGCCTGTGCGGCACAAAATGTATGCAGCAGTAAGCGCAAGTGCCGCTAAGCGGCAGACGAGGCGGAGGTTTATCGAAAAGTCAGCGGGTGCCTCCCGGCCGGCTGCGGGCCGAAAGCAGAATGACAAATCCTCATGGCAACATGGGGGACAAAACATCTGCGGCAGAACTGGCAAATAACCTTTAGGAGGATTTTAATATGTGTGGTATTGTTGGTTACGTTGGCAATGCGCAGGCAGCTCCCTTTTTGCTGGACGGAATGAGCAAGCTGGAATACCGCGGCTATGATTCCGCCGGTATTGCGGTTTATGAAAAGGGCGGTATCCGCGTGGAAAAATGCGTGGGACGCCTTGACGCACTGCGCCACAAACTGGAAGGCAAAATGCCGGATGGCTGCATGGGTATCGGCCATACGCGCTGGGCAACGCACGGGCGTCCGTCCGACCGCAACTCCCATCCGCATACGGATGAAAGCGGCGATTTTGTTGTTGTGCACAACGGCATTATCGAAAACTATTTAATGTTAAAAGAGCAGCTTATTGCCAAAGGTCAGAAATTTGCTTCCGATACCGATACGGAAATCGTAGCACATCTTTTTGCCGAATTTTATGACGGCGATATGGAAGAAGCTGTTAAAAAAGTTTTAAAAGCAATTGAAGGTTCTTACAGCCTGGTATTTATGTGCAAGGCAGAACCGGATAAACTTATCTGCACCAAAAAAGACAACCCGCTTATTATAGGTCTGGGCGAAGGCGAAAACTTTATCGCTTCCGATATTCCGGCAATTATTGCCAAAACACGCCGCACTTATATTATGAGCGACGGTGAAATTGCCACTGTTACCAAAGAAGGCGTTTGGGTGCAGGATATTAACGGCACGCCTATTACCAAAAAAGTTTTTGAAGTTAACTGGAATGCCGAAGCTGCCGAAAAAGGCGGATTTGAGCATTTTATGCTGAAAGAAATTTACGAACAGCCGAAAGCCATTAAAGACACCATGCGCGGCCGTCTTTCCGAAAATGGCAACGAAATTAACTTTGCTGAACTGGGCTGGACTCCGGAAGATTTTACCGGCATCAGCAAAATCTTTATCGTGGCATGCGGCACTGCTTACCATGCAGGCATTGTAGGCAAATATTATCTTGAGAATCTGGCGCGCATCCCAGTTGAAGTGGATATCGCCAGTGAATTCCGTTACCGTAATCCGCTTGTTGATGCCAACTGCCTGACTATTGTTATCAGCCAGAGCGGTGAAACCATTGATACCCTGGCGGCTTTAAAAGAAGCCAAACGCCTTGGCAGCCGTACTTTGGCAGTTACAAACGTGGTAGGTTCTTCTATTGCGCGTGAAGCAGACCAGGTTGTTTATACATATGCCGGTCCGGAAATTGCCGTTGCATCTACCAAAGCATATACCACTCAGCTTCTGGTTATGCTGATGCTTGCCGTTTATGTTGGCCGCCTGCGCGGAACGCTTGCAGACGACAAAGCTGCTGAACTGGCAAACGGTTTGCACAAAATTCCTGAACAGCTTCACGATATGCTGGAAAACGTTGACCAGATTAAAGTGTTTGCACGCAACTACGGAAGCTGCCTTGACGCTTTCTTCCTCGGCCGCAGCCTTGATTACGCAGTTGCGCTGGAAGGTGCGCTGAAACTTAAGGAAATCAGCTATATCCATGCGGAAGCTTATGCAGCAGGCGAACTTAAACACGGCACGCTGGCATTGATTGTTGAAGGCGTACCGGTAATTGTGCTGGCAACCCAGGAAGATGTTTACGATAAAACCGTAAGCAACTTGCAGGAAGTAAAAGCACGTGAAGCAATGGTTATTGCTATTGCGCTTGAAGGCGATGACAGCATTGGCAAATACGCCGACCATGTAATTTACATTCCGCGTGCAGGCAAGTTCCTGGCACCGCTGCTGGCCGTACTGCCTTTGCAGCTTTTGGCTTATTATGCAGCGCTTACCAGAGGCTGCGACGTGGACAAACCGCGTAACCTTGCAAAATCTGTAACTGTAGAATAATATACCTTGCAAAGCCGGATGTTAAAAGTCCGGCTTTGTTTTTTATATGGGGGGAATAAAATGGACTATAAAATTATCGACCTTGAAAAATGGGCGCGCAGGGAGTTTTTTGAGCATTATATAAACGCTGTGCCATGCACTTACAGCCTGACGGTTAAAATTGATATCAGCAATATTAAGCGCCAAAATTTAAAACTCTTTCCGGCGTTGCTGTACTGTTTAACAAAAAGCGTCAACAAATTTGAAGAATTCCGCACCGCCATGCGTAGTGACAGCGAGCTTGTGGTCTACAATGCTATGCAGCCTTGTTATACTGTCTTCCATAAGAACACTAAAACTTTTGGTAACCTTTGGACGGAGTTTGCAGAAGATTTTACTGAATTTGCAAGGCGTTATGAGTATGACATTGCATGCTATGGCAAGGTGGAAGCATTTGTGGCTAAGCCCAATGTGCCGGAAAACAGTTTTACTGTTTCCATGTTGCCGTGGGTAAGCTTTGAGGGCTTTAACATAAATGTAAGGGGCTTTGATTATTTGCTGCCGATATTTACCCTTGGCAAATGCACGGAAGCTGATGGACGTTATACCATGCCTCTGGCAGTGCAGGTACACCACGCTGTGTGTGACGGCTACCATACAGGCTGTTTTATCAATGATTTGCAGAACGAGATTGACAGTTTGTGCCTGAAAGAAAATAAATAGCAGCATAAAAAACTCCCGCCTTTAAAAGACGGGAGTTTAAATTTTTTTAAAAAGGGGTTGCCAAAAAATCAAAGTTAGCGTATACTAACTAAGGAGTTAAATAAGCCGGAGCTATCAAACATAAACAGAGGAAACCAGGTCACTCGCGTTGATTGTTTGATAAGCGGCAGCTCTAAAATATTTTGGAGGAGGAATCCGCAATGAAAAAATCTTTAGTTCTTGCAATGGCTATGGCCCTTGGCGTAACTGCCAGCGCTTATGCCGCAAACCCTTTTAGTGATGTGCCTGCCGGCCACTGGGCATATGACGCAGTTAACAAACTGGCAGCAGAAGGTGTAGTAGACGGTTATCCTGATGGCACCTACGGCGGCG
>CAJLLL010000044.1 GCA_905207485.1 uncultured Phascolarctobacterium sp.
CTTCTCATCTCCTTCTTTATGTACAAAAATAGCAAAATCCGGGCAGCGCAGTTCGCACTGTCCGCACTGAATGCAGTTTTCGGGCGCAACGGCTTCAATTTTTTCAAGTTCGTTTACAGCCAAAACTTTTTTGGGGCAGAACGCCGCGCAAATGCCGCAGCCTTTGCAGCGTTCGGTATAAATTTTCAAACTCATTATTAAACCTCCTTTAGCCTGCCTCTAAAAATACTTACTGCTCCTTGAGCACATACTACTTCTATTATCATTATAAAGCATACAAATTATTAGTCAAATCAAATTTTACCCTGCCAGCCCCCAAAATTTTATCTGAGGTTGCAAAATTGCACGCTTGCTTAAAAAATGATATAATATTAAAAATATACAAATATTTTTTGCTAAATAAATTATATTTTCCGGAGGCTGCCATGACTGCCATCGATAAAAACCTGCCTAAAAAAGACCGTATACTTATCGCTGCGGAAGATGTCTTCTCACGCCGCGGCTATACCAAGGCCACGCTTGATGAAATTATCGCCCTCGCCGATACCGGCAAAGGCACTTTATATAAATACTTCGGCAATAAAGATAACCTTTTTTACACTTTGATAGAGGACAAGCACAACCGCCTGATGCAGGACCTTCACGATTTAACGGAAAAGCAGCCAGACATCAGAGGGAAATTACAGGCCTACCTGACCTGTATGTTGAATTTTTTGCGTACCAACAAAGGCTTATGGCTGATTGTATGGTATGAACTTAACGCAGCGCACCAGGGCATTCATCCCGATTTTGACGAAAACGGCAACTGGGTATTAACCTCGCTTTACGACGATACGCTGCCGCCGCAGGAAGAAACCCGCCTTTTGCGCTACTACAAAATTCTGTGGGAAGAAGTATACGTACTGGCAGATATTTTGCAAAAAGGGCAGGACAGCGGCTTTTTGAAATATACCACCTGCAAGGAAATAACCACCGTTACAGACCCGTCCCGCAAACTGACTTCAGAAGCTATTTTCGGTGCCCAGCATTTATTTGCCGGCATCGCCAACGGCGTGTTCCATATTATTGACAACAGTATGGACGACAGCGAATTAACGGCTGTAATTGTCGATTACTTCCTGAACGGCCACGCTACCCGCCAGCAAGTCTGATAACAAAAATAAACAGAGCCTGTTCCCGGCAAAACACCGGGCACAGGCTCTTTGTTTTAAACACGCAAAACCATGCAGCAAATTTATATTTATAAGAACAGAGAAACCGCACAATACACAAGCAGCAAAGCCATAACCAAATTTACGGCTTGGGTATGTTTTGCAAAAAAACTGCAAAATACAGAGCCGAACAACGCCCATACATATGAACCAGACGCCCCGATAATTGTCAGAACCAGTGTAAACATAATTAATTCCGCAACTGAATGGAACACCGGCAATATATAAAGCGACATGGCAGTAATGGCATAAACATAAATTTTAGGATTCATAAACTGTAATAACATTCCCGCCATAAAACCTGCTCCCCTGCCACTTTCCACATCAAAATCAGAAGAAGTTTTCCATACCTTCCATGCAAGATACAGCATATAAGCCGCACCGGCCACCTGCATAAAAAATTTAACTTTGGGAAGCGCAGAATATAAAGTGGAACTGAAAAACGTGCATATGCTCATTACAATCAGAAACCCCATGGTAATGCCAAGATTGAAGTTAAAACTTCTGCGGAAGCCTAAACGGGCAGCATTGCTCATGGAAAGCAGATTATTGGCTCCCGGCGTATAAGCCGTAACAAAGCAGTAAATTAAAAATTCAGATACAGGAAACACACAAACCAACTCCTTATACAGCCTGCCTGTAAAGATAAACGCCGTTAATATATTTTCGCCCATAGCTGCGAAGAAAAATTAATGGCCTGCTTTTACCGTTATTGGCTGCCTTTTTCTTTACAAGGCAACTTTAAAATTGTATAATGTAATAAACAGTGCAATATATCGCATTTTGTACGTTTTAATAATACAACTTGTGCGATATATTGTCAATAGAAGGATGTGATTTTTTGGATACAATGAATATGATTGTTGCTAAAAACATCAAACGCCTTAGAGAAGAAAATAAATTGAGCATGGACGAACTGGCAAAACTGAGCGGAGTAAGCAAAAGCATGCTTGCCCAGATTGAACGCGGCGAAGGCAACCCAACGCTCTCCACGCTCTGGAAATTGTCAAACGGCATGAAGGTTCCTTTTGACGCATTAACAGTACGCCCCAAAGTAAATTATGAAATTGTACGCACAGCCGAAATACAGCCCCTTTTGGAAAGCAACGGCAAAGTAAAAAACTACTCGCTTTTTCCGGATGACGAAAACCGCAGGTTTGCAGTGTACTACTTAGAACTGGAACCGGGCAGTTACTGGCAGTCTGAACCGCATCTCAGGGGAACAACGGAGTTTATAACCGTATTTAACGGAACTTTGGAAATAGAAACTGCCGATAAGCATTTTACTGTTGCCAAAGGCGAAAGCATTCGCTTTAAAGGCGATGCAGTTCATTCCTACCGGAATACAGGCAGCGAAACCGTAATTCTGCACATGATATTATATAATCCTTGAATAAATGCCTAAGCGGAATAAGTTTAACAACAAGCAGCTATTAATAGTCCTCTTTTTTATTGTTTTATCATTACCGCACCGCAGCAAAATTTTATATTGATTATAAATAAAAAACCGGGAGCTAAAACTCCCGGTTTTTTATTTTGCTGTTTAATGCAAAATACTTTAATTGTATTTAACTCTAAAACAGCCGCTTATCAGAAGCTGTATTCAACATTTACAAACCATTTGTTTGCTTCTGCATGGCTGCCTTTCTGATAGCTGTAACCAAGGCCGAAGTTCCAGTCATCCTTACCTGCTTCAATGCCCAAGCTGCCCAGCCAGCTGCCGCTGTCCATTACTGTGTAATCAAGCGTATCCATGCCGCTGCCGGTGTTCAGGTCAACGCTGTTGTCTGTATCGCCAAAGGCCCAAATGTAAGCTACATTTGCCTGCGGTACAATCTTCCAGCCGCTTTTCGTTACAGTTTCGTTTCTCAGGCTTACGCCTACAGGCAGTGTCCAGATGTTCTGACGCTCTGCATCATATTCGGCAAATTTAGCGCCGTCATAGTATGCAGTGTAGCTGTCCGGGTCTACATTGTAGTAACGCAGTCCGGTGTAAGGCACAATCTGCGTGCTTCCGTTGGTGTACATTTTTTCTGCTCTTACGCCTACGGTAAATACGCTTACATCTCGGTCAGCCTTAATATCTTTGCCCATTGCCTTGCCGGTAAGTTCGTTGTCGCTTTCGCTGAAGCCGATATCGGCAATAACGTTGGTGTCATCGTTTTTAACATTGCCGTAAAGGGTTAAGCCCCACATATCAAAGTCGTTGTTGATGCCCATGCCGTGGCTGTCGCCGTCGCCATAGCTGAAGGCAATGCCGCTTTGTACTTTGCCTTTTTTAGCAAAGTCAACGCCAACGGTTGCACCGTCGAAATCGCTGCTGCTGTCGATAGAGCCAAAGCTGGAAGCCATGCCGTCAAGGTCATGTTTGCTGTGGATGTATTTAGCCCAAACAGCGCCGTCTTCGTTAACGGTAGGTTCGCCGGTAATGTCGTCCTGAGTGAAGGACAGGCGCAGTACGCTGTTATCTGCCATATCGCCTGCTACGTTAATGGTGCCTGCGGTTACACCGGCAGCTTCGCCAATCATTGCCATAGCAGCCAAGCCGCTGTTATCGCCGGTGGAAGAAGCATCTTTGAAGAACTCTTTAGCGCCTGCAAAGGTGTTTTCGCCATTGCGAATAATGCCGTTTATAGTACCTTCAAAGTTTTCGCCGCCTTCATCGAGGCTGTCAACAAAGTCGTTAACGGCTTTATCTTGTTCTTCTTCGGTTAAATCACTAAGATCTTTATAGCTTACTTTATAACCATTTTCGTCATCAGTTGCTTCGGCATAATTTTCTGTACGGTCATAAATCAAAGCATCATTAGCCCACAACCTGCTGTCATCAGCATAATCACTTGCTACAAGGTAAGAGTTTGTTTTGTCAACAGCAAGTTTGCTGATGTCAAGTTTAGCACCGTCTGCAACAGTAATAACGCCACCGTCGCCATCAATCAAAGCAGTAGTGTTGCCAGCCGTTAAACTACTATCCAAAGTAGTTACGCTGTCAGCTGCAACGTTGATGTTATCAAAGCTGTGGATTTTGCTTGTACCGGTGTAAGCGCCTTCGCTGTCAAGCGGTTTTAAAGTATTGTTGCCGGTAATTTCCAAAGTGCTTTCTTTAACACTTTCATAAGCGTTTTTTTCATAGCTGAGGCTGTTGCTGTCATAATACGGATTATAATTGTTATCTTTACCGTATACGGTAGTCAATTCATAACCCTGACCTGAAATTTCGCCGGTAACTTCAGTACCATTCAATACAACAGTTGCTTTATCAACAGTAGAAGCAGTGTTTTCTGCGTCATAACCAATAGCAGTATAATCTCCATCTACCAATCCCGGGGTTGTACCGTTAATTGCGCCGCCTGCATAAACGCTGCCGCCAACCATACCGCCATTAAGGGTAATGTTGCTTTCGCCAACGTGTGCGCCGCTGCCTTCTTTCATATTATCAACAGCAATGCCGCCGCCCAAAATATCTTTGGTAACTTCGCCGCCATTGATAGTAATATTGGCAACATCAACAGTATCACTGCCGGTCATGCCCATACCCATACCGCCTGCGGCGATAGAAGTTTCATCTGTAATGCCTTTAAGGTCTGCCATTGCCATGCTGGCATTTACGCCAAGAACATTCCACTGCGGGTAACCATCGGTGTTATCGTTTTTGCTGGCGTTCATAATGCTGATAAGCTGCAATCTGTCGATAGTGCCGCTGTTTACAGTAATATTGGTTGTGCCAACATGGGTTACAGCGTCGCTTGCCCCTGCACTGTTAAGTACAGAGTTGCCGATAGCCATGCCACCACCATAAATACCATCAACATCACCATAAACTTCAATATTGTTGCTTACTACATCACTGCTTGCCAAAATTCCGTTGGTGCTGCCTTTGTAGCCATCATCGCTCTTTTCGCCTTCCATGCTAACGGCAAAACCGCCGCCGAACAAGCCAACTGCTTTCATTTCTTTGCCAACATAAGTGTTAACGGCGCCGGTGTTAGTTTCTGCCTTGGCATTATTTAAAGTGCCTGCTGCACCGCCGCCAAACACGCCTGCCGCGTAGCCTTTATTAAGAATAATATCTGCGCCGCCTTCGTTGTTGGCAACAGCATAAGCGCCTTCGCCTTCAGCATCAATAGTACTGCGCAGGCTGCCGTGGCCAAAGGCTACGCCGCCGCCAAATACGCCGACTGCCGCACCCTGTCCAACTACGCCGTCAGCATTAACTTTGCTTAAGTCACCATCTTTTACAGCGCTGATAATGCCGCTTAATGCGCCGCCAATATTAGCAGCTACATTATCGGGGTCAGCACATTCAAGGTCAACCACAATCGTTGCTTTGCCAGTTTCCGCTTTAGCAGTACTACCGCCTAAAGCATCATTAACTTTAGTTCCTTCAGGAATTGTACCGCCTTCATTTTCAGGTCTTACAGTGTAAGTATGGCTTGCTGCTGCCATACCACCGCCAATAACACCAACAGCAGTAGTATTGCCGGTTAAGTTTATATTAGTATCGCCAGTAGTTGCAGTTGCATTACCGCCTTCAATAGCTTCATTAACAGTAACTGTAATACCGCTAACAGTAGTATCAGAATGTCCATCGTTATTACCGATTTGCCCGCCTTTAATTGCTTCTACAACACCGGTAGCGTCAACGGCCGCAGCTACACCGCCGCCGACAAGGCCTACAGCCAAGCCGCCGCCAACTTCTTCTCCATCAACTACAGTTCCGCCAACATTAATGGTAGTAGTACCATCAACGTTACTGTTTGCAGTGCCGCCAATGGTAGTTACAGCCAAACCACCGCCTGCAACGCCAACATTAACGCCGTTAATGCCACCGTTCATCACATTATCGCCACCGATGATGTTCAATGTAGTATTACCGGTAACAGTACTTTTTGCCTCTCCGCCAAGTGCAATAGCACCGCCGCCATTAGCAAATGCGCCAACATTAGCTGTGCTGCCTTCAGCAATATTACCAGTTGTATCAATATTCCCAACAACAACGGTATTTATATCACCATTAATAGTAGTGCTAGTTTTACCATTTAACTCGCCGGAAACAATATTCCCAAAATCAACTTTAATATTTCCTAAAGTAACAGCAGCACTGCCACCAATACCACCAAGCACATTTCCACTTTCAATAACAGTATTTACATTACCGTTTCTTTCAATAGTAGTAGGCTTAGACTCATAACTATCACCAATAAATGGAACATCGCTACCGCCTAATACATCTAAATTTATTCCTGTATTAATAGATAAATCTCCGCCAACAGCGCCAATTACAACAGGACTATTACCTTCACCTGTACCTATTTGTAAATAGGTATCTCCCCTTCTAATTACATCATTTTCTTCACCAGTAGTATCAATATTTTGTACTTTATCAATAACTCCGGGTAATTTCCCATCAATTACTCCAGCAAGTAATTTATTACTTAATAAACCTGTTAAACCATCGTCTAATTGTGCTTCGCCGCCGACAACACCGACATTAGCGTGTTCTGCTAATAACTCGCGTACCGCACCAAGTTTGTCAGTAATATCAGGGTTATTTTTAATTGCTTTAATGCCTTCAAGTAATTGATTTACATTACCTTCTGTGCCAATAACAATTTTATCACCTTGCCCGATAATAAAATGATGGCTACCAGCACCACCTGCTCCTAAATCAGAATCAGTAATGACACCATTACCGTCAAAATCAGGATTCTTACCGTTAACTTGCGCCGCTAATGCATCGCTGCTGTAAAAAATACCCATGGTACTTGCGGCAAGTAATGAGCACAGCACCTTTCTTTTTAAATCCGACTTTCTTTTCATCTTTACTACTCCTTTGCTTTAAACTCGGCAGTATTAAGTGATTAAAACCGCAAAACATTTTTAATACCGTCGGTATTTACTTATATTATACTATACCTTTACCCCCCACAAGACGTTCTTGGTTTTCTATAATTCGAAATTATATGCTTTTCGCATTTACTGACTGCTGGCAGGTACTTGCCGTAATAATGAAAAAACCGCAGCTTTGCTGCGGTTTTACTATTTTGCTGAACAAAGGGCAGTTTTAACGCCTGCCTTATTTTTATTTATGGCGCGAAGCGCCCGATTTTTATGAAATTTATGTTTTTTACTGCCCGTATTTTAAATGCCGCTCTGCATATTCGTTAATTATATAATTGCTGAGAGCATCACAGTAACGGTCCTGTTCCGGCTCATCCATTTTGTCCTCAAAGAAGAAGCCGTCATTATAATAATACGCTTTGCCTCCAAAATAACCCAGCGCATAGGGCAAATTTACGTCCTGCAAAAAGTCGCGTCCCATAAAATCAGCCGGTGCTTCTATGCCGGCCAGTGCCAGCAAGGTGGGCGCCAAATCTATCTGCGAGGCAAACTGTTCTTCATCAAGCAGCGCGAAGGGTGCCAGGTTTTTGCCGACAAAAATCAGCGGTATCGGCGCAATGCTGCGGCGCGAGCGTTCATCCGTCACAAGTTCCATATATTCGCCGCCGCTGTGCGGGTTATGGTCGCTCGTTATTACAAACAGCGTGCGGTCATCCATCAGCCCGCGGCGCTCTGCTTCTTCAAAAAACTTCTGGATGGTGTTGTTTACCCAGTAAATGCCGCGCACGGTTACAAATTTGTTGTCGCGCACTTCTGGCGGCATATCTCCGTAGGCGGTGCCGTAATACGGATAGGGCTGGTGCATATCCAGCGTTTTTACAACCAGCAGCATTTTATCGTTTTTGCCTTTTTCCAAAAGGTTCAGTGCTTCGCTGTACATTACATCATTATGGAAACCCCAGCCGCTGGCGCCGGTATAACCTGCGTCTTCAAGATATTCTTTGGCATAGTATTCCGCCATGCCGAACTGCGCCGGATATTCCTGCAATTCGTTGTTGTAGTACTGGCTTGAAGCGTTCATAAAAATGCCGCGCCACCCTGCCTGCTGCACGCTGCGGAACAACGAAGGCTGATTGCCGCCCGGCAAATCAGGGTCATAAATTAAATGCGAGCGGAAAGTTGCGTTAAGCCCCTGCGTTGTAGGCACTGCCGAAGAATAATAATGGTCAAGATGCGGATATTTGGCAAGCAGCCCATCCAGATACGGAGTGGCTTCTGCCGGAATATTATCATTATAATAGTGCATGTAATCGCGGTGAACAGATTCCAGCACCAGCATTACTATTTTATCGTAACTTGCCTTCAGCGGCTTTTGCTCTTCATCCGGGCGCAATATGCCAAGCTCTTTTAAAACCTGTTCGTCTTTCACCGTCAGCGGGCGCTGCTCAATATGGCTGCGGCTGACAATTTTATCGGTATCGAACATCATTTTACCGAAAAAGTTAACGTTTACCGGAGTTAAAAGCATTTCGCGGTAATTGGCGCGCGTTTTTTCGCTTTCAACTTCCGTCCACATACCCATATATTCTTTCATTACATAGGCATTAAGCTGTCCTATAAGCATGTAGCCAATGTTAAGCAGCAGCGAAAAAGCCGCCACGCACATCAGCGACCACACAAAGTTGGGCTTTTTCTTTGTAGGTTTGTTTACGCGGAACAGCAGCACCAACGCCACAAGCCCTGCGCCAACAAGCGCCAGTTTTAAAACGCCCATGCTTGTAAGCACGCCTTTAACGGCATAAATGTTAAGATTGGAAAACAGCACGCTCTGCACGTGCATACTAGTCTGCCAGAAATAAAATGCGTCAAAAATCATAATTACGGCAGACAAAAAATAAACGGCAAAATACACCGTTTTCATTGTTTGCCCAACCCATTTATGATAGCACATTGCTGTTACCAGCACTACCAAAATATTATTGTTAAGCCCTGCCAGTATGGCAAGCACTGTTGCCACGCCGCTGTCAAGCCTTAACTGATGCACCATAAAACCTGTTACACCAAGGTATAAAACGCCAGTTACAACTACCGGAAAATAACGCTTCACCCTGTCGCGGATGCGCGTGCGCCGCAGATACAACAGCCCTGCCACGCCCAAAAGCAAAACATCACGCAAAAAACAGCTTATGGCAGTATACCAAAATTCCATTTCCGGAAACGGCGTTATGCTCTGATAAAAACGCCAGGAAAGGAAATATTCTGCCGCAAAGGCAATAACCAAAAGCAGCAGCAGCCAATAACGTATTCTCATCGTCACCCCGCCTTATGCCAAAAAGTTTATTGCCTTAGCCTGCATTTCTATCAGCAGCGGCGTTGCCGTTACAACGTCGCCGTCCAGTTCTGCCGGGAAGCCGTCTACATTGCACTCAACCGTTATGGTATGTGCTTTTTTTACAATAACGCCATTTTCACCATCCAGCGATTCCATCAGTATCATAGCTGCATATTTTAAAAAGTCGCCGCGCTTGTTGCCGGTGAACAGTGCCACATCAAAATAATCGTTAGTAATGGCAGCGCCTTTAAACAGGCTGTAACGCCCTGCATAATAGCGGCTTTTGCCGATAATAACCGTGGAAGCATCATACCATTCGGGGTCGCCGTCAAACTTAACGCGGAATTTATAACGCCAGTTGCTCAGCAAAAGCTCTTTGCGCACCAGTTCGCCGCTTTGCACTACATAGGCAAACGAAGATAAAAAGCGTTTTTCAAGGCTTGATACGCTGTCTACAACTTTGGAATCGAAACCAATGCCGGCAACGGTTAAAAACGGATGCCCGTTAGCCATGCCGATACGCACCGGTTTAACTCTGCCCTGGCGCACGCGCTGCACCCAGCGCATCGGGTCGGCTGGCAGGTCAAACTCCTTGGCAACAAGGTTTACCGTTCCTGCCGGGAACACGCTTATAAACGGCACATAGCCGCTGCGGTTCAGTTCGCCAATCATGGCGCGCAGCGTACCGTCGCCGCCTGCCACAATAACCCAGTCATATTTTTCTTCTTTTATTTTATCCGCCCATTCGGAAAGTTTTTTAAATTCCCTTAGTTCTGTCAGCTCCACGCGGTTCGGGCCGATAATTGCCGTCAGGCGGCGTTTTAAATCCAATACGCGAGACAGCATGCTGACAAAAATCTGCTTGCCTGAATTAGGATTATAAATGATAACAACTTTTTTAAAATTTTTAATTTCAATACCGTTAGTTTCCATTATATCCACACCTTAAAAAATCCATTTTTTGCGCGCCAGATAGTTCCACACAACAACAATGCACGTTGCCGCAATTTTGGAAACCAGACCGGGCATGCCAAAAAGACCAACAAAAATATACATTAAAAGCAGGTTGAACAAAAGCCCCATGCCGCTTACAAGAAAGACCAGGCTCAGTTCTTTGGCTTTGCCATAACGCACCCCGCTTGTAAAAACAAGGATATTGCACATAAAATAATGGTACAGCGTTGATAAAAAATATGCCAGCGCCGTTGCCGCCAGGTAGTTAATGCCTGCCGCCGCGTTAAAAGCATAAAAAAACGCCCATTCAATAAGCGCTGCGCTGCCGCCTACAAACAAATATAAAATTATTTTTACAAATTCATTGTTCGTATAATCAAAGCCAAATAAAACCTTTTTATCCATTTAACAATCTCCTTGACGTTATATTATAGCATTTTTTATATTTTAGTTAAAGCAAAATATAAAAATAAAACAATGATTTAAACAGGCTTTAATTTGACTTTGCTATCATATTTACTGTAAGAATCATATAAAAACAAAACACCTGCTTTTTCGCAGGTGTTTTGCTGTATTTCAACACAATTTTTATTTTTTGCTCCAAAGCCATATCTGGCGGCAACACCAGATGATGAACACGCCGCAGAAATCAAGGATTATATCCGTAATCTGCGCAGTGCGCCCCGGCACGGAAAGCTGTATGTATTCATCTGCCACGGCAACGGCAAGACCCAAAAAGAGAATATAGCCTGATGCCACACGGTTGGAAACGCGCCAGTTAATAAAAGTGTTAACCATTATTACAGCCAGCATGGCAAACTCTGCAAAATGCGCCAGTTTGCGCAGGCGTGCTTCAAGACGGTCTACCGGCATCGGGTCGCCAATGGCGCTGTAAAATCCATCCAGCCATTCTGCCAAAAGCCCGCTTGCCTTGTAAGATGTTTCTGCAGGCAGCGACGAGTTGAAAAAGATAAAACCCGTAAACAGCAACAACAGCAGCAGCCACAAAACTTTTTTCATTTATCTCAGCCGCCTTACTGATTGCGCGTAAGCAAATCCATTACCATCATGTTGCTTACCACGCCAATGCCGCCCGGCACCGGCGTATATGCGCCTGCCTTGCCAATAACGGCAGGGTCAACGTCGCCGACAAGGCCGCCTTCTACGGCGTTAATGCCTACATCGACTATAACTGCGCCTTCTTTAATCATATCCGGCGTTACAAAGCACGGTTTGCCTACAGCAGCTACAATAATATCCGCATTTTTGGTAATTTCCGCCAGGTTCTGCGTTTTGCTATGGCAGATGGTAACCGTAGCGTTTTTGTTAAGCAGCAGGTTGGCAACCGGTTTGCCTACCACATTGCTGCGCCCGATAACAACTGCGTGTTTGCCGCTAAGTTCAATGCCGTAATGTTCAAGCGTTGCCATGCAGGCACGCGGCGTGCAGGGCGACATGGTGCCGTAGCCCAGGTACATATCGCCTACATTTTTTACGTTAAGGCAGTCTACTTCTTTGCTTGCCGTAACAGCCGTGCCTACAGCATCGCTGTCAAGCGGTTTCGGCATGGGCATCATCGGCAGAATGCCGGTAATGTAACGGTTGTGGTTCATGCGGGCAATGTCGCGCAGCAGGTCTTCCTGTTTCACGTCAGCCGGGTATAACAGTTCCTTAACGTAAATGCCCAGGCTTTCCGCCAGCTTCATCAGGCGGTTTTTATATACATGCGAAGCGGGGTCGTCGCCCACAACGATAATTGCCAGCGTTATTTTGCGCCCTTTTTCCAGTGCGCGCGCCACACGGGCAGTTATTGTTTCACGGTAGGCATCAGCCACGGGCTTGCCTTTCATCATCAGTGTTTCCATAAAACTTCTCCTTAAAACAATCCGCTGATAACGCCGTCATCGCTGACGTCAATTTTTTCTGCGGCGGGTACTTTCGGCAGTCCGGGCATGGTCATAATGTCGCCGGTTAAAACTACCACAAAGCCTGCGCCCGCTGCAATGCGGCAGTTTTTAATGGTAATTTCAAAACCTTCGGGGCGTCCCAAAAGCGCCGGGTCATCCGAGAAGGAATACTGCGTTTTAGCCATGCAGACAGGCAGGTTGCCGTAACCCATTTTTTCAAAATCCTTCAAAGCGTTGGTTGCTTCTTTGGTATAGTTTACGCCAACTGCGCCGTAAATATTTTTGGCAATGGTTTCAATTTTTTCTTTAAGGCTCAGTTCATCGCCGTACAAAACTTTAAAATCGGCCTGGCCGCTGTTTGCAAGACGGACAACTTCTTTGGCAAGTTCAATGCCGCCTTCGCCGCCTTTGGCAAATACTTCGGAAAGCGCTACATTTACGCCGTGCGCTGCGCAGTGGCTGCGGATGGCTTCCAGTTCTTCCGGGGTATCCTGCGCAAAGGCGTTAATTGCAACAACAAGGGGCAGTCCGTATTGTTTAATGTTTTCAATGTGTTTTTCAAGATTTACAAGGCCGCGTTTAACAGCTTCCACATCCGGGGTGGCAAGTTCTGTTTTGGGCACGCCGCCGTGCATTTTAAGCGCGCGTACGGTTGCCACAAGCACTACGGCATCCGGTTTTAAGCCGGCATAACGGCACTTAATATCAAAGAATTTTTCTGCGCCGAGGTCTGCGCCGAAGCCTGCTTCCGTAATGGTATAGCCTGCAAGTTTAAGCGCGGTTTTGGTTGCCATTACGCTGTTGCAGCCATGGGCAATATTTGCAAACGGTCCGCCGTGGATAATGGCAGGCACGTTTTCCAAAGTCTGCACAAGGTTAGGCTTAACGGCATCTTTTAAAAGTGCTGCCATTGCGCCCTGTGCTTTAAGCATGCCGGCGGTAATGGGGTTGCCGCTGTAATCGTAGGCAACGATAATTTTGCTTAAGCGTTCTTTTAAATCGTGCAGTCCGTCAGCCAGGCACAAAATAGCCATAACTTCGGAAGCAACGGTAATATCAAAGCCGTCCTGGCGGGGTACGCCGTGCGCTTTGCCGCCCAAGCCGACAACAATGTTGCGCAGTTCGCGGTCGTTCATGTCAACAACGCGTTTCCACACAATGCGGCGCGGGTCGATATTAAGCGCATTGCCCTGCTGAATGTGGTTATCCAGCATAGCTGCCAGAAGCATGTGGGCAGATGTTATGGCATGAAAATCGCCCGTAAAATGCAGGTTAATATCTTCCATCGGCACTACCTGGGAATAGCCGCCGCCGGCAGCGCCGCCCTTAATGCCCATGCAGGGTCCGAGCGAAGGCTCGCGCAGGGCAACGATAACGCTTTCGCCTATTTTGGCAAGGCCCTGTGCCAAACCAACGGTAGTGGTGGATTTGCCTTCACCCGCAGGGGTCGGCGTAATGGCAGTAACCAAAATCAGTTTGCCGTCGGGTTTATTCTGCACCCTTTTAATTAAATCCATGGACAATTTTGCTTTGTAGCGTCCGTATAACTCGATATCATCCTCGCCGATGCCGAGTTTTTTGGCAACTTCCGTAATAGGCAGCATGTGCGCCTGCTGAGCAATTTCAATATCCGATAACATCTGTATACCTCCCTTTATCTCTGCGTAAATAACTGTATCTTTAATAAATTCTCTGCATTAGCCGTTTTTCCTGCCGTCAGAGACAATTTATTCAAACCATATTTCCAGTTTGCTTCCTTCTGCGGCAACCGTACCCGGCGGCAGCGATTGTTTTTTGGCCCTGCCGCTGCCGTAAGGCACCAGCACCAGATGGCCGCGCTGCACAAGTTCGGCTGTCTGCCGCATATCAAGCCCTGTAAAATCCGGTATTTTCACTTTGCCGTCCGGTAAAAATTCCATTACCGGCACTTTGGCTGCCTTGCTTTTGGCGGAGCCGTCTTCCTCAAAAGAGGGCAAGCCTTCGTGCGTGCTGGGCTGCACGCCTTTGGCAACCAGAATCTGCTGCAAAGTATCTTTAAACACCGGCGCAGAAACCTGCGAACCGTAAAACGCGCCCTGAGGCGTATCAAGCATTACCAGCATTGCATACTGCGGATTGCCGGCCGGCACAAAACCAACGAAAGAAGCTATGTATTCACCCGGAGCATAACCGCCCTGCTCTGCCAGTTTTTCGGCCGTGCCGGTTTTGCCGGCAATCTGGTAGCCTGCAATATGCGCCGGCTTGCCGCCGCCTTCGCTGACAACTTTTTCCATCATCATGCGCATCTGGCTGGCAACGTTTTCGCTGATAACGCGGCGTACCACATGTTTTTCGCCCTGACGCAGCACACGCCCGTCGGGCATCACAATTTTATCAATAATATACGGTTCAAGCAGTTCGCCGCCGTTGGCAATGGCACAGATAGCGCGCAGCATTTGCAGCGGCGTTACGGCAATGCCCTGCCCAATCGCCATTGTAGCAATATCCGGTTCGTACATATCTTCCGGGTTGTACAAAATGCCGCTTTCCTCACCGGGCAGTTCTATGCCGGTAGGCTTGCCGAAGCCGAATTTCTTGCTGTAATCAATCATCTGGTTGGCGCCAAGCTGCATGCCAAGCTGCACCATGCCTGTATTGATGGAGTATTTGATAATATCCTCAAACGGCACATAGCCGCGGCCTTCGTTATCCCAGTTGCTGATAACGCGGTCGGCAATTTTTATGCTGCCGCGGTCTTCAAACACCGTCTGAGGGGTGATGATGTTTTCACTAAGCCCCATGCAGCCCACAATCGGTTTAAAAACGGAGCCCGGTTCATAAATAATGGAAATAGCGCGGTTGGTCCACGTATTTACCGGATACTCGCCAAAATTGTTGGGGTCAAAAGTCGGGCGTGAGGCCATGCCCAGCACCGCGCCTGTATGCGGGTCCATTAAAATGGCTGCCGCCGCTTTGGATTTTGTTTCTTCCATGGCACGGTCCAGCGCATCTTCCAGCACAAACTGAATTTTGCTGTCTATGGTAAGGTACACGGTAGGCATATTCTGCGGGCGTGTAGCATTCATGCCCGATTCGCCCATCGGCCTGCCGAGCGCGTCCACCATTTCTTCCTGCTGCGTTGCCGCGCCCTTTATTACGGAATCGAGCGCCAGTTCAATGCCGGCAAGCCCTTTGTCATCCGTGCCTACAAAACCGAGAATCTGCGCTGCCATAGTCTTTTTGGTATAATAACGCTTGCTTTCTTCCAAAAAGTGCAGCCCGGGAATTTTGTTTTCCTTTATAATGCGCGTTACCTCGTCCGCCTCTTTCGGGGATAAGGTGCGTTTAATCCATATAAAACGTGCTTCGGTTGTAAAATCGCTGTACAGGCTTTCGGCGCTGATGCCTAAAGGCGCCGCCAGCAAATCTGCCGCCAGTCGCTTAACATTGCGCCCTGTTTTGGCTGCTGCGCTGCCGGGACGGTCTTCCATTTCCACCGGGTCAACATACAGCGACTTTGCCATAATGCTTACGGCAAGTTCTTCGCCGTTGCAGTCTACAATAGCGCCGCGGGGCGAATACATAACGTCAGTGCCCATTGCCTGCGCCATTGATTGCTTGCCAAGCGCTTCGCCGCGCACAACCTGCAGCCATACCAAACGGCCTATAACCACCGCAAACACTGCAAATATCAGCGCAAATAAACCGAAAAAGCGTTTTTTGCTGCTAAAAAAGCTAAACTGTTTTTTCATTTGCGCCACCCCCTGTTTCTCAGGGCAGTTGTGGGCATAATCGGCGGCATGCCTGCATCACGCAGCATCTCCTCGCGTTTTTCGCGCTTAACTTCCGCCTTGTAAACGGAAAGCGCAAGCCCCAGCGCCGTAAGCGATACCACCATAGAAGTGCCGCCGTAACTTATAAACGAAAGCGGCACGCCGATAACCGGCAGACAGCCGCATACCATCAGCATATTGGCCGCAGCCTGCCCCACAACCAGAAGCGTTACGCCGCTGATAAGCATAAAACCTTCTTCATCACGGCAGGCAGCCGCCATTTTAAACAGCGCAATGCCTAAAAGCGCAAACAAAAATATCAAAAACAGTGCGCCGATAAGTCCCCATTCCTGGCAGTAAATGGCAAAGGCAAAGTCAGTATGCGCTTCCGGCAGATAAAAGAATTTGCCGCTGCCCTGCCCCC